>CAZAIG010000147.1:0-5061 GCA_964485135.1 uncultured Porphyrobacter sp. | reverse complement strand
ATAGTCGATAGGTCGAGCATTTCATCGCTGCCTGTTTTCTGCGCAAACTTCGATGGGGAGGAGAGGCGCTGATGCGGGCCCCAGGCGAAATAATTCGCCCGGTTGAAGAAATCGGCGCCAAAGGTGTCCTTATGCAGCACGGGCAAGTGGTAGAAATCGAGGTAGCCGTCATACGCGGTCTTCCAATTGGGGCCGGGCAATGTGCGCTGGGCAAACAATGTCCAATCCTTGAACCCGAAAGCCTCGAGCAAGCTATCGTAATTGCACAAGTAATCGGCGATCTGCAGCTTGCTATCGGGGTCCAGCGTCGCCCAGATCAGGCCAGCGTTTTCATAGACGGGAAAGCGCGTTAGGCAGTGCTTGCTTTTGTCAATCGAGCCGAAATCCTGCGGGCTTGCAACGCCAATCAGATCGCCATCCTGCTTGAACGTCCAGCCATGATAGCCGCAGGTAAAGCGCGCCGCATTGCCCGTGCCGCTGACAATCGGATTGCCGCGGTGGCTGCACATGTTGAGGAACGCGATAACCTCACCGTCTTTTTGGCGCGAAAGGAACACGGGGACGCCGCAAATGTCCATCGCTTTAAAATCGCCGGGATTTGGCAATTCGCACGAGGGCGCGACCATCAACGGCAGGCGCTTGAATATCTTGTTCTTTTCTTCTTCGAACAGCGCAGGATCAGTGTAGGCGCTGGCGGGCACTGCAACCACTTCATCGGCCAGTTCCATCGTGTCTGCTTCACCATGGGCGATGAGCGAGCGGGTCATGTCGATCAATTCTTGGCGTGACATTGCAATATCCTTTGTGCGTCAGATCGTGGACAGTTTTGCGGCTTGGCTGGGCTGTTTCAATTGCTTCTTTTGGTGAGGGGCATATTTGGCTGGCAATCCGCCCAAACAAAAGGGCGACTCTGTTAAGAGCCGCCCTCCTGTCTCGTGAGAGAAACCTGTTTTTAGAAGCGGAAGCTAATCTCGCCGCTGATTTGACGGCCACGGTTCTGTGTGACCACCAGATCATCGCCAACCCCCGGCTGCAGGAAGGGGCGTCCGCCGGATGTGTTGATCCAAATTTCGTCCGCCAGATTGGTGCCGATAACGGAGAACTTCCACTTGCCATCGGGATCGCCGATGGATGCACGGGCGTCAAACGTCACATAGCTATCTTGGCGAAGGTCGTTTAGCGTGTCTTCATTGGTGAAGTAGCTTCCCGAATAGATCGCATTGCCGCCAAGGTTGAACACCAGATTGTCGCCTATGGGCATTTCCCAATCAAAGGCGATGTTGCCAGAAAACTCGGGCGCCCGGGCAGCCGCGCGACCATCCAAGTCCTGACCCAGACCAGCAATAAATGTGTCAGTGAAGCTAGCATCCAGATAGGACAGGTTCGCCGACAGATCGAGGCCATCGACCGGTGTTCTCCAACCAAACTCGAAATCCGCACCTTTGGATGTGACCTCACCCGCATTGAGCGTTTGGAACTGGATGTTTACAGCGTCGAAGTTTTGAACCTGCAGGTCGTCAAAGACGTAGTAATAGGCCGTTGCATTGAACGTCACTGTCCGGTCGTTAAATTGCGCTTTTATGCCAATCTCGCCGCCCTCAGCGGTCTCTGATTGAAAGATGAGCGCATCAGCGGTGGCTTGGCGAACAGCCGGATCGGGGTCGTCAAAGCCAAGCAGCGATGCAGATGGCAGCGCCGAGTTATCAATACCGCCTGATTTAAAGCCAGTTTTGTAAGAGGCGAAGATGTTCACATCATCGCTGACTTGATATTTAATTGTGGCTTCTGGCGACCAATTGCTGTCGCTGAAGTCAATCGGTCCGGAGAAAAAGCCGCTGTTGATGAAAGCAGGGCCTGCCGACAGGAAAGCATGCACATAAGGCACGCTGATCGTGTTAGTCTTGTTTTCCTTCGTATAGCGCACACCGCCCGACAGTTCCAATTGATCGGTGACGTCAAAAATACCGCTCGCGAAGAATGAATAAGCCTCGGTGTCGGTCGTGTGGACCTTATCCCAGTCGTAAGTGAACCCAGTGATCGGATCCGGCGCAACGAAGGAGATATTCACGCCTTGTTGCGCGGTGTCGAACCCAAATGTCCGCGATTCGTAGAATGCGCCGACCATAAAGTTGAATGGGCCCGCAAGGTCGCTCGTCAGGCGAAGTTCCTGAGTGTATTGCTCAAGTGTGTTGCGCGGATCGGAGCAACCCGCACCACCAGGAACGCCTGGACCAAAAGTGCCCACGTATGAGTAACAGTCAAAGTCGGTCGCATCCAAATCGACATAGCCAGTGGTTGACGCGAAAGTGAGTTCATCGGTGAGCTGAAATTCCAGAGCGAGCCGCGCGAAAAGCAGTTCTGTCTCGGAGAAGGGGACGCCATTGCGCCCTTCGGCAAGTGATGGCCCCGATGCAGTCGGAATGCCTGGCGCCAATTGCGGCGCAGCATCGGGCAAGAAGTACTTTCCATCGCTGTCGTTACAATCGTTTCCGGCAGGGATTTGCAAGCCACCCTGCAATAGGAACACCGCATCAGCTACGCCGTTCGCGCCGCAATTAATGTCAGAGTGCTGGATCGCGCCGTCGCCTTTGTTCTCAACATACTGCACTTTGAGATTGGCATCAAAGCCCTGCACCGGCTCCCAATCTAGTGTGACTCTGCCCACAAAGTTCTTTTGCCCGCGGAAATCGCCATTCGCTGAGTTAGAACCTTCCTGAAGCTCAACAAACTCGTCGATATCATTGTACTGGGCTGCCAGACGAACACCGAGATTATCAGTGATCGGGCCGGAAATATACGAGCTAACGGTGTAGCCTTTTTCCTCGATCTCATAGGCAGCCTTGCCGCCCACTTCCCAATCGGGTGTTGGGTCAGCAGAGCGGATCGAGAATACGCCAGCAGACGCTGACTTACCGAAGAAGAGCGATTGCGGCCCTTTCAAAACGTCGATTTGCGCGGTGTCGAAAAAGCCAGCTTGAACCAGACGCATTGTTGAGACCTGAACACCGTCAAAGTCGAACGCGACTGCACTGTCAAAAGCAGCAGAGATGTTGGAGGAACCAACGCCGCGCAGTGACAGCTGGCCGCCAGAACCCGAACCACCGACTTGAACGTTCAATGTGGGCACCCGGCTGGTCACGTCAGCTACTTGGTCTACCGCATATTTCTCAAGAGTATCGCCGCTAATCGCGGTCACTGTCACAGGCACTTCTTGCAGGCTTTCACTTTGCCGGCGGGCCTGAACGATAATCACATTTTCATCTTCACCCGCTTCAGCTTGCGGCGCAGCGTCTTGCGCGTGCGCAGTTCCTGAAAAAGCGCAAAGAGCCATCGCTCCGACGCCGCCCAAAAGGCCAATGCGAAGCGAAGACGGATTGCGAGTGTGACATTTGATCATCGTTACTCTCCCATGCAGGCCGGATTTTCCCATGCCCTAATTCCCAGTTCTCATCAGGGATTTCCCCAATTTCGATGATGAATTGTATGGATCACCCCCCTTCGCCTCATCTAGCAAAAGCGATAGGGTGTTGCATTTTGTGCGTCATAATAGCCACAGTTTCCGACGCTACGGAAAGCTGGCGTTTGGGCCGCTGAGATGCGTTCCCCCTAGCCTTTTTGGGGGGCGCAAGAGGGGATGGCAAACAGACTCAAGTCTTAGGTCTGATACTCAATTTTGGCCTTCATCTACGCTCTCATTTGGATGTCTCGCGGATCATTGGGCCACACCCATTCTTCGCCGATCACTTGCTCTACGGCAAGATGTTCAGGAACACGATCAAGGCCAATCATTGTGTCGCAGCTCTGGTGGAACGAATAAATCCGCGCTTCCTGATAAGACAAGGGCACGCTCTTGAATGCCGCGCTTTTCATCGACTGCTGGATCGCTTCGCCAAATTGCGTGTCTTCCAGAATAATAGGGCTCATATCGCGGCCATTGGGCTTGCTGGCATCCGGCACTGTCCAAAGATCGGGCGCATCCGCATCGCCCCAATCCAGCGCCATCGTGACCAGCTCAAGCCGCGTCGTCTCTAGTCCCGTAGGCCAGAACACCAGCGGCGGGACGAAGAAATTGGAAAGCGGCGAAACCCAGTTGGGAAAGAGAGTGTAGCTTTGGGTGCAGCTGCGCCCGAGTTCGCCGACAGTCTCAATTTCTTGCCAGCCGGGCGGGTTTTCGATCGCGCGGACATGTTCGCGATCGGTGTTTTCAGGAGGAGGCGCAAGCATTCTGGCATGGCCATTGGGATACATCGTGTTGAGATTGCGCTTGGGATCGACCAGCGGGGCGACCGTATTGGGGTGGATGAAGGGCACATGGTAAACCTCCATGTTCGCTTCCATTGCGACTTTCCAATTACATTTGAGATCGAAGGAATGCCGCGCAGCCAGTTTGACGCGGTCAAATGCGAACTCGTCCCACTCACCCGCAAGCGGGCCAAGCCAATCTTTGAGGCTCATCGCTTGCATGTCAAAATTGACGAAGATTACTTTGCCGAACATTTCGCAGCGCACAGGGATCAGCCCGCGGCAGGACATGTCGAAATCAGCTGGGAAATCTTGCCGTTCGGGCACGCCCACAAGGGAGCCATCAGTCTTATAAGTCCAATTGTGATAGGAGCACATCAGCCGGGATGACTTGCCCCTATCCTCCGTCACAACCGGAGCGCCGCGATGGCGGCAAGTGTTGTAGAATGCGCGGATCTCGCCATCCATACCATGCACGATGACAATCGGATCGCCCGCATTGTGCCAGCGCATATAGCAGCCGGGTTCGGGTATTTCGTCGAGGTGTCCAGCGAACAGCCAGCTTTTGCGGAAGATATGCTCGCGCTCGAGCTGATAATATTCTTCGCTGGTGTATCGCGCGGCGGGCATGTCAGGCAGTTTGGGGAAGCCATCGGGCGGAGCTGTGCGCGTGCCCTCCCACTCCATCAGCTGCTTCAATCGCTCAACTTCGGCTGGCTCGATCATCGCATTCCCTCTCTCTTGCGACCAAGACTACCAGCGTAGCTAAAGCGCGCACCTCCCATTTTTCTCATCGCTTTAATTAGTGGTGCGCATCGC
>CAZAIG010000146.1:0-5078 GCA_964485135.1 uncultured Porphyrobacter sp. | reverse complement strand
GGATCGGCGGTCGGCTGCTCAGGAACTTCCTCGCGGTTGGACAAGGGCAGATAGTTGAAGAACTCGCGGGTGGAGAGCAGCGCTTCGATATCATTCTCAAACGCTACATCGGCAACGCTGGTCTTGGTGGTGTGCGTCACCGCGCCGCCTAGCTCTTCCTGCGTCACTTCCTCATTTGTCACGGTTTTGACCACATCAGGGCCGGTCACGAACATGTAAGAGCTGTCTTTCACCATGAAGATGAAGTCCGTCATCGCAGGCGAGTAGACCGCCCCGCCTGCGCATGGCCCCATGATAAGGCTGATCTGCGGGACAACGCCGGATGCCAGCACATTGCGCTGGAACACATCAGCATAACCGCCAAGCGAGGCGACGCCTTCCTGAATGCGCGCGCCGCCTGAATCGTTGAGGCCGATAACCGGGGCGCCGACTTTCATCGCGGATTCGAGCACTTTGCAAATTTTCTCAGCATGGCGCTTCGAAAGCGAGCCGCCAAACACAGTGAAGTCTTGGCTGTAGACATAGACCAGCCGCCCGTTGATCGTGCCTGAGCCTGTGACAACGCCGTCACCTGGAATTTTTTGCTCCGCCATCCCAAAGTCGACGCAATCATGCTCAACATAAGTGTCGACTTCTTCGAACGATCCCTCGTCGAGCAGCACATCGAGCCGCTCGCGCGCGGTCAGCTTGCCCTTGGCATGCTGCGCGTCGATCCGCTTTTGGCCGCCACCCATGCGGGCAGCTTCTCTGCGGCGTTCCATTTCAGCGATATTGGCGGACATTTACACCCCTTGTGGTCGCACATAGTTTGACTGGTCGCCTAGCCACGCATCGGGCTAAGCGTCAAGATATGCGGGCAATATCCGCTGCACGGACGGTTTGGCACTAGCGAAAGCGCGGCTGGCTCAGACTTTGAGGATACCGTGCTCGGCCAAACTGCGCGCAGTGTCTTCCAATGATTGCTCTGCGCCCACATAAGTCAGCCCCAGCGTCTTTGCAGTGTGAGAACCATCAACATCGCGTAGGCGGCCAAGATCGCTTTTGAGCGCAGCCATTTCGTTCACAAAGGGCGCAAGCATTTTCACAAGCCAGTTTGGCATTGTGCGTTTGGGCGCTTTGCCAGCAAGCTCGGGCACATTTTCGCGCAGGCTATCGGCCATCTCAGTCATCCAGAGAAATTTCTCCTGCATCGGGAAGCGGCCATCCTTGATCGTTTCGGCGGGAGCGCTGAGCGCCGCCACATGCGCTGCGGCCACATCGCGCACGTCGATCACGCCAATCCCCATATTGGGAGCCATCGGGATCGACCCATCGAGCATTTTCATGACCAGTTCGATTGAGGTCGACAGGTCATCGTTTGCGATCGGCCCGAACACAGCAACCGGATTGATCGAGGAGAACACTATCTCTGGCGCGTTTTCAGCAACCCAATCGCGTGCGGCGCGCTCTGCCACGGTCTTGGACTTGGCATAGGGTGCGACCGCCGGATTGTCCGTGGGGGTCCAATCATCCTTAGTATAATGCGTTTTGCCCTCTGGATGACCATAAGCAATCGCGGCGGCTGAACTGGTCAGAACAAATCGCTTTATCCCTGCTTCATGCGCGAATTTGAGCGCGCGCAATGCGCCTTCGCGTGCTGGCACGATCAGTTCGTTTTCATCCTTGGGCACGGCCAGGGGAAAGGGCGAGGCGACATGCGCAACCGCATCACATCCGGCGCAGGATTCTGCCCAGCCTGCATCATTCTCCAGATCGGCTTGGAAGACTTTCAGGCGCTCTCCCGCGTCCGGCCAACGCTCACGCAAGCGCGCTTCGGATTTGGCCGTGTTTCGCACCGTTGTGTGAACGGTCTTGCCTTGGCCCAGCAGCAAGTCGATAACCTCACCGCCAATATAGCCTGTGCCGCCCGTAACCAGAATTGTGTTCGCCATTGCCTTCCCCCTTAGCGAGCAAGGCTATCGCGCCGGGTTGCAGTGTGCAACTCTATTTCAGGAGCACCAGCTCTTCGGCCATTGTCGGATGCAAGGCGGTCGTTGCGTCAAAGTCTGCCTTGGTGAGGCCCGCCTTGATCGCGACGGCCGCGCCTTGGATGATCTCACCCGATTCCGGCCCGATCATATGCAGGCCCAGAACCACATCGGTCTTGGCATCGACGATCATCTTGTAAAAGCCGCGCTCCATACGCGGAGAAAAGATGTTCTTCATCGGACGGAAGTCCGAGGTGTAAATCGCCACATCACCATGCTTCGCCCGCGCTTCTTCTTCCGTCATTCCAACCGAAGCAATCGAAGGCTGCGAAAATACGGCGGTCGGGATCACACTATGATCAATCGTTCGCGGATTGCCGCCAAAAATGCTGTCGGCAAAGGCATGACCTTCGCGGATCGCAACCGGAGTGAGCTGCACGCGGTCAGTCACATCGCCCACCGCATAGATGCTGTCGCAGCTGGTTTTGCTGGTCGCATCGACGGGAATTTCACCCTTCGCGCCCAGCTCAATACCCGCAGTCTCAAGGCCTAGCCCATCAACCGCCGGCTTGCGCCCTGTCGCGACCAAGACCTGATCCACTTCCTTCGTCACGCCATTGGAGAGCGAGACCGTGAGCGATCCATCTGCGTTCTTTTCGATCCGCTCAATCTGAGTACCGAATTGCAGATCCATCCCGCGCGCTTGCATGATCGGCGGGAGGCGATTGACGATATCCTGCTCATAGGTGCGCAGGATCGTCTCTGAGCGATTGACGAGGGTGACTTCGCCGCCCAGCGCATTGAAAACACCGGCGAATTCGACCGCGATATAGCCGCCGCCCATCACCATCAGCCGCCCCGGAAACTCATCGAGATAGAAGATCTCGTTCGAAGTGATCGCATGTTCGCTGCCTTCAAATGGAGGCACAACAGGCGTGCCGCCCGTGGCAACGAGAATGTATTTCGCGCTTATCTCTTTACCCGAGGCAAGCTTCACCGAATGCGGGCCGGTGACCGTTGCGCGCTCAGAAAAGCTCTCAACCCCTGCGCCGCCCAAAGTCTGGCCATACAGCCCTTCGAGCCGGTCGACATCGCTGTTCACAAAATCGCGCAGGGTCGCCCAATCAAAGCTGACATCGCCAATGGTTAGCCCCTTATTCTGGGCATGGTGCAAAGACTCGGCAAATTCGGAGGCATAGACGAGCATCTTCTTGGGCACACAGCCGCGAATGACGCAGGTTCCGCCATAGCGATGCTCCTCTGCAATCGCGACATTCGCGCCGTGCCCGCCCGCTATGCGAGAGGCGCGAACGCCGCCCGATCCTGCGCCAATGGTGAAGAGGTCGTAATCGTATTCTGCCATGTCAAAGCCTCTGCTGGATTCTGCCCCACATATCATGCGATTGGCCCAAATTGCCAATTATATGTTCGCGGCTGCGCGCTCAGTGGTTACCGTTGGGGGCTGCGCGATGCGTTGCCCCGCCTTCCGCCGCCGGAACTACGACGATTCCCGCCGGGTTTGCCGCCGCCGGGCCTTCCTCCGCGATTTTCACCGTGGGGCCGTCTGCCAGGCTTTCCGCCGCGATTTTCACCGCCGTTGGGACGACCTTTGCGCGCATTGTGCTTATTCTTTGGCTTGGGTTTGGGCTTCTCACCATCGCCAACCGGCGCACCCGATTTGGGATTATGCCGCTTGGGCTTCACCCGCTTCATCGGCTTCTTGGGCGGCGGTTTGGTCGGCCCAACGCCTTCAACAACAGCACGGAAATTCTCCGGCAGATCGAGCCGCTCAAACTCGGCATCGGTTTTCTTGCGAATATCCTTGAGATAAGCGCGTTCATCCTCGGCGCAAAAGGCAATCGCAATCCCATCCTTGCCCGCGCGCGCTGTGCGCCCGATGCGGTGGACATATTGCTCAGGCACATTGGGCAGTTCATAATTGATGACATGCGAAACGCCGGGAATATCAATCCCGCGCGCGGCAACATCCGTCGCGATCAGCACGGGCGTCTTACCGCGGCGGAATTCATCCAAAGCGCGCTGACGCTGAGGCTGGGATTTGTTGCCATGGATAGCGTTGGACTCCACGCCCGCCTGCCGTAATTTCTTCACAACACGGTCTGCGCCATGCTTGGTGCGCGTAAAGACAAGCACACGCTCAATCTTACCCGGTGTTGGGTGGCGGCCGGTGAGGATCATTTCGATCAGCGATTGCTTCTCATTTTGCTGAACCATGAAGAGATATTGGTCGACGCGCTCGGCCGTCGTGCTTTCCGGCGTCACCGAAACCTGCACCGGATCATGGCAATAGCCGCGCACCAGCTCTTTGATCTGCTTGGGCATCGTCGCTGAGAAGAACAGCGTCTGGCGGCTTTCGGGCACCAGATCATTGATCCGCCGCAGGGCATGGATAAACCCGAGATCGAGCATCTGATCCGCTTCGTCGAGCACCAGAATTTCAACGCCCGACAAGTTAAACGCCTTTTGGTCAATCAGATCGAGCAAGCGCCCCGGAGTCGCGACCAAAATATCACAGCCACGATGCAATTTGTTGCGATCCTTGTTCACCGAAGTCCCGCCAACAATCGACTGGACTTTCAGGCCAGCGAGCGCGCCATATTCCTTGGCATTCGCGGCAATCTGGCCAACCAGCTCACGAGTCGGTGCAAGCACCAGCATCCGGCAACTTTTGAACGGGATGCGATTGTCCGCCTCGCGCAAACGGTCGATGCTGGGCAGCATGAAAGCGGCCGTTTTGCCGGTTCCGGTCTGCGCAATGCCGAGCAAATCGCGCCCTTCAAGAACGGCGGGAATGGCCTGCGCCTGAATGGGCGTTGGCGTGGAATAGCCCTTCAGATCCAAGGCCTGAAGGACGGGCTGGGACAAGCCCAGCGCATCAAATGTTGTTGTCATAAATTCTCATAATTGTGCGCGAACAGATGGAATCCGAGTGGAGTCCATGCGCAGCGCGGGGTTCGGTTCAAACCGCCCGCGTGAAAAGGGAAGCTCTTAAGAGGGAGAAACGCGGTGCTGAGACGGATGAAAGGATCAGTGCCGTAGCTTCACGCTAACATGGCGCGCTTCGTGTTGAGGGGCATGTGGGGGTGAATG
>CAZAIG010000145.1:0-5169 GCA_964485135.1 uncultured Porphyrobacter sp. | reverse complement strand
GGCAAAGCGGTGATCTCTGACTGGAAAACCATCAATTCCGCTCTGTTTGAAGCCATTCAAGTCGAACGCGTTGCCATGTTTTTTGCGTTGAGTTTTATGGTTTTAGTATCGGCTTTTAATATCTTGTCGAGCCTCGTAATGCTCGCTCGAGCGAAAACGCGTGACATTGCGATCATGCGCACAATGGGAGCGACACGGCGCAGCATTTTGAAGATATTTGTGACCACTGGATTCTCCGTCGGCATTATCGGGACCGTTGTTGGCCTCGCACTCGGGTTCATCATTCTATTCTTCCGAGAAAGCATCGTTAGCTTCATCGCTTTTGTGACACGGCAAGAATTGTGGGATCCAGAGGTGCGCTTCCTCTCAACTTTGCCTGCGCGCACTGACCCGTGGGAAGTGTTGGGGATTGTTGTGCTTGCACTGGCATTGAGCTTCCTTGCCACCCTGTATCCGGCATTCAAAGCCGCAAACACTGATCCCGTGCAGGTGCTGCGTTATGAATGATCCAGTGATCAAACTTAGAGGCGTTAAGCGCAGTTTCGAGCAAGGCGGCGAAGTGATCGAGGTTCTGCGAGGCGTCGATCTGGACGTGAAGCAGGGCGAGATTGTTGCGCTGCTTGGTCCGTCTGGCTCTGGCAAGTCCACAATGCTGCAAGCGGTCGGTCTGCTCGAAGGGGGCTTTAGCGGCTCCATTGCGATTGCTGGGGTTGAGGCGAGCGAACTGCCCTCTGATGGGCGGACACAATTGCGGCGCGACCATCTTGGCTTTGTTTATCAATTCCACCATTTGCTGCCCGATTTCACCGCTCACGAAAATGTTGTGATGCCGCTGATGGTAGCAGGTTCGTCGCGCGCAGATGCGGATGCCCGGGCAGAGCAATTGCTCGCTGATCTGGGGCTGGGTCACCGCCTCACCCACCGGCCAAGCCAGCTATCGGGAGGCGAGCAGCAACGTGTTGCGGTCGCCCGCGCGCTGGCAAACCGCCCCACGCTCGTGCTGGCCGATGAGCCTACCGGCAATCTGGATGAGACGACCTCTGATCGCGTCCTCGGCCAATTCTTGGAGTTAGTGCGCGGGGAGGGTAGTGCGGCTCTCGTCGCTACCCATAACGAGCGGTTGGCAGCGCGGATGGACCGGGTAGTGCGCTTGCATGATGGAGTTTTGGAATGACCACTATCGCTGATTTCACAGTCACCACAAATCGTGGCGAAGAGCTCGACCTCGCCAGCAAAAAGGGCAAGGTTTTGCTGGTTGTCAACACGGCGAGCAAGTGCGGGTTCACTCCGCAATATGACGGGCTGGAAGCGGTCTTTCAAAAGTACAAAGATCAAGATTTCGAAGTGCTCGGCTTTCCCTGCAATCAATTCGGCGCGCAAGAGCCTGGCAATGCCGAGGAAATCGCTGAGTTTTGTAAGCTCAACCACGGTGTAACCTTTCCCCTGATGGCCAAAATTGACGTGAACGGCCCTGACGCATCACCGCTTTATGATTGGATGAAGGGTGAGGCAAAAGGCCTGATGGGCTCTAAAGGGGTCAAGTGGAACTTCACCAAATTTCTCGTCAATCGCGAGGGTGAAGTCGTCAAACGCTTTGGCCCTCAGGACAAGCCTGAAGCCATCGCCAAAGATATCGAAAAGCTGCTCTAAGCCTGATTGTTACGCCCAGTGCCATCTTAGAGGCTTTGATGCCTCACGGATCAGTTGGCCTTTCGCTTCCTGATCCAGTTGCACGGTCTTTGCCCACCATCCGCAGGTTTTGCCACCTGGAAACATATCCTCGCTCAAATGCGGCTTCACAGCCTCACGAATTTCATCTTGATTAAGGCCGGGTGACCCCTTGGGCAGCGCTTTTTCCATCGCCGCCAGCATGTCCGAATATTTCGCAGCATTGACGCGGGATTTGCGCCCCGGCGTGTTCACATTTTCCACTTCGATCATATCGCTCATCGGCGTACCTCCCAATCCTGAGCAACATACCCACTGATTATCCCCAATGCCAAGAGCGAGAAAGTTGAACGCAGTGCCATGATAGCTAGTCTCCTTTCATGGCTTTCGCTCCCTTTGTCCCGCTACGTGTTTTGTCGAGCTATTCCATGCTCGAGGGGGCAATCGACCCCAAAGCGATTGCAAAACTGGCGAAAGAACGCGGCTTCCCAGCGATAGCGATCTGCGACCGCAACGGCCTCTATGGCGCGGTGATGTTTGCCAAGGCGTGCTTTGGTGAAGGTATCCAGCCGATTATCGGCACACTGCTGGGTGTCGTGCGTGAAGGACGCGAGGGAGAGGACCGGCCACCTGTCGATTATCTTCCGCTCTTTGCGCAGGATGAGGCGGGTTATAACAACTTGTGCCAGCTCGTATCGAAAGCGCATCTGGACCGGCCGCTTGAGCTGGAACCGCATGTGTCTTGGGGTGATCTTGAGGGCGCTACCCAGGGTCTCGTCGCGCTAAGCGGTGCCGGTGAGGGTGCGCTCGCGCGCCTGTTGGCAGAGGGGCAAACGGATCACGCCGCAGCTGTGTGCGAACGGTTGCAGCAACTTTTCCCCCAACGGCTTTACATAGAGTTGGCGCGCAATGGCGATCCAATTGCGCAGAGCGCAGAGACAGCCTTGATTGACCTTGCGTATGAGCGCGATCTGCCTCTGGTCGCGAGCAATCCCGCTCAGTTTGACGAACCCCATTTCCACAAAGCGCATGATGCATTGCTGTGCATTGCCGGATCAACTCATATCGAGGCAGATGACCGTGCGCGTTCAAACCGGCAAAGCTTCGTGAAGTCTGGACCGATGATGGAGGAGGCCTTTGCTGATCTGCCAGAGGCGACCGCGAACACCCTCGTTATCGCTCAGCGCTGTGCCTATGCGCCGCCCAATCGCGATCCCATTTTGCCAAGCCTTGCCGGAGACTTGGAGGGCGAAGCCAAAGCTTTGGCTGATGATGCGCGCAAGGGGCTTGAGCAGCGGCTTGAGCCCTATGGCGAAATGTCTGACGCGGAACGCAAGGAATATTTCGACCGGCTCGATTTCGAAGTCGATATCATCGTCAAGATGGGCTTCCCCGGCTATTTCCTGATCGTTGCCGACTTCATCCAATGGGCCAAGGATCAAGGCATTCCGGTGGGGCCGGGGCGTGGTTCGGGCGCGGGTTCGAT
The DNA here is from genome assembly GCA_964485135.1 of uncultured Porphyrobacter sp. Lineage (GTDB taxonomy): Bacteria > Pseudomonadota > Alphaproteobacteria > Sphingomonadales > Sphingomonadaceae > Erythrobacter. The sequence continues at coordinate 2,015 of CAZAIG010000145.1, read as the reverse complement.
TGTTGCTTGGGCGCTCACCATCACTGATTTGGATCCGATCAAGCTTGGCCTGCTGTTCGAGCGGTTCCTGAACCCTGAACGTGTCTCCATGCCTGATTTCGACATCGACTTTTGCGAGACGCGGCGCGGCGAAGTCATCCGCTATGTGCAAGCGAAATATGGCGATGATCACGTCGCCCAGATCATCACATTCGGTAAGCTGAAAGCGCGCGCCGTGCTGCGCGATTGCGGGCGGATCTTGCAGATGAGCTATGGCCATGTCGACCGGCTTTGCAAAATGGTGCCGAACCATCCGACCGATCCTTGGACGCTGCCGCGTGCGCTCAATGGAGCAGCCGATTTCAAGCGCGAATACACCAATGACAATGAAGTGAAGCGCTTGGTCGATCTGGCGATGCAATTGGAAGGGCTGCCGCGGAACAGCTCGACCCATGCGGCAGGCGTGGTGATCGGCGACAGGCCGCTGTCTCAGCTTGTGCCGCTATATCGCGATCCGCGTTCGGATATGCCGGTGACGCAGTTCGACATGAAGCATGTCGAGAGCAGCGGGTTGGTAAAGTTCGACTTCCTTGGCCTCAAGACGCTTTCGGTGCTGCGAAAAGCGGTTGATTTGCTGGAGAAGCGCGGGATCACGCTCGATCTGGACGCGCTCGAATGGGATGATCCGGCGGTCTATAATCTGCTCAAATCGGGCAATACGGTTGGCGTTTTCCAGCTGGAATCGGATGGGATGCGGCGGACCCTGTCTGCTGTGAAGCCGACCAATTTCGGCGATATTATTGCGCTTGTTTCGCTTTACCGCCCAGGCCCGATGGACAACATCCCCCTGTTCGGAAAGCGCAAGAATGGCGAGGCGGAAATAGAGTATCCGCATCCCAAATTGGAAGGCATTCTGGCCGAGACATACGGCATCTTCGTCTATCAGGAACAGGTCATGCAGGCCGCGCAGATCCTCGCGGGATATTCGCTCGGTGATGCGGATTTGCTGCGCCGCGCGATGGGTAAGAAAGTGCAGGCCGAGATGGATGCGCAGCGCGACCGCTTTGTCGAAGGCTGCAAGGACGTTTCTGGCATTGATGCCAAGCAAGCCAATGAACTGTTCGATTTGATCGACAAATTTGCAGGCTATGGCTTTAACAAATCCCACGCGGCTGCCTATGCTCTTTTGGCGTATCAGACAGCTTGGCTCAAAGCGCATTATCCGGAAGAGTTTTACGCCGCCTCCATGTGCTTTGACATGCATCAGTCGGAGAAGCTTGCGGTCTTTGTCGATGATGCGCGGCGCTATCCCAATGATGCGGGCGGGGTGGACGTGTTAGCACCTGATATCAACCATTCGGAAAGCCGCTTCACCGTCGAGCAGACCGACAATGGCTATGGCGTTCGCTTTGCTCTCGCGGGGATACGCAATGTTGGCGAGAAGGCGATGGATGCGATTGTCGCTGAGCGTGAGGGCAGCGGGAAGTTCGAAAATCTCGAAGACCTGTTCGAGCGACTGCCGCATGGATCGATGAACCGTCGCCAGCTTGAGGGGCTTGCGGGAGCAGGCGCGCTGGACGCCCTCGAACCCAATCGTGCAGCAGTGCTCGCCAATGCGGATTTGCTTTTGGGGATAGCCGATGCGGCCGAGCGCGAGCGGTCCAGCGGTCAGGCGGGGCTGTTCGGCGGCGAAGATGCACCCGCTCAGGAGCTGCGGCTTCAACCCACCGAGGAATGGCCGCGCGCTGAGCTGATGGCGAAAGAGCGCGAGAATTTCGGCTTCTATTTCTCCGCCCACCCGGTGCAGCAACATCGCGCGGTCGCCTCGGCCAATGGAGCGCGGACCTATCAAAGCTTGATGGAAGCGGGTGCGCCTACTGGCGGGCGAGCCAGTGCGGTCATGGCGGCAATGGTCGAGGGTGTCGACAAAGCGCGGACCAAGCGCGGGGCAGAATTCATCCGAGCTGAGTTTTCCGACCAGTCGGGTCAGTTCCGCGCGGCTTGTTTTGAAGAATCGCTGGTTGGGCAGTTTGAGA
>CAZAIG010000144.1:1892-5235 GCA_964485135.1 uncultured Porphyrobacter sp. | reverse complement strand
TCCTTGCAAGATGTGGTCGATGAAGGGGTTCGCCGCGCGTATAACAACACAGAGAACAAGCTGCGGGCCTCGATTCTCGCTGATCCGGCTTTCACTCGCCGCAATACCAAAGACAACACGCCCTGTGTTCTTTCGGTTGAGATGGTTCCGGGCAACACAGTTTCCATCGATGTCGCGGCCAAAGGCGGGGGCAGCGAGAACAAGTCCAAGTTCAAAATGATGAACCCGTCCGACAATATCATCGATTGGGTGCTTGAGCAGATCCCCAGCATGGGCGCTGGCTGGTGCCCGCCGGGAATGCTGGGCATTGGGATTGGCGGGACAGCTGAGCATTGCGTGAAGCTTGCCAAGCAAAGCTTGATGGATCCGATCAATATGAGCCAATTGAAAGCGCGCGGTGCGCAGACCGACATCGAGCAGCTTCGGATCGACATTTTTGACGCAGTGAATGCCACGGGTGTGGGCGCGCAAGGGCTGGGCGGGCTGTCGACTATTCTCGATGTGAAAATCAATGATTGGCCATGCCATGCAGCTGGCAAGCCGGTGGCGATGATTCCCAATTGCGCCGCGACGCGCCATGCGCATGTGACAATGGATGGCTCTGGCCCTGCTTATCTGCCTCAACCTGATTTGGATGCATGGCCTGATGTGCATTGGAAGCCCGATGCCTCGGCAAAACGTGTGGAGCTGGATAAGCTCACACCGGAAGATGTGAAAGGCTGGAAGCAAGGCGACCGGCTGCTTCTGAATGGCAAAATGCTCACCGGACGCGATGCAGCGCATAAACGTATCAAGGATATGCTTGCGCAAGGCGAAGAGCTGCCAGTCGAATTCAAAGGCCGAGTGATTTATTATGTTGGTCCGGTTGATCCAGTGGGCGAAGAAGTGGTTGGCCCCGCTGGTCCCACCACGGCCACCCGAATGGACAAGTTCACTCGCATGATGCTCGATCAAGGCTTGCTCGCCATGGTGGGCAAGGCAGAGCGCGGCGCAGACACAACTGATGCTATCCGCGAAGCGAAAAGCGCTTATCTGATGGCAGTGGGCGGCGCAGCTTATCTTGTCAGCCGGGCTATCAAGGGCAGCAAGGTGGTTGGCTTTGAAGACCTCGGCATGGAAGCCATCTACGAATTTGAAGTCTCAGATTTCCCCGTGACTGTCGCTGTCGATAGCGAGGGCAAGAACGTCCATACGCTTGCGCCTGCGGCTTGGAAGAAGAAAATCGCGGATGAGGGCTTGCTCGAAAAAGCGTAAATATCGCTCGATCAGCGTTCGACGAACGGCGCTGTGTCATCGACAGCGGATTGGCGTTCCTGCCCCCTCGTTATTACATACCATAGCGATATGAGTGCTCTTTCCGCCAAAGCGCCCGCGCCGCAAATGCGCGCCAGCGTGCCGTTTCGTGCCGTCTTGATTTCCATCACCGGCCTATGGGCGACCTATTTCGCGCTTGCCACATTGCGGTGGGCCGTAATTGCCGACTACAATGCGATTGAGATGATGCAATTGCGCGCTGTGGTTTCCCTGTGCGGCGTGGGCATCACTTTGATCCTGTGGCTACTGCTGCGGTTGTTCGATGCAAAACCAATATGGATGAAGACGGGCGCGGCCTTGGTCTTGGCTTTGCCGGTGGCGCTTCTGATGGCGCAGGTAAACAATACCGTCTTTGCCGAGATGAATGCAAAGGTGAATGCGAGCCAATCACAGCAATCCAAAGATGGCAGCCTTCAAACCTGTTCGACCTGTCCCAAACCGCCGCAAACGCTCAATCCCGAACCATCGCTTTATGGCGATCAAGCGGTCAACCAAAGCGCGGATGAAGAGCAATATGATGAGGGATGGCTTGGCATGCTGCAAAAGCTGACCGAGATCACATTCAGCCGCTATTTCATGATGCTTGCATGGTCGGCGGTCTATTTCTCTATGCTTGCTACCGCGCAAGTGCGCGTTGCCGAACGGCGCGAGCAGATGTTTCGAAACGCGGCCAAAGCAGCAGAATTGCGAAGCTTGCGCTATCAAGTGAACCCGCATTTTCTGTTTAACACGCTCAATTCGCTGTCGGCATTGGTGATGACGGGCAAGGCTGAACAGGCCGAAAAGATGATCCAGACAATCTCAAGCTTTTACCGGCATAGCCTGACCAATGAGCCCACATCTGATGTTGCATTGGAGCAAGAGTTTGAGCTGCAGCGGCATTACCTCAATATTGAAGAGGTGCGCTTCCCCAAGCGGCTGAAAGCGCATTTCATTTTGCCCGATGATTTGGCCGATGCGCGCGTGCCGGGGATGATCTTGCAGCCACTGGTCGAAAACTCGGTCAAATATGCGGTCTCTGCGATCAATCGCCCGGTGAATGTTACCATCGAAGCCCGCGAAGAGCTGGATCGGTTGATCATCACCGTCACCGATGATGGACCAGGCGCAGCAGGCGGCGGCTCCAGCAAAGAGACAGACGGTCTTGGGATTGGGTTGGCTAATGTGCGCGACCGTTTGGAAGCGCGCTTTGGCCCTGACATTGCCCTGCAATCTGGTCCAGTGGACGCCGGCTACCAAAGCGAAATACGGATACCCCTGACCCGCAATGGCTGACACAGAACAAACCTCAATCGCTTTGCGCACTTTGATTGTCGATGATGAGCCATTGGCAGTTGAGCGCATTCAAGTGCTTTGTGCGGACATCCCGGCAATCAATGTTGTCGGCACGGCGAGCGATGGTGCAGCCGCGCTGCGACTGGCCAAAGCGCTTACCCCCGATCTGATCCTGCTCGACATGACTATGCCGGAATTGGACGGGCTGGGCGTGGCGCGCGCCGTATCGGAAATGGATACACCGCCAGCGGTTATTTTCGTGACCGCGCATGAGGATTTCGCGGTTGAGGCGTTTGACCTCGATGCAATCGACTATGTTCTGAAACCGGTGGCCGCTGACCGGCTTGCCCGGGCAATTGAGCGCGCGACCGCACGCCATAGCGAGGCGGATCGGCCGAAAAGCGAGTGGCTAGAGGAATTGTGGGTTCCGCACCGGTCCGAATTGCTCAGAATTGCGGTATCCGAAGTGGGCCGAATTGATGCAGAGCGCGACTATGTGCGGCTGCATGTCGGCAGCAAAGGAGAGGGCAAGGGCGATGTTCCTACGACGGCCCGATCTTACCTTTTGCTGCAAACCATCGCAGGGCTAGAGGCCAAGCTAAACCCCGATGAGTTTATCCGCATTCACCGCTCGACCATTTTGCGCAAAGACCGCATCAAAGGGCTGCGTCACGATGGCCTTGGCGTTTGGTCGGCTGAAATTGACGATGGGACGCCGGATGGGGAAGCCTTGCGGATTGGCCGCACTTACCTG
>CAZAIG010000144.1:0-1792 GCA_964485135.1 uncultured Porphyrobacter sp. | reverse complement strand
CAGTCCGAAGCTGATCCGCGCTTTACATGACAAACCGAAAATGGGTGCGATCCGATACTCGGGGATTGGATGAGTACCGGATCGCACGGTTGGCACTGGTTAGGCGCCAATGGGGGTAACAGGGGACTTATCCGCCGCGCCGTGTCTCGCTGATAAGCGATGCCATTTGATTGCGGGCGCTCTTGCGCGCTTTGGCATAACACGCCTTGTTTTTGGCGGACTGAATGCGGGTGCCGGTTCGCTGCCTGTCAATATTGCAGACCTTGCGAGCAGCAGCATTGATCCGGCGCTCCAATCGCTCTTGCCCTTCGGCAGTGGCGAGGTTCAGGTCGGAATATTTGATGACCATGGACTGAGCGCCAGTGTCTTTCGCGGGTGTTCCGGCAAGAGCAGGGGAGGCGATGAGGGCTGCGGCCATGGCGGCAGCGCTAAGAGGGGTCTTGAGCATTTTTCTCTCCATTTACGGGACCGTCTCGGGGAAAAGGGGGAAGACGTTTGCCGCTGACAAAGAGATAGGCCAGCACCGGTCTGCGATCATCTTATGCTCGACAGGGCAGAGCATTTGCTCGATCAGCGTGGCTGCTTTAGGATCGGCGTGTGAGTTTCCCCGACGAACGACTGTTTCCCATCCACGAGCGGATACGCAATTTTATAATGATACTGGTCTTGATCGCGTTTCTTTTGGGTGTGGGCAATTTTGCTCTGCACAAAGCGGTGCTGGAAAGCGGCCACCCGCTGCTGGGCCAATTGCCCAGCTTCACCAATGCATTGGGCGGACGGCTAAGCCTGATCATGGAGTTTGCAGTGCTGCTGGCGGCTATGCTGCTGATCTGGAACGGCTGGCCGGCGGTCATCTGGGGCTATCTCGCCTACACTGCGTTCAATGGCGGTTCGGCTTGGTTGATCCTGAGCGGGCGAATCTGATCGGCGCATGGCGACACGAATTTTTCATGTGAGCGATGTGCATTTTGGCGTAGAGGACCGCGCCGCGCATGCCAGTTTTGCGAAGGCTGTGCTGGATGAGCAGCCGGATGCGGTGCTGTGTACAGGCGACATAACGCAGCGCGCCAAACATGGCGAATGGGCAGCAGCGGCGGACTATTTCGCGCAGTTTCATGCAGCGGGCTGTCAGGTGATTCTCTGCGCGGGCAATCACGACATGCCGTACTACAACATGTGGGAGCGCTTTACCGATCCCTATCGCCGGTACCGGGCTTTGGAAGGACAGGTCGGCGGGGCGCTGAAATCAGAGGATGCCGTGCTCGTTCCGCTGAAAACGACAGTTCGCATCCAGCCGCGCTTTCCCTGGTCCGATGGCTATGTGATGGCACAGGCGCTGGAGGAGGCTGCGGCGCAGCTTGCTGCGCTGAAGGGGGATCCACGGCATAAGATCATCACCTGTCACCATCCGTTGTTGGCAGAGCGCGATGATGCAAAGAACCCCACGATTGGCGGGGATGATGCCTTTGCGGCTCTGGCGAAAGCGGGCGGGGATGCGGTGCTTTCGGGCCATGTGCATATCCCGTTTGACTTGATGCGCGAGCGCGGCGGGCATTCCATGCGGATGCTGGGCGTGGGCACTTTGTCGGTCCGGCTGCGCGGCGCGCCGCCAAGCTACCGCGTGCTGACGATTGAGCGGGGCAAACCGATTGCAGCGGAACTTCGCGAATTGCCTGTTCAATAGGTAGCACAAAGAAAAAGGGCGACCCGCAATGGATCGCCCTTCCCGATAGAATGAAAAGCCTTGCGGCGATTAACGCTTCGAGAACTGGAAGCTACGGCGGGCTTTCGC
>CAZAIG010000143.1:0-5253 GCA_964485135.1 uncultured Porphyrobacter sp. | reverse complement strand
GGCTGAATAACCGAAAGCGCGACTAGCTCGCCAGAGCTTCGGCTGGTAGCTCATACAGGCCCGCAGCACCCGCTGTTGCTGATGCTTTAAGCCCTGCTGCCTCTGGCACAATCCGGTCCAAGAAAAAGCGCGCTGTCACAGGCTTGCTTTGCGCTAGCGAAGGCGCTGCGCCCGCTGCCACAGCATCCGCCTGTTTCTTCATCTGCCATCCAGCAACGGCCACTGCCATCATCGTGCAAAACGGCACGCTGCCCGCAAGCTTATCATCCAGACTAGCGTCGCTGCGCATCCACTCTGCCACATCCACGCAATCAGCAGCCAGAGCCGCCAGCGCAGGCTCACCCCCCACATCCTTGCCCGCATCCTTGGCAATATCGGCAAGCAGGCTCATGACCGCTCCGCCATCATCCATTCCCAGCTTGCGCGTGACCAGATCAGCCGCCTGAATACCATTTGTGCCTTCATAAATCGGAGCAATGCGCGAATCGCGCCAATGCTGCGCCGCGCCGGTTTCCTCGACAAAGCCCATACCGCCGTGGATTTGAATGCCGATGCCGGACACTTCAACGCCAATGTCCGTGCCCCATGCTTTGAGCAAAGGCACCAGCACTTCGGCGCGCATTCCCGCCGCTTCATCGCCCAGATTGCCGCGATCCACTTGGCCCGCGCAGAAATAGAGCAGCGCCCGCGCACCTTCGGTCAGCGATTTCATCCGCAGCAGCATGCGCCGCACATCGGGATGCTCTACAATCGCAACCGGCGCTTTGTCGGCAGAGCCAGCGCGCGATGATTGCACCCGCTCATTGGCGTAAGAGACAGCCTGTTGCAGCGCCCGCTCACCGATTTGCACGCCTTGGTTACCGACATTGATCCGCGCATTGTTCATCATCGTGAACATGGCCATTAGGCCCCGATTTTCAGCGCCGACCAGCTCGCCAATGCATTCGTCATTATCGCCATAACTCATCACGCATGTGGGTGAGGCGTTGATGCCGAGCTTATGCTCCAAGCTAACGCAGCGCAGATCGTTTTTCGCGCCGATTTGCCCATCATCGCTGACGTGATATTTGGGCACGAGGAAGAGCGAGATACCGCGCGATCCCTCTGGCGCATCGGGCAGGCGTGCGAGCACCAAATGCACCAGATTGCTGGCAAGATCATGCTCACCCCAAGTGATGTAGATTTTCTGGCCTTTGATTTTGTATTTGCCGGCATGTTCGCCATCTGTGATCGGCTCTGCTGTGGAGCGCAAAGCGCCAACATCGCTGCCGGCTTGCGGTTCGGTGAGGTTCATCGTGCCCGACCATTCGCCGCTGACCAGATGGGGCAGATATTTCGCTTTTTGCGCGTCTGATCCGTGATGCTCCAGCGCTTCAATCGCGCCAACCGAAAGCATGGGCAGCAAGCAGAACGCCATGTTCGCACTGCCAAGGTTTTCCAGCACATTGCAAGACAGGGTAAAGGGAAGGCCCTGCCCGCCAAACGCTTCGGGAGAGGCTATCGCGTTCCACCCCTGCTCGACATAGGCTTTGTAGGCCGCATCAAACCCATCAGGCAGGCGCACGACGCCGTTTTCCAGTTTAGCCCCTTCCAAATCGCCCACACGGTTGAGCGGCGCAAATTCGCCTGCCGCGAATTCGCCGACACCGCCGACTATCGCCTCGACCAGATCGGGCTCAGCATTGGCGAATGTGTCGGTCGCGGCAAGCTCTTCAATTCCGGCATTGACGCGGATGGCGAGCAATTGGTCCTGCGTAGGGGGCGTATAAGGTGTCACGGCGCGAATTGTCCTTTGTTTGAGTGCATTTGGGCTTGGCAAGCAGGTTTACGGCTTATAGCGCCCCAAGAATGCTCGGCAAGAACGCTACGGAAACGCTCATCGCGGATGATGCAGGAATTGCCCGTGCGGCGGCGATTCTTGAGGCTGGCGGGCTGGTCGCTGTGCCGACGGAGACAGTCTATGGCTTAGCCGCAAGGGCGGATCGCAGCGAGGCTGTGGCGAAGATCTATGCGGCGAAGGGGCGTCCGGACTTTAACCCGCTAATCGTGCATGTGCGCGATGTGGAGCAGGCTAGAGACTTCGCAGAGTGGAGTGATCAGGCGGATATCGCCGCTGCGGCTCACTGGCCCGGCCCGTTGACAGTGGTGGTGCCCAAACGGCCCAATGCTATTCTTGCCCCAGCAGTGACGGCGGGTCTGGATACAGTGGCTTTACGTGCTCCCGCCCATCCGGTGATGCGCAAATTGCTGGCGATGGTCGACTTTCCGCTCGCTGCCCCGTCTGCCAATCGCAGCGGATTTATCAGCCCGACACGCGCCGATCATGTGCTGGCATCGCTCGATGGACGGATTGATCTGGTTCTGGATGGGGGCGAGGCCGAGCAGGGTGTGGAATCCAGCATACTTGCTGTTCGGGAAAATGGAGACTGGGAGGAGCTACGCGCCGGTCCGGTGGATCTGGATGCGCTCCACCGCCAGTATTTTGACACTGGCCTACCCTCGAAAGCAGCAGGCCAATCCATCGAAGCGCCAGGCCAGCTTGCCAGTCACTACTCACCGGGTAAGCCCGTCCGCCTCAATGCTGAAACGGCGGAAGAGGATGAGTTTCTGATCGGGTTTGGCGCAATTGCGGGCGATTGCACTTTGGCGCGGTCCGGCGATCTATCAGAGGCGGCGGCGCATCTTTACGATAGGCTGCATCAGGCTGCTGCATCAGACAAACCGCGCATTGCGGTCGCGCCTGTGCCCGATGAAGGGATTGGCCGCGCGATCAATGATCGCTTGCGCAGGGCCGCGGCCTGAAGAAAGCAAACCCTAAAATCTGAGGGATGATCAATTGGCGAGTTTCGCTAGAAACGCGCCCGCTCCCGCCCGCCGGATGGCGGGAGCGCTAAAGCGCACCCACCCGGGCGGTCGCTTTGGCTTTTGGAATGGGGTTCTATTGAGCATCGCATCGCGGCTAAGATCTACTCAGGTTCCACCGGCAGGCTGCGCGAAAGAACCTGCATTTCGGCGTAGGTTTCGCTCGCCGCATTGCAGGCGCGGCGATCACCATCGCGGCACTTCTTCAGCTCTTTGTCATAGCGCCGATCAAGCTTGCCAAGCTCTTCTTCGCGTTTGCGGATTGCCCGCCCGCGTTTCTCATCGGCTTCGGATTGGCTGGTGGTGAGGACATCAGCGGTTTTGCCAAGGACTTTAAAGGGCGCTTTGGCGACGCTGGTGACAGCGCCGACGCATCCGATCAGACCAAATGAGCTAAGAACGAGAGCAGAAAGGGCAAGGCCGCGCATAAGAATGTCTCCTTAGGCAAGCGGCCTTACAGCAAATCTGTTGACTTGCCTATGAATGGCGCAGGCGAATTAGTCCTTAGGCTTCTTTGGAGTCTTCTTCTTCGGCGATTTTGCCTTTTTCGCCTTCTTCGTCTCGGTCGCACCCGCTTCACATTTGAGCGAGCCCGAACCCATTGAGGAAACCGTGCAATCCGCGCGTCCGATCACCCGAACATCGCCCGATCCCATAATATTGGCTTTCACTTTGCCATCTGAGGCGAAGACGGTCGAACCCGATCCAGCGACCGTGATTTCAGCCTTTTCAGCGGTGAGTTTGTCCATTTGCGCCCCGCCAGAGCCAGCGATGTTAAGCTCCAGCTTTTCGGCAGAGCCCGCTACTTTCACGCTGCCTGATCCCGCGATGCTGATGGTGAGGCTGTCCGCTTTCACCTCTTTCACCGCAACAGAGCCAGAAGCAGCGATATTGATATCGGCCTCTTTCGCCATGGTGGGTGCGGTAACTGAGCCTGACCCAGCGATGGAAATGGATTTGGGGGCGGGCATAGTGACATTGAGCACAGCCTTGCCTCCGCCACCCCAATTATTGCCCCAATTGCCGCCATCTGTGCTGATAGCCAGCTTGCCATCCTTATTAGAGAAGCGCAGGCGATCGATCACTTCCTGGTCGCCACCCGCCGCGATTTTCAGCGTCTTGCCCGATTTCAGCACGACCTCAACCGGCGCGGCGACCAACAGAGCATTGGGCGCATCGCCCGACATATCGAGCTCATCCAGCGGCACACCGCCATCCAGCCCATCAATGCTGACATTGCCTTTGCAACCCGCGGTTGAACTGGCCAGCGCACCCGCCACAGCCACGGCGGCGACGGGGGCAACCGCTTTGAGTAATTTGTCGAGCATTGTGATCTCCTGTCAAAACTGTATTGCCGATATAATACAGCATGGGGGTGCATTCAAGTAGGCAAAGAAAAAGGGCCGCCGGTAAAGGCAGCCCTTGATCGGTTTCAAAACGCTGTTGGTAGATAGTTTTTGAACTAGGCGGGGGAGCCGGGCTGACCCCGTTCCTAACTCAAATCAGCTATCTTCCTCATCATCGCTTTCGTAATATTGCGGCGCATGTTCGCGCAATACCTCGAGAATTTTCTCAAGGGCGGTTGGCTCATCGGTTTCTTCCATCGCGGCCAATTCACGTGCAAGGCGGCTGGATGCCGCTTCGAAGATTTGCCGTTCAGAATAGCTCTGCTCAGGCTGATCGTCAGGACGGAACAGATCGCGCGTGACTTCTGCGATAGAGACCAGATCGCCGGAATTGATCTTCGCTTCATATTCCTGCGCGCGGCGGGACCACATAGTGCGCTTGACCTTGGGCTTGCCTTTCAGCGTCGCCATTGCTTCTTTCAAAGTCTTGTCGCTTGACAATTTGCGCATGCCGATCGCTTCGACTTTATTGGTCGGAACGCGCAGGGTCATGCGCTCTTTTTCAAACCGGAGCACATACAGCTCCAGATCCATGCCCGCGATTTCTTCGTTCTGAATTTCGGTGACTTTGCCCACACCATGCTTGGGGTAAACAACGTAGTCACCCACGACAAAGGCTGTTGCCTTGCTTGCCATAAAATACCTTTCCATGCGGCGCGTGATTTATGTGACAAGATCCCCCTTCTGCGTTTCGCTAAAGCGAAGGCAGCTGGCCGTCACGGCTTGTCACAAATGGTCTGCGCCCTATTTATTCTCTTACCTTGTCTGCTCGAAACCCATGACCAAACGGGACCCGAACCAGCGTTATTGCGCAAGCTTATAACATAATTACACAGGTTTTGCGAGTCGCATGCGATATGCGCAAGACACCGCCGTTCCCTAGCGTCCGCTAAGCCCTTCAAATAGTGGCTAATGGCGCGAATCGCTGCGTCTTTAGGCTAGCTATGACTTAGTCATCCCCGCCCTAATCACCTTCGCCCTAATC
>CAZAIG010000142.1:2385-5295 GCA_964485135.1 uncultured Porphyrobacter sp. | reverse complement strand
CCGATGTAGACAATGCCTGCCTCATCGAGGTTGCGCAGCGCTTCTTCACCGACGTTTGGAATATCGCGAGTGATATCCTCTGGGCCAAGCTTCGTGTCGCGGGCCATCACTTCGAACTCATCAATGTGGATCGAGGTGAAGACATCGTCCTTCACGATGCGTTCGGATATGAGGATTGAATCCTCATAATTGTAGCCATTCCAAGGCATAAAGGCGACGAGGCTGTTCTTGCCCAGCGCCAACTCACCCAGATCCGTGGACGGACCATCAGCGATAATATCGCCCGGCTCAATCACATCGCCCACTTTCACCAGCGGACGCTGGTTGATGCAGGTGTTCTGGTTCGAACGCTGGAATTTTTGCAGCGTGTAGATGTCGACGCCCGATTGGCCAGGTTCAACATCGCCAATCGCGCGGATCACGATCCGGGTCGCGTCCACTTGGTCGACGATGCCGCCGCGCGACGCAGCAATCGCAGCGCCTGAATCGCGCGCTACGGTTTCTTCCATGCCAGTGCCAACCCAAGGCGCTTCGGCTTTTACCAAAGGCACGGCCTGGCGCTGCATGTTTGATCCCATCAATGCGCGGTTCGCGTCATCGTTTTCAAGGAATGGGATCAGCGATGCGGCCACCGAAACGAGCTGTTTCGGCGAAACGTCCATCAGCGTGATTTGCTCGCGCGGTGCCATGAAATAGTCACCGTTCTGGCGGGCAGAGACCAGCTCTTCATCAAAGCTGCCATCCTTTTTCAACTCCGCTGACGCCTGCGCGACCGTGTGCTTTTGCTCTTCCATCGCGGAAAGATACTTCACTTCGGAAGTTACTTTATTGCCGTCGACTGTGCGATACGGCGTTTCGATAAAGCCGTATTTGTTGACGCGGCTGAACGATGCCAGCGAGTTGATCAGGCCGATGTTCGGACCCTCAGGCGTTTCAATCGGGCAGATCCGGCCATAGTGGGTCGGATGAACATCGCGGACCTCAAAGCCGGCGCGCTCGCGCGTCAGACCGCCTGGGCCAAGCGCCGATACGCGGCGTTTGTGCGTGACTTCGGAAAGCGGATTGGTCTGATCCATAAACTGCGACAGCTGCGATGAGCCGAAGAATTCGCGAACCGCCGCCACAGCTGGCTTCGCATTGATCAAATCATTGGGCATGACGGTCGACACATCGACAGAAGACATGCGCTCCTTAACCGCGCGCTCCATCCGCAGCAGGCCGACGCGGTACTGGTTCTCCAGCAGCTCGCCCACCGAGCGGACGCGGCGATTGCCGAGGTTGTCGATGTCATCGACTTCGCCCTTGCCATCTTTCAGACCGACAAGTTCCTTGACCACGGCAAGAATGTCTTCCTTGCGAAGCGTGGTTACAGTGTCTTCTGCGTCAAGCTCCAAACGCATGTTAAGCTTCACGCGGCCAACAGCGGATAGGTCATAACGCTCAGCGTCGAAGAACAAGCCTTCGAACAGAGCCTCAGCGGTTTCCTTGGTTGGCGGTTCGCCCGGACGCATCACTTTATAAATGGCTTCCAGACCTTCATCACGGTTTTCAGCCTTGTCGACTTTCAGCGTGTTGCGGATCCAAGGGCCAGTGTTGACCTCATCAATGTCGAGCAGCTCAAGCTTGTCGATGCCGGCATTGTCGAGCACTTCGAGATTGTCGACCGACACTTCATCGCCCGCTTCAATATAGATGCGGCCGGTTTTCTCATCGATTAAATCGCGCGCTGCATAAGCGCCGAAGATTTCCTCGGTCGGCAATAGAAGGGTTTTGAGACCGTCTTTCGCGGCCTTATTGGCGGCACGCGGGCTGATTTTCTGATTAGCGGCGAAGATTTCCTCGCCGGTCTTGGCGTCAACCAATGGGAAGGCGGGCTTTTGGCCGCGCCATGCCTCTGCTTCGAACGGGATTTTCCAACCGTCTTTTGCGCGTTCCCACACGATGGTGTCGTAAAAGTGATCAAGGATGCCTTCGCTATCGAGGCCCAGCGCATAGAGCAGCGCGGTCACCGGCAGCTTACGCTTACGGTCGATGCGAACATTGACGATGTCTTTCGCATCAAATTCAAAATCGAGCCACGATCCGCGATAAGGGATGACGCGGGCTGCAAACAACAGCTTACCCGATGAGTGCGTTTTGCCTCGGTCGTGATCGAACAATACACCTGGCGAACGGTGCATTTGCGATACGATAACACGCTCTGTGCCATTGATGATGAAAGTGCCGTTACTGGTCATGAGCGGCATGTCGCCCATGTAAACGTCTTGCTCTTTAATATCGAGGACCGAGCGCGTTTCGGTTTCCTGATCAACTTCGAACACGATCAGGCGCAGCGTGACCTTCATCGGCGCAGCATAGGTAATGCCGCGCTGACGGCATTCAGTCGTGTCATATTTGGGATCTTCGAGCTCGTAGTGAACGAAGTCCAGTTCAGCTGAGCCAGCAAAATCGCGGATCGGAAAGACACTGCGCAGTGTTTTCTCAAGGCCGGAGACATAGCCCGTTTCCTTGTCAGAACGCAGGAACTGTTCGTAGCTTTCGCGCTGAACCTCAATCAGGTTCGGCATTTGCACCGCTTCGTGAATGTCGCCGAAAATCTTGCGGATACGCTTTTTTGCGGTTCCCGAAGTTTTGGGGGCTTTTGCTTTGCTCGCCATAGGAGGGGTTTTGCCTCTTAAATTAAGCGGGCCGCTACGACATGCATATGCAGCGACTCGCAATTGAAATTCCAATCCATGCGCGCCTGCTGGCGGACCAGCAGCTATCGAAACGCAAAAAGGCCGCAACAAAAGCCTCCTGATTTCAGGATCTTGCTACAGCGTTTCACACGTCGCGATATGGAGCCGCCGCTTCTATCCCTGGCTTTTCACCGCGCATGAAAAGCCGTCTCGATGCGGTCGATTGACAGTC
>CAZAIG010000142.1:0-2285 GCA_964485135.1 uncultured Porphyrobacter sp. | reverse complement strand
CATATCGTTTTTCAATATTATTGATTGACAATAAATCGAATCGCATCTAGCTAGAGATTATTGAATATCAATATGGACCTTAACGGAGAACGATAAATGACCAACGCTGCTACACAAACTCTCGCTGCAATCGCTGCCCTTTTCCTGACCATCAGCTCAATCGGCGCGATTGTGACCGTCCCGCCCACCAATGCAGCAAGCACGGCGCAAAGCGTCGAACTCGCCTAAGCCAGCATTTTGAAAGGAGACTTTGCCATGACCAATGAAACCGCAATTCCCAATGGTCGAAACGATCCGCTGCTCTTGGCGGGGCGAATTCTTACCTATCTTATGCAGGCTGTGATCGCTTTGGGTGCAATAGCACTGACCATCGCCATACCGATTGTTATCTTCGCAAGAGACAAAATTAGCGCGGAAATTATCGCTGAGCATGGCGACACTGTGGCTGCTTTCCCCGCCTTCCAAATTGCTGCAGTATTGCTCACCGCCGTTGCGGCGTTAGCGCTGATCTTCCTATTTTTTGGAAAACTGCGGGCTATCATTAATAGCGTTGGCGATGGCGATCCCTTCGTACCGGAAAACGCTGAGCGCTTGAATTCGATGGGCTGGTTATCGGTTGGTGTCTATGCGCTATCAGCGATCATCACCGGCCTGGTCTTCACGGTCTCTGAATGGGTGGAACAAATCGATGATGCAGAATTCAACTTTGACGTAGGCTTTGATCTGACGGGCATCCTAATGATCATCATCCTCTTCATCTTGGCCCGCGTGTTCCGCCACGGCGCTGCAATGCGCGAAGATCTTGAGGGGACAGTGTAATGGCACCTGCAACCACATCAGAAGACGGAGGCCGGATCATGGTGAAATTGGATGACATTTTGCATGACCGGCGCATGACGCTGACTGAGCTCGCAGAGCGGGTTGGGCTAACGCTCGCCAACCTCTCGATCCTCAAAACCGGTAAGGCGAAGGCGATCCGTTTCTCGACGCTTGAGGCGATCTGCCGCGAGCTTGAATGCCAACCGGGTGATTTGTTGGAATATGAGAGCTAATCGTCCCTGCTCGAACGCGTAACCCCAATGCGTTCGAGTTGCAGTTCCGGCCCGCACCCCCCGCCCAACCCCCGATGATCCCTCGGCAGAAAATCGGGTGGTTGGGAGGGGGAGCGGGCTGGCACCGCCAAACTACAAATAATCTTGACTTTCGAGGCGCGTGGTTTAACTGCGCGCTTCGATTGCCGATTGGCAGTCATCCGTCCGAGACAGTTGGTGAGGGGAATATGCCTCTCTTAATTTCCAGCCTAGGCGGGGAAACGAGATTTCAGGGCGCTACATAAAGCGGCCTCCCAAGATGCTCTGATTGAGCATCCTCCTTCCCCATCATTGGACTTTAAGCTGCGCCGCATGAGCGGTGTGGTGAATTGAGCCGGTCGCAACGCGCAATGCTGCGCGGCCATTATGAAGGAGCAAAAGCATGGATCGTTCGCAAAAAGCCGACGCGGTTGCCCAGCTTAATGCAGCTTTCGGCGAAGTGGGCGTGGTGGTTGTCACCCGCAACCACGGCTTGACGGTGGATGCCTCCACCGAATTGCGCGGAAAGATGCGGGAAGCAGGAGCCACGTATAAGGTTGCGAAGAACCGTCTTGCAAAGCTTGCCCTTAAAGACACTGACTACACCGGCATCGAAGAGTTCCTCTCCGGTCCGACAGCATTGGCTTGGTCTTCGGACCCGGTTGCAGCGGCGAAAGCGGCTGTGGAGTTCGCGAAATCGAACGACAAGCTGGAAATTGTCGGTGGTTCTATGGGCACGCAGGTTCTCGACGAAGCTGGGGTTAAGGCGCTTGCCTCAATGCCAAGCCTCGACGAGCTGCGCGGCAAGCTTGTTGGTCTTGTCAACGCACCGGCAACGAAAATTGCCCAAGTTGCGACAGCACCAGCGAACAAGCTGGCCCGCGTTGTTGGCGCATTTGCCGCCAAGGATGCCGCATAAAGGACGTATTCGCACACACGAATTTATCATGTTTAGGGTCAAAGCCGCAGCGCGGATGGCCCTTTGAAATTGGAGTATATACCCATGGCAGATATCGCCAAACTTGTAGACGAACTTTCAAAACTCACCGTTCTTGAAGCGGCTGAACTGGCCACCGCGCTTGAAGAAGCTTGGGGCGTATCGGCAGCAGCGGCTGTTGCAGTTGCAGCACCGGGTGCTGGCGGCGGCGACGCTGGCGGCGCAGCTGAAGAGAAAGACGAATTCGACGTCATCCTGACCGGCGACGGCGGCAAGAA
>CAZAIG010000141.1:0-5323 GCA_964485135.1 uncultured Porphyrobacter sp. | reverse complement strand
TGGCTGGGCCTTGTCTCCGACTTTTTCCTCGGCGCGCACACGCAAACACATGGCGGATCGAGCTTGGATGCAACCTTGCGCTTCATTCAGGGCGCAGAGGCTGGCCCAAACGAGGGATGGGTGCTTTCGGTCACCGAAATGGCAGCATTTGATCGCGGCGCAGCGCATGGCAGTGCGCGCCATTTCAGCGAGGACGGACGGCTGCTCGCCATCTCCAGCCAAACCGGAGTCCTTCCGCGCATATCGCGCAACCTTGTGACGGAATCGCTTTAGGCACGGCCAGCATTTCGCTTTCCTACAGGCCACTTCGTAAGCCACATTGCGTGACATGTCTCGAACGCTCGACTCATCGCAAAAAATCGAATTTCGCACCCTCAGAGACCGGGGCAGGTTTTTTGCCTTTAGGGAGTGTTCCATGTGTTCCCAACATGAACGCGGGTGAGGCTCATTTCGGAGGGCCAATGCCGTAACGGCTTTGACTCTGGGCAGAGCTCGGCGCAAACCTCTTGTCCAAGCGAATCTGCGACATTCACACACTTTGGGAGAGCCCTCACATGCCTAAATCCTCCGCTGAATTCGACATCATCGTCTATGGCGCGTCCGGCTATACAGGCCGCTTGGTCGCGGAATATCTGGACCAACATTATGGCGGCCGCGATGATGCTCCAAAATGGGCGATGGCGGGCCGCAGCGAGGCAAAGCTCTCCGCAGTGCGCGATGAAATTGGCGCGTCCGCCGATACGGCATTGGTCGTTGCCGATGCGAGCGATCCGGCCAGCCTTACCGCCATGTGCGAACGTACGCGCGTCGTGCTGACGACTGTTGGCCCCTACACCAACTACGGCGAACCTTTGGTCAAAGCCTGCGCAGAAAGCGGCACGGATTATTGCGATTTGTCGGGCGAGCCAGCATGGATGTATCAGATGATCGGCAAATATGGCGATGCGGCAAAGGCATCGGGCGCACGGATCTGCTTCTCATCGGGCTTTGATTCCATCCCTTTCGACCTTGGCGTGTTGATGCTGCAGAAAGAAGCGCGGGAGCGCTTTGGTATGCCAGCCACCCGCGTCAAAGGGCGCATGCGCGGTATGGCCGGCGGGCCATCGGGCGGCACGGTGGCCAGCATGGGAGCAACCATGGTCGCGGTTGGCAAAGACCCATCGCTAATCCCTGTGCTCAAAAACCCGTTTGCTTTGGCAGAGGGTTTTGAAGGACCTGAGCAGCCCGACGGCGATACAGCGGCCTATGATGAAAAGCTGGGCAGCTGGGCTGCGCCTTTTGTCATGGCAGTGATCAATACTAAGACTATTCACCGCACCAATATGCTGCTGGGGCATCCCTACGGCAAAGACTTTCAATATGATGAAATGGTGCTGACCGGACCGGGCGAAGAAGGCGAGAAAATCGCCAAGCATATGCAGGCGAATCCAGGCTTCGGGGATCCGTCAGCCAAGCTGCCTGAACCGGGCGAAGGGCCGACGAAAGAAGAGCGCGAGAACGGTTTTTACGATGCGATGTTCGTGGGCGAGACTGCGACAGGCGAAACGATCCAATACGGCGTCAAAGGCAAGTATGATCCGGGCTATGGCTCAACCAGCCGGATGATCGCCGAAACCGCGATTGGTCTTCTGTCTTGCGACGCGGCGGGCGGCATGGGCACGCCGGGCGCGTTTCTGGGCGAAGATCTAGTGGACCGCTTGGCTGAGCATGCGGAGATCACCTTCGCAGCGGAAAGCTAGACGATGTATACGAGAGGGAGGGGACGGTTCACGCCGCCCCCTACACTCTCAAATCCTAGAAACCGAAGCGCAGGCTGGCGCGGATGTTACGCCCAGCCAAAGGCAGAAATTCCTTAGTGAAACTGGTATGGCGGCGCCCTGTTGTATCGAACAGATTCTCGCCCGCCAGTTGCAGCACGACATTGGGATTATCCGCAATCGGGCGCCATGAGGCATAGAGATTGACGAAGGTGAAGCCGTCCGTCTCTGTCTCAAACGCAGCAATGTCGCTTTGCGAACCATACCATTCGACTTCGCCGCGCAGGCCAAACTGACCCATCTCTGCATCGAGCGCGCCGAGCAGGCTGAATGGCGGGATGCGCGGGACATTGCCATTGCCGTCGTTCACGCCTGCATCATCATCAAGCGATCCATCGACATAGGATGCGCGCAAATCACCAGTTAGAGAGAAGTTGTCCTTCTCAACCAGAGGCGCTTCCAATCCAGCTTCGAAACCGAAGAAATCGGCATCGCTTTGGAGGATTTCAAAGACTGGCAGCTCATCTTCCTCGCGGTCTGTCGGCGAGAGATAGATATAATTGCTGAAGCTTTGGTAATAGACCGACGCATTGAACGAGAGACCGCCGCTTTGCGCACGCACAAATGCTTCGATGCCTGTTGCGCTTTCCGTGTCGAGATTGGGATCACCGATCTCAAAGGTTTGGGTCGCAATGTGCGGCCCGTTGGCAAACAGCTCTTCACCCGCTGGCGCGCGTTCGGAGCGCGAAAGAGTAACGCCATAGCGTGCGTCGCTATCGCCGCCCAATACCAGCGATGCGGCGCCTGAGAAAAGGTCGAAGGTGCGATCAACGTTAAAGGAGTTGGACTCAACCGAGACGTTTTCATAGCGGGCCGCTACTTCCAGCTCCACGCCGCCCAGATCAAATTCCTGAGCGGTGAAAAGCGCATATTGCTCCGTCTCATTCGGCGCCACAAAGGCTTCCTCGCCCACGGCAGCAAAGTCGCGCGATGTGAACTGCACGCCGATAACGCCGCCACCCGATTGGATCAGCTCACCGCGCATTTCCAGGGTTTCCGTGTCGAACACAGTGCCGACTTCGGTTCCCTCAAATTCGGTGTGGGTGTAATCGGAATATCCGCCGCGCAGCTTCAGGCGTGAGAAGAACCCATCGCCCAGCGCAATGTTCGCGCGCCAATCGAGGCGCAGCTGCTCAAGGCCGATGGAGACGGTTTCTTCGCCCTCTTCCTCTTCTTCTTCGCCGCCTTCTTCGCCTTCTTCCTCACCATGATGATGACCGCCTTCAGGATTGCCGACGAGGCCATAGTCGGTGTCATAAAAGGATACCGAAGCGCCAAAGCTGGAATCGCCTTGGAAGAGAGTGAAGCCGCCGCTCGCGGTCCAAGTTTCGGTTGCGCTGTTGGGCACAAAAGCGCGCTGTGCCGCTGCTTCGCGAAGCTCTTCTGCTTCTTCGAATTCGCCTTCTTCTTCCTCTTCCTCAGCATCGCCAAGCAAATCGGCGCGCAAATCTTCGGAAAGTTGGAAGCCAGGGATCTCAAGGTCGTCCGTTTTGCGATAGGAGCCGTCGACATGCACAACGAACATCTCGCTAAGAGCAGCATCCAAGGACACACCGCCGCTGCGCAGATTGCTGGCCGTATCAAACGCGGTCAGGCCATCGACGCGGATGCCATCTTCGGGAACTTCCTCCGGAATGCGCCGGTCGATCACATTGACAACGCCGCCAATCGCTTGGCTACCGAACAGAAGCGCAGTTGGACCGCGCAGAACTTCAATCCGTTCAACCGTTAGCGGATCAATTGTGGTCGCGTGGTCAGCCGACGTATTGCCAACATCAGCCGTGCCCAAACCATCAATCAAGATGCGCACACGCTCGCCATCTTGTCCGCGCAGGATCGGTCGCGAAGCACCCGGCGCGAAGCTGGTCGCTGACACACCGGGAACCTTCGCCAAGACTTCGCCCAGCTGTCCGTCCATTTCGCGCTGAATATCGTCAAGCTCGAGCACGTCTTGCCCGGCGATAAAGTCGAGACTTTCAAGCGCCTCTGCGCTTACCAAAATCGTGCCGCGATCGCTCGAACCGCCGCTTTCGTCATCCGAAGAGGCATTGTCTTCGGCATAAGCTGGGGCCGCAGTGAGCGCTGCGGCAACAAGAGCAACGGCAAGAGTGGGACGCGATACGGAAAAATGAAGAAGGCGCATGATAGACCCTTATTGTGTCGTAATGTGATAATATATCATTCGTATCGCGCAAGTCGTCCGCCTTTGCAATAACGAAATCATTGGCTTGGTCGGTTAAGTCAGCAGTTCGCTCAATGTGTTGTACACCGGCAACGTTCGATGATTGGGAAGTTGTTCGCGCGCAGCCCGGTCATTCGCTCAACCTATCTAGATAAGGCTCGCCAGCTTTTCACTGTGCCGATCATATAGGCGAGGCCATAGGCAAGGACGATCAGCGATGACCAGACTGTAAAAGCATCGGTCATTTCTGGCCGCCAAATGTGGAGCGGCACCAACGCAAATCCACGCAAAAGATAGATCGCACTGATCACGATCAATCCTGTCCTCAGCAGAAATAGCTTTGGCAGTTTGCCCGCACCAGAAAACGCATAGGCGGCCCAAATTGTCAGGATCAATGCGATACCCATTGTCATGATAGGCGGACCCCATTCGCCGCGCTCAGCCGCTTGCGCAATTTCCTCGCCCGCGCCGAAAAAGCGATACCACTCCGGCCCGCCCAAGATTACCCCAATGTGCAGCAAGGCGGCCAATGCTGAAAGGATGCCGCCAGCGATTAGCCAGCGGCTGCCCGGGTTGCTTGCAACCCTAGCTGACATAACTCGCGGTCGTTTTCGCTGCGACTTCATCGGCGGTAATCCCCGGCGCTAGCTCAATCAGCCTGAACGGGCTTCCATGATCGGGCCGCTGGAACACGCCCAAATTTGTCACGATCATATCGACCACATTTTGCCCCGTTAGCGGCAAAGTGCATGCGGGAATAAACTTGGGATCGCCCGCCTTGGAATTGTGATCCATCACCACGATGATTTTCTTCACGCCCGCGACCAGATCCATCGCGCCGCCCATCCCCTTGATCATTTTGCCGGGGATCATCCAATTGGCGATGTCGCCATTCTCCGCCACTTCCATCGCGCCGAGCACAGTCAAATCAATATGCCCGCCGCGGATCATCGCAAAGCTGGTCGCGCTATCGAAATAGGCGCTGTGCGGCAACTCGCTGATCGTCTGCTTGCCCGCATTGATCAGGTCAGGGTCTTCCTCCCCCTCGTAAGGGAAAGGGCCAATGCCCAGCATGCCGTTTTCTGATTGCAGCGTCACATGCATGCCATCGGGAATGTGATTGGCGACGAGCGTGGGAATGCCAATGCCGAGATTGACGTAATAGCCATCATGCAATTCCTTAGCCGCGCGGGCCGCCATCTGGTCGCGTGTCCAGCCAGTTGCATCTGCCATTATGCTGTCTCCCGCTCTCTGGTTGTAAGGAATTCAATCTTCTTGTCATAGGGCGCGCCCACGATCATCCGGTTCACAAAGACGCCGGGCA
>CAZAIG010000140.1:0-5470 GCA_964485135.1 uncultured Porphyrobacter sp. | reverse complement strand
ACCAAGCGCGCTGATGGTTCGCATTGGGATGGGTCAGAGCAGCTGACATCATCGCGCACGCTGACCCTGTCGGATTTCAACCCAGCTTCATCCGGCCCAACCGAGCGCTTGCTGCGCTTCGCCTACCGCCTTGGCGTCCCCGGATCCACACTTACCGCGCCGTTCCGCAAGCCTGAGCAAATCCGCGTTTTGGCCACAGTCGATGCGCCGCCGCTGGGCAATCGTGCCGCTGGTATGGCTCTGCGCGCTGGGCATTTCTTGATCCACGGGGTGAAAGCGCCAATTGGCGAGATGGAATTTGCCGCCAAACAAGGCCGCCATGCTCCGCCGTTTGAGCGCGTGATCCACGGCTTTAGCTGGCTGGGTGATCTGGCTGCCTCTGCGCCGCGCGAGCAATGCACTGCGACGGCTGAGCGCATCACCGATGCCTGGCTCAATGCCAATGCCAAGCCATCGAAAAATAGCGCTTGGACAGTTGAGCATGTTGGCAACCGCGTGCTTGCTTGGTTGATGCATGCACCGCTGCTTTTATCCAGCAAGGATAAGGAGTGGCGCAAGCAAATGCTCGGCGCGATTGAAACCAATGCACGCTGGCTTGATCACAAGGTTCCGCATGAGAATGACCGGCTGGCTGAAATTGCCGGCTGGACGGGCGTAACGGCTGCGGGTCTGCTGCTTCCTGAAGGCCGTCCGCGCCGCCTGTTCGGTGAGGCGGGGCTGCTCAAGGCTCTCGGCGATTTGGTCGCAGAAGATGGCGGTGTCCTCTCGCGCAGTCCGCTCGCGCAAATGGATGCAATCGCGCTGCTGGTCAATTTGCGAGCGTGTTACGAAGCGGCCGAAAAAGAAATGCCAGCATCGCTCGATGTGATGCTTGAGCTGCTCGTGCCGCCGCTGCTTGCGCTGCGCCACGGTGATGGCGGGCTGGGAAGCTGGCAAGGCGGACCGGGAACCAGCGCGGATCAGCTTGCTGCGCTGATCGATGCCAGCGGTGTGCGCACGCGCCCGCTGCAAGATATTCGCCAATGGGGTTTCCAGCGGATGACCGGCGGTAAGTCGATCGTGCAGTTCGACGCGGCTCCCCCGCCGCGTGCGCGCTATTCGCGCAATGGCTGTGCATCGACGCTGGCGTTTGAAATGTCAGACGGGCCGCACCGCATGATCGTGAACTGCGGCGGCGCAGGGCTAGCGGGCGGACAAGTGCCTTTGCGGATTGAAAAGGGCCTTCGCGCCAGTGCGGCGCATTCCACGCTCGTGCTCGACAATGTCAATTCCACGAGCGTCTTGATCAAAGGCAAGCTGGGTAAAGGCGTCGAATTGGTCGAAGTCGACCGGCGCGTAACCGCGCAAAAAGGCGGCGAGGCTGTGCGGGTCGAGGCCAGCCATGATGGCTATAACTCCCGCTTTGGCCTGACGCATCGGCGCATTTTGATGCTCAGCCATGACGGCGGCGAGCTGCGCGGTGAAGATTTGCTGCTGCCAGCGACCAAACGGCCTAAGCGCGGCAAGGTTGCCTTTGCCATCCGCTTCCATCTTGCCCGCCATATCGAAGCCCGAGTGGCAGAGGATCGGCGCGGTGCAAGCATGGTTCTGCCCGACGGATCTCTGTGGCAATTCCGCTTGGCAGGCGAGGCAACCGGCGTTGCTGTCAGCCTAGAGGAAAGCATGTGGGTCGATGGCACGGGCAAAGCGCACCCGATTGAGCAGCTGGTTGTTCAAGGGATGGCATCGCGAGGCGGCGAGCAATATTCGTGGCTCTTTAAGAAGATGAGCTAGGTCGGCATACAAAAGAACGGGAATTTCGCGTGGGTGATGTGACGATTAAACGGGCGCTGCTGTCAGTGTCCGATAAAACCGGTTTGGCTGAACTGGGGCAGGCGCTGGCCGCGCGCGGGGTTGAGCTGGTCTCCACTGGCGGCACGGCAAAGGCTTTGCGCGATGCGGGCCTGACCGTTTTGGACGTGTCGGACATCACCGGCTTTCCTGAAATGATGGATGGCCGGGTGAAAACGCTCCACCCCAATGTTCATGGCGGGTTGTTGGCTGTGCGCGACAATGCCGAACACGTCTCTGCGATGGAGGAGCACGGGATCGGGGCCATCGATCTGGTCGTTGTTAATCTCTATCCTTTCGAAGAAACCGTCGCAAAGGGAGCCAGCCGCGCAGAAGTCATCGAAAACATCGACATCGGCGGGCCGTCTATGGTGCGCTCTGCGGCGAAGAACCACGGCTTTGTCACCATCCTTACCGACGCGGCGGATTATGCCGAGCTGCTGAGCGAGCTGGAAAGCAATGATGGCGCGGCGTCGGAGGCGTTTCGGATTCGCATGGCAGGCAAAGCCTATGCCCGCACGGCCAGCTATGATGCAGCGATTGCAAACTGGTTCGCCTTTGGCGATGCATTCACCCACCCGCTTGGGACTGAAGCTTTGCAAGCGACGCCTTTCCCAGCAACTATGCCATTGGCGTTTAAGCGCGACGATGTGCTGCGTTATGGTGAGAACCCGCATCAAGAAGCCGCGTCATACTTGCCGCAAGCATCCGGCACCAAGGGTGTCCCGCAGGCTGAGCAGCTTCAGGGTAAAGCGCTCTCCTACAACAATCTCAACGATACCGATGCTGCGTTGGAACTGGCGGCGGAATTCGCAGGCGGCGATCCTGCGGTTGTGATCGTTAAACACGCCAATCCATGCGGTGTCGCTCAGGCGGGGACTTTGCTGGAGGCATGGGAGGCAGCGCTCGCGTGCGATAGTGTGTCAGCCTTTGGCGGGATCGTTGCGGTTAACACGGAATTGGACGGCGCGACGGCAGAGGCGATTGCCAAGATCTTTACCGAGGTGGTCATTGCTCCGTCGGTGAGTGAAGAAGCGCGCGCGATCTTTGCCAAGAAGAAGAACCTGCGCATTTTGGAGTGCGGCGAGCTGCCCGATCCGCGCCGCGCTGGCTTTGTGATGAAGACGATTGCTGGCGGCATGCTGATCCAGACGCGCGACAATGGCGCGATTACAGCCGATGATCTGAAAGTCGTAACCGAGCGCGAGCCAACGGCGCAGGAACTGAAAGATTGCCTGTTTGCATGGACGGTTGCGCGGCATGTGAAGTCCAACGCGATTGTCTATGCCAAGGACGGCGCCACCGCCGGTATTGGCGCAGGGCAGATGAACCGGCGCGATTCATCACGGATCGCTGCGATGAAAGCGGCCGAAGCGGCTGAAACCTACAAATGGGATCAAAGCCGCGCTGTAGGAAGCGCGGTCGCCTCTGATGCTTTCTTCCCCTTTGCGGATGGATTGCTTGCCGCAGCCGAAGCAGGTGCGACAGCGATCATCCAGCCGGGCGGGTCGATCCGCGATGATGAAGTGATTGCCGCTGCCAATGAAAAAGGGCTTGCGATGGTGCTTACCGGGATGCGCCATTTCCGGCATTAAACCGCGGGCTCAGCTGCGTTTGCGGCTGCGTTTTTGAGCGCGGCATCTTGCGTTTTGAGCGCAGATCTCAAGAGGTCTAGGGGTGGTCTATGGGTCATCTCTGTAGGATTTTTGGCCGAGACTAGCCTGCGCAGGCTTGCATCTTTTTCCGATTGCCAGCGTAACTTTTCATGAGCCTCCAACGTATTACCAAACGTCAAACGCCGCATTCACTAACTAGAAAGTGATACTGAGTATAACCCCATATTAAGCACAACGAATCGCGAGTTATTCCCCCATGGGCCTTTTCAAATCTGACCTCTACCGCAACTTTGCCATCGGCTTTATCCTTGGCGCGTGTGTGGTTGTGGCCAGCGCCGCGCCGGATTGGCAGGCGGAATTTGCGCCCGAGGCTTTTGCCGCTGAACCGGCAACGCAAGCGGGCGATGACAGCGCTTCGGATCGTGCCACAAAGGCTCCATGAAACAGAACCTAAAACGCCCCCTCATCACTCTAGCGGCCATATCCGCTGTTGTTCTTTCCGGTTGTCAGGCTGCGCCTGTCTCGGCTGAAAAAATCGTCCAAGCGCCCGGTGCCAAGCGCATCGCAAAGGAAACCGCTGGGCTGAAAGTCGCGATCTTTGCCGGCGGCTGTTTCTGGGGCGTAGAAGGCGTCTTTAGCCATACGAAAGGGGTTAAGCGCGCAGTTTCTGGCTATCATGGCGGGACTGCTGCCACGGCGACTTACAAGCAGACAAACACTGGCGTTACCGGCCATGCAGAGGCGGTGCGCGTTGTCTATGATCCCAAAGTCATCCGCTATGATCAATTGCTGCGGATCTTCTTCTCGGTTGTCGCTGACCCAACCATCCGCAATCGCCAAGGCCCCGATCGCGGTCCGCAATATCGTGCAGCCCTAATCCCGATGAGCAATGAACAGCGCGCGGTTGCCAGCGCCTATCTTGCCCAGATGCAAAAGTCGGGCAAATGGAAGCGGCCCATCGTGACCAAGACTGAGCGGTACCGCAAATTCTATCCAGCTGAAAATTACCATCAGGATTTCATGGCCCGCAATCCGCGCCACGGATACATCCTGCGCTGGGACAAGCCCAAGGTTGCGGGCCTGAAACGGCTCTACCCTGGCCTCTATCGCGGCAGTTTCCTGCGTGATTTTAAGGGCTAGTCCTGCTTATCACTTCACGCCCTAGCGCGTGGCTGCATTGATGCCTATAACGGGCAGCATGGTTCAGCATTCGCACGCTCATCAAGAACATTCTGGCGCAGAATTGCTCGGCGCTGCCCGCGATGCCTTGAAAGATGCGGGCGAGCAATGGACAAACATGCGCGAGGCAGTGTTCGCCGAATTGGCGCAGCATGACCGGCCTGCCAGCGCTTACGATATCGCTGACAATCTATCCCGAACGCGCGGCAAGCGGGTGGCACCCAATAGCGTTTACCGCATCCTTGATCTGTTCGTGGCAAACAACCTCGCGATGCGGGTCGAAAGCGCGAATGCGTATATCGCCAACAGCCATCCCGGCTGTGAACATGATTGCATTTTCCTAGTCTGTGATGCGTGCGGCAACGCGACTCACGTCGATGATGATGCCACTTCGCGCGCTATCAGAGCCATCGCAGCTGACCAAGGGTTCAAGCCAGAGCGTCCGGTAATTGAGATGCGCGGTTTCTGCAAGAAGTGCGCGTAACCCTCTCAGGGCGATGAATTGTGTAAATCTGTCGATAAAGCGTTCATCGACAGTACGGGTTTTCCGGTGTAACACCTTCCTCCATGACTGAACGCCCAAAACTGCCGCTGCTTGATTCGGTGGCGAATCCGCAAGATCTGCGCAAGCTAAAGGCGGATCAGCTACGCCAACTTTCTGACGAATTGCGCACCGAAGTCATCGACGCGGTCGGCACAACGGGCGGGCATTTGGGATCTGGGCTGGGCGTGGTCGAGCTAACTGTGGCGATCCACTATGTTTTCAACACGCCTGAAGATCGCTTGGTTTGGGATGTCGGCCACCAATGCTATCCGCATAAAATCCTAACCGAGCGGCGCGACCG
>CAZAIG010000139.1:1829-5571 GCA_964485135.1 uncultured Porphyrobacter sp. | reverse complement strand
CGAGCCGCGCGACCAATTGCACAAAGCCAAACCCGTTCATCGCTGTGCGCTCATGTGGCCAATCGGACAGCGCCTCTGCCAAAGCTTCGTCAACTGCGCGCCGCTCGGCCTTCGCTTCAATGGATGGAAAATCGATCCCGATATTGCCGCCAAGATCAAGCAAGCGGATGGCGCGAGCAATTGCGGGAATAGCGGCCAGCGACAATTCACTCGGCGAGCCAGCCCCGTCAATATCGATCAAGGTCATCGCAGGAGTGGGCGTGATGACGATGTTGCCCCCGTCGAACGCCAATTGTCCCCCTGCCGCAAGCGACCAGACCTCTTCCCACACGCCAGTTGGCAGGCGGCGCACCTCTTCGCCTTGGCCCAACACATTTTCGCTCGGGATCGCATCAGCGGGAGGTCTATCGTCCCAGTATCGGCCCTTGGCTCGTTTCAATCGCCCGCGCTCTGCTATGGGTTCGCGGTGGATCATGATGCGCGTCTCGCTTCCCTCGCTCACATCGGGCAGTAGATCGGGAACATCCACCTCGTGCCCCGCTTCAGGCGTTATTGTGACGCATAAGGCGCGCTTGCTACCCTTGGGTCGCTTCACCACTTTTGCGGTGGCAATGGTACCAGCGCAGATTTTGCTGAACCAATGGAGGCGTGCCGCGAGTACAGTGTCGCCATCCATTAGCAGCGCACGCTTCTCACCGAAGCTATCCTCGTGCAGCCACTCAGCCAATGGCAAATCCCGCCGCTTTTAGAAGGGTGCGCGTTTCATACAGCGGCAGTCCCATGACGCCTGAATGCGAGCCGCGAATCCATTGGATCAGCCCTTCGGCGCTGCCTTGGATCGCATATCCGCCCGCTTTGCCTTCCCATTCGTGGCTGTCGATGTAGGCGCTGATTTCATCGGGAGCGAGCGATTTGAACCGCACGATCGTTTCATTCAGCCGTTCGCGGATCGTCCCATCGGGGGCGAGCAAGGCAATCGAGGACAGCACGCGGTGACGGCGGCCCGATAACAGCTTAAGGCAGCTGCGCGCGGTTTGCTCATCCTCAGCCTTAGGCAAGATGCGGCGGCCAGCAGCCACAACCGTGTCACCTGCTAGAACGTAGTGCTTTGTCGATGCGCACGCAGCGGCTTTCTCCCGCGCCATGCGCTGCGCATAGTCGCGAGGCAGCTCTGCCTTCGCCGGTGTTTCGTCAATATCGGCGGGAGATACGCCAGCAGGTTCCACGCCCAGACGCGCCAGAAGATCGCGCCGCCTTGGGCTGGCCGATGCCAGAATTAGGGTGGGGCCGTTCACCCGGCAGCCAATGCGTTACGACGCAGGGCCGGGACCCTGAGACGGATTTTGCCCCGGACCACCGCGGCCAGGCATAAAGCGGTAGGTGATGCGCGCTTTCGTCAGGTCATACGGCGTCAACTCGCACAGCACATCATCACCCACCAGCACGCGGATGCGGTTCTTGCGCATTTTGCCCGCTGTGTGACCCAAAACCTCGTGGCCATTTTCAAGTTCAACCCGGAACATCGCATTGGGAAGCAGTTCGACCACTTTTCCGCGCATTTCGAGGAGTTCTTCTTTAGCCATGAAAGTCCTTAGGTAGAGGTGTGTATCTGAGTGCGTGGGCGCGCTTTAGCGGCGCTGGGCACAAATGTGAAGCCTTGTGCGTTGCCTGTGCAACAGTGCGTTGCGCCTGTGCATCATTTCTTCGCCCGGCTGGGAGTGCAAATTGATACAATATGATTGGTTGTACAGCAGAGTATTATCGTGAAGGGAGCATAGTTATGTCCCCCGTTCCCACCCTTCGTTCAGCGCTTTTGCTGTCTGCCGCCGCGCTCGTGTCCTTGCCATCGGCCGGTTTGGCGCAGGATGATGACGCCGATAATGCAGATGCAGATGTGCAGGCTCAAGATGTCTCAAAGGGCGAGATTATCGTGCGTGCTGAGCGTTTGCGGGGACAGCTGGATGTTGAGCAAGCGCCGCTGCTGGAGCTGAGTGAAGAGGATATCAAGGCCACGGGTGCAACCTCTATTGCCGAGCTGATCCAAACGATCTCTCCCCAGACCACCTCATCGAGAGGAAGAGGGGGAGGCGGACGGCCCGTTTTTCTGGTCAATGGCGTTCGTATTGGCAGTTTTCGCGAACTGCGCTCCTACCCGCCAGAAGCGATCGTTAAGGTCGAGGTTATGCCTGAGGAAGTCGCCCAGAAATTCGGCTTTCCGCCCGACCGGCGCGTGGTCAATCTGATCCTCAAAGAGAACTATTCCAGCCGCGAATTAGAAGCGGAATTCGAGCAACCGAGCCAAGGCGGATATCGCCGGGTCGAAGGCGAATTTACTCTTCTGCGCATCAACAATTCGGGCCGCACCAACTTCAATATTGAGGTCGTAGACCGAACCATCCTGACCGAGGATGAGCGCGACATCATCCAAACGCCCGGCTCAGTTTCGGATGTGGCGGGTGATCCCGATCAAGCGCTGTACCGCAGCCTGATCAATGATCGCTTGGCTTTCGAAGCCAGCGGCAATTGGGCCAAAACCTATCTGGAAAGCGGGTCTTCGGCGAGCCTCAACACAACTTATGAGCGCGAAGAGCAGCGCGGGTTTTCGGGCCTAAACACCGTCGTTCTGACAGCGCCTGATGGCACATCGGCTTTGCGCACGTTAGATGCGGCCAATCCGCTCGCTGTGCGCACAGTTACCGACACGATATCGAGCGCGGGAAGCTGGACCCGCCCGCTCGGCGCATTTCGGCTCAACACGACATTCGACGCCAGCGTTAGGGACAATATCCGAAAGATAGACCGGCGCGGCGATACCTCTGCGTTAGAGGCTGCGGCTGCTGCGGGAACGCTAGCGATTGATGGCGCTTTGCCGGGTTTGGCGGATGCAGGCTTTGATACGGCGCTAACCGAGACGATCTCTGCCGAGGCAAAATCGACCTTGCGCGGGGTACTGATCGACCTTCCCGCAGGCGAGTTTTCGGTCACAATGGATGCAGGATACAGCTGGGACAGGATCACCAGCTCCGACACGCGCTCCAACAGTGATGCGCAGCTGACACGCGGCGATCTGGAGGGCGGGCTGAATGTCGTGATCCCGCTTACCAGCCGCCGCAATTATTTCGCCGATGCTTTGGGCAGTTTCACACTCAATGGGCAGGTCGGCTTCAACCATTACTCAGATTTCGGCACACTCTATGACTGGAGCGCGGGGTTGAATTGGTCGCCCTTTGGCAATCTTAACCTGCAAGCGACCTATGTTTTCAATGAAAGCGTGCCGGGGCTTGCCAGCCTAGGCAATCCGCAGACAACCACGCTGAATGTGCCGGTGTTTGACTTTGTGAACGGCGAGACTGTGCTAGCAACGGTGATCGCTGGCGGAAATCCCGACCTGCTTGCCGAAACGCAGCGCGATTGGAAATTTAGCGCCAATTGGGAGCTACCCTTTTGGGATAATACGAGGCTGTCGGCGGAATATATCAACAATTCCTCCGACAATGTGACCAGAGGGTTTCCCGCTTTAACCGCTGAGATCGAAGCCGCGTTCCCCGATCGCTTTACCCGCGATGCTGGCGGCACTTTGCTCAGCATTGACCGGCGGCCGGTGACTTTTGCCGAAACGAACAATAAGTCGCTTGTATTCGGCTTCACTACGCGCGGATCATGGGGCGGAGCGCGTCCGCAAGCTGGCTCCAGAGGCGGGCCACCCAGAGGCGGGCCGCCTGGAAACGCTAGGCCAGAAAGC
>CAZAIG010000139.1:0-1729 GCA_964485135.1 uncultured Porphyrobacter sp. | reverse complement strand
GCACCCGTCCAGAAGGTTCACGGGGGCCGCCTTCGCCCGAAAGACGCGCGCAATTCATGGCGTTCCGCGAGCGGCTTTGCGCCGATGATGGCTTAGAAATGCTCAACAAGCTGGTGGCCGCAGTGGAAAGCGGCGAGGATGTTTCCGCGATCATCCCGAACTTTGACGCAGAACGCTTTGGCCGGATGCTCGCCCGTGTGCGCGGCGACGATGGCAAGGTCGATCCCCAGCGGCTTGCGCGATTTAGAGAGCGTATCTGCTCCATGGACCCGGCTGCTATGCGCGGTGCTGGTTCAGCGGCTCCCCAAGCTGGAGGCAGACCGCAAGGTGGGCCGCAGTCACGACGCGGAAGCGGCGGGGGAAGCGGCGCATTCGGGCGCGACGGACGCGGGAGGTATTTCCTCAATATCAGCCACAGCTATCAGCTCGAAAACGAGATTCTGATCGCGCCGGGCGGCCCGTTCCTTGACCAGCTTGATGGCGATTCGACCAGCAATACCGGTGTCTCGCGCCATTTTACCCAGCTTCAGGCAGGAGCATTTCGCGGCGGTTACGGCGTGCGCCTGTCAGGCTTTTACACGGGTAAGGCGCGGGTTAATGGCAATCCCGCGACAGGCACCAGCCCATTGTTCTTTGGCGAATTGCTGCGCTTTAACCTGCGGGTCTTTACGAATTTGGGGCAGGTTTTGAAGAAGGATAAGGGGCCGCTCAAAGGGCTGACCATGTCGCTGCGCGCGGACAATATCTTTGATGCGCGCCGCCGCGTGGTCGATGAAAATGGCGATACGCCGATCAATTTTCAGCCCGATCTGCTCGATCCGACAGGCCGCTATATCGGCATTCAATTCCGCAAGTTGTTTTAAAGCGCCGCGCGCGGCGCTAGCTCAAATCAGTCTGAGGGAACATCCAGCGTTGGCTCGCGCTTGGTTTAAACGGGGCCCATTCGCCCTCTTTCTGACGCAAGCGGTCAGCAATCGCGATCATCACGCTGGGGTTCACGCCCAGGCCGCAATGGCTGGCGATCACCTCGATATTTTCATAGGGTGTATCGGCAGGTTTCTGCACCGAGCCGCGCCAATGCACGACACCGTCAGTGCGTGTAAGGATCGAAGTGGTCGGCACAGGCGGCGCATTGTCCAGCCCGCGAAATTTGCCATCGCGCATCGCCTCTGGCTCTTCTCCATTGAACATTTCGAACAGACGCCGCGCATTGGTGTGATTGCGATCATCAGAAATCGGACTGCCGAGCGAGATGACGCTGCGCACATCATCGGGCTGCAATTTGGCGATCTCTCGTGCGAGCACACCGCCAAGGCTCCACCCGATGAGTGAAACTTTGCGCCCGCTGTCTTTGCGAACCTTTGTCAGCTGGCTCGATAGTTTTTCGACCAGAATATCATCAACCCGCAAATTGCGCCCGCTATCCCAGCCATGCGCATCATAACCCAGATCACTCAGCAGGCTACGCATGGGGAGAGTGGAGCTGTTTGTGGCCAAAAAACCCGGCATTGTGATCACGGCATGACCGTCACCTTTGGGCAGAGTAGAAAGCCACAAGCGGCTCATATAAAACGCGCCCAATTCGAACATGGCGCGCCCTTCGCTCAGAGTCCAAAACCGGTGCGGCGGACGCGCAATGCGTTTGGGTTCATCCGTGTCTTGCGTGCTCATGCTGCCCCTGCTTGCTGTAAGTGCCTGACTTGCCATTAAATTTGCTTCCCGTCCTACT
>CAZAIG010000138.1:0-5571 GCA_964485135.1 uncultured Porphyrobacter sp. | reverse complement strand
GCCCCTGCTCGGTTTCCATCCCGCCCAGATAGCCCTCATCCGCCATCACCTTTTCTGAGTAGACCGCCCAGCCTTCGATAAAGGGCCCGCTTGAAAGCACTGCGCGCAGCAATCCGTCATAGCGGTTGGCATGCTCCAATTGCAGCGCGTGGCCCGGCGTGCCTTCGTGGATAGAAAGCAGGTGCAGCATGGAGATATTGTATTCCTTTAGGAAGGACGTTGCCTGCTCATCGCTCCAGGCGTCGGGGATGGGCGATACCGCATAGTAAGCGGGCAGATGCCGTTCCAGCGGAGGAGGCGAGTCTAGATAAGCCACCGAATTGCCCTGATAGAATTCGGGCATGGTGATGATCTGCGTTTCATTATCAGCCATGCGGATGAAGCCGCGTTCGCGCGTGAACGCCTCAGCCTCTGCCAAAGTCTTGCGCGCGGCCGCCTCCAGCCCGTCGCGCGGGGCGCGGTTTTCGTATGATGCGTTAAGGCCGCAAGATATCACCGCCTGTTCGCGTGCTTCGGCTGAGCGCCCTCGGATGTTCCCGCATTCGCCAATCTTCTCTGACACGGCGAGCATCTGCGCGCGGGTTTCGCGAAAGGCGGTTTCAGCGCGCTCTTTGAGCTCAGCCACGCTCATATCGGTTTGGAGCGCAAAGGCCATTTTCTGCGCATACATGTTTGCGCCTAGCCGGAAGTTGCCTTTCGCGCCCGGCACAACCACGTCATCAAGCCATGTTTGATGCTCTGCCAAGGCCGCAGCCAACTCTGCCTTTGCCGTGTCAAACTCACTGCGGTCGAGCCCTGATTTTGCCAGCTCAGGTTCGATGATACCAGTCACAATGCCCATGATTCCGGCGTTTTGCTTAGCGACGGTTTCTGCGTGGACTTTCGGCACGCTGGCGATTTGGATCTGCGCGCGGGCCTGCGCCAGAAACGCTGGCAGAGCCTTCATCCGGGCAACGATGTTGGGCAGGCGCGTTTCAAAGGGCGCAAAGTCGCGGCTCACCAAACTGTAAAGAGAAGATGAGGCGATGGAGTGGTAATATTGCGGGTTCCACGCCCATTGCTGCTCGTCTTCTGATGACCATTGGCCATATTCCAGCGCGTTTTGCAGCAATTTGTAATCGACCTGATTGGCACGGCTCAACGCATCAAAATCTATCGTCTTGAGCGCGATCAGGAACCCTTGGCTAAACCGGTATTGGTCAGCCCGCCCCTTGGCCGACACATTGGGAAGCTTATCGTCATAGGCGTGATTGCCCAGCGCTGTGGCGTAAACGGGGTTAAGTTCAGCGATACCTTCTAGGTAGCGGCTGGAAAGCTCTTCAAAAGCTGCATCCGCACTGACCACTGTTTGCGCGGCGCGCGATGCATCCTCGGGAAAGGCAGCACAACCGGCTAGCGGCAAAACCATAGCCCCGACGGTGATTGCAAATCTCTTCATCTGTCGTGTCCTCTTCCCTATTTCCTATGGCTAGCATTCGCAGGTCGCGTCGTCGATGCTTGCGATTTGCCCGTCGCGATCCGTGCTAGAACCAGCGCCGACCCAACCAGTGCCATGCCGAGAAAATCGAGCGCGCTCAGAATTTCGCCAAATGCCAGCCACCCCACAATAGATGCGGTCACCGGCTGGGTTAGCAGAGCCAGTCCGATAATCAGTGGTGAAAAATGCCTCAACGCAAATACGAGCAATCCTTGACCCATGATTTGCGAACAAAAGACCAAGAGCAAAATCGGCGTCCAATCGCTGGGCCAAATTGCCTCGCCTAAGCTGAGCGCAAGGATAAGCAGAAAAGGCGCTCCAGATAGGCCGGTCCAAAAGAGCAAGCTCCATGAACCGATCTGACGCCGCGCATCGTGAAGGATGAGGAGATAGCCCGCATAGAGCATTCCAGCGAGCAGGCTCAAAAGATCACCTATCAGCGTCTGGGTTGAAATCTCCAGACTGCGCCCGAGCAGAAGCGCGCCGCCCCCCAGCGCGCTCGCCATGGCAATCCACTCGCGGGTTTTCGGCAGAGCGCCAATGACGATGAAACCCCAAGCCATCAACACCAAACTGCCTGAATTGGCGAAGAGCACGGCATTGCCTAAACGGGTCAGTCCAATACCCACATGCCAAGCGGCCACGTCTGAAGCAAAAAACAATCCTGCTATCAGCGCGAGACCAATCACTTTTTTGTCCAAGCTGAAGACTCGTTGGCTGCTCACTTGGGCGAAAACAAGCAAGATCGGTAGCGCCAGCGCAAGACGCCAAAACCCGGCTGCAACGGGCCCAGTATCGACCAAACGCACAAACCACGCGCCCAGTGCGAGAGCAACATTGCCTGCGAGCAAGGCGATCAAGAGCAGCCATCCCGGTATGGCAGTTTTGGTCGCATTTGATTCCATCCTTGCGCCCTAGCGCCCCCATCTGCCAAAGCGAAGACAAGTTTTGGAACGCAACGGGAGTTAGACACTTTGACCGACAATCTGTTCACACCGATCACGCTGGGCGCGATTGAAGCGAAGAACCGCATTTTTATGGCGCCGCTGACCCGCGGTCGCGCCGCCGATCCGATGTTTCAACCCAATGATTTGATGGCCACCTATTATCGTCAGCGCGCGGGATCTGGCCTGATCCTGACCGAGGCAACCGGAATCAGCGTCGAAGGGCTTGGCTGGCCGTCGGCTCCGGGCATCTGGTCCAATGAACAGGCCGAAGCCTGGAAAGCATCGGTCGAAGCGGTTCATGCCGAGGGCGGCACAATCGTCTGCCAGCTTTGGCATATGGGCCGGATTGTTCATCCCTATTTCCTTGGCGGTGAAAAGCCAGTGTCTGCATCGGCCACAACTGCTCCGGGCCATGCGCACACTCCAGAAGGGGTGAAAGATTATGAAGAAGCCCGCGCGCTTGAGCTGTCCGAAATTCCGCGTTTGATCGCGGATTACCGCAATGCCGCCGAGCAAGCGAAAAAAGCTGGCTTTGACGGGGTGCAATTGCACGCAGCCAATGGCTATCTGATCGACCAATTCATCCGCGATGGAACCAATCTTCGGACGGATGAATATGGCGGCCCTGCGTCGAACCGCGTGCGGTTGCTGCGCGAAGTGCTGGAGGCTCTGATTGATGTTTGGGGCGCAGACCGCGTCGGTGTGCGCTTATCGCCCAATGGCGATAGCCAAGGCACAGACGACAGCGATCCGGCAACAACATTTGGAGAAGCCGCCAAGGTTTGCGGAGAGCTAGGCCTTGCCTTTGTCGAATTGCGTCAACCTGGGCCAGAGGGCACTTTTGGCCAAACCGATGTGCCTAAGCAGGATGCACTTTTCCGCAAGCATTATTCGGGCCCGCTGATCCTCAATTCGGATTATAGCGCTGAGGAGGCGTCAGCGGATGTTGAAAGCGGTCGATGCGATGCGGTGAGCTTTGGCCGTCCCTATATCTCAAATCCTGACCTTGCCGAACGGATCAAAGCTGGGGCAGAATGGGCGCCGAACAAGGATGTGCCCAAATCCTGGTATTTCCCGGGCGAGGCCGGATATACGGATTATCCAACTATGGAAGAAGAAGCAGACAAGGCAGCCGGCGCGGCTTAGGCGCAGCTAGTCGCATACCATTTGCTACTCTTCTTCAGCGGTTTCTTGGCCTTCTGAAGGTGCGTCTTCGCGGGTCGGGGCCTGAGACTGGATGTCCTCATAGGAAATCATCTCATCGCTAATGGTTCCGCCCAGAACCTCGCCCATTGCGCCGCGCTCTTTACCATCAGCTGTCGGCTGCTCGACTTGCCCATCACTGTCGCAAGCGGCCAGCAATAGAGCGCATGGCAGGATCAGGGCAATTCGAAAGGTCATAGTGTTCGCGTCCTTTGAGGTATGTCCTTAGATTTACGTTAGGCGCTTTTGCTGGTTTGTGCGGGCTTAGCAAGGCTTTCGAGGAATTCTTCGCTTCGCGCCTTTAAAGCTGCGTCCCACTCAGCGTTGGTCACCTTCATGCCCAGACGCTCTAAACTCGTGACGCCAAATTCCTCAATCCCGCAGGGCACAATACCGGAAAAATGCGACAGATCTGGCGATAGATTGACGGAGAAACCGTGCATCGTAACCCAGCGCCGCACGCGCACGCCGATAGCACCGATCTTTGCCTCGCGCCCGTCCACATCCCGCGTCCAGATACCGATGCGATCGGCCACGCTCCAGCTTTCCACACCGAGATCGGACAAAGTTGCAATAACCCAATCCTCAAGCGCATGGACAAAAGCACGCACATCTTTGCCGCGCTTGGTCAGATCGAGCATAATGTAGCCTACCCGCTGACCTGGGCCGTGGTATGTATAGCGCCCGCCGCGACCTGCTTTGATGACGTCGAAGCGCGGATCGAGCATCTCTGCGCCATCCGCGCTGGTCCCGGCGGTATAGACGGGCGGGTGTTCAAGCAGCCAGATTTGCTCCTCAGCCTCGCCAATATGGATCGCCTGATTGCGCGCTTCCATCGCCGCCAAAGCATCACGGTATGCAACCGGCGCAGGCTCTTCCCGCCATTCGGGGAAGTGCAGAGCGCCTGATTGCGGAGCGCTAGTGGGTGAAATCTGAGTCATGATGGGTTTTCGTGGCGACATTATTCGCGCATATCAAGTCAGCGCTTCGGCGCTCAAGGAGTTTGGGCGCAGATTGAGGAGATCAAAGGCGATGCAATTTGACATGAGTGACACGTGGCAACGCGCTATCACGCTGGTGCAGTCCAATTTTCAGCTCTTGGCGGTGATTGCTGGCGTGTTCCTGCTGCTTCCCACGCTGATCATGTATGTCGCTGTTCCTGAACTCGCCACTATGGACACGATGATCGACACGAGCGGCGATGATCCGGAAAAGCTGATGGCGCAGCTTGGCGAGGTTTACGGTTCGATTGCGCCTTGGGCATTGCTTAGCACGATTGTCTCTTTTGCCGGCTATGCGGCAATGGTCACATTGATGGGAGCAAACGGTGTGACGGTTGGCGATGCAATTGTCCGCGGGTTCAAAGCGGTGCCATCCTTGATCGCTGTGCTTATTCTGTTTTTCATCTCGTATCTTCTGGCCGCTTTTGTGGTGATGATCCCGATCGTTCTTTTGGCGACTTTGCTGGGTATGGTCAGCCCAGTTCTGGCCGGTGTGATCGGCTTCTTTGGCGGGCTAGCCGCTGTGCTCGTCAGCGTAATGTTGATGGCACGGTTCAGCGTGACGATGCCGGTTATGATGCTGGAGGGTATTCTCAACCCCATCACCGCTATGCATCGTTCTTGGAAACTAACGGGGCCGCGGCAATGGGCGATCCTAGGTTTTTGGGCGCTTTTGTTCATCGTTTACACGGTATTGGCCCTGATCCTGAATGCCATCATTGGCTTACTTGCATCCTTGGCAAGCGGCACGACAGCGGGCCTGATTATGGGGCTTTTTACCGGCCTCTTGGGCGTGTTTGTCGGCATGATCGTCTCGGGCATTGCAGTCGCGCTGCATGAGCAATTGACCGGAGATGCGCCGACAAAAATTAGCGAGACGTTTGAGTAGCGCAGGCTTCCCTAATGATCGGAAGGGGTGGCCCAGTGTTCGGCCCAGTGTTCG
>CAZAIG010000137.1:0-5644 GCA_964485135.1 uncultured Porphyrobacter sp. | reverse complement strand
GCGCCCGCAATCTCAGCCGTGATCGCGAGTTCCACCGCAGCGGCGCTCGCGCTGGCGGCATCCACGCGGGCAAGGGCGGCGCGCTGGCTATCCTTTAGAGCGCCGAAAATATCGGGATCCCAGCTGGCGGTGATGCTGGAGCCGA
The DNA here is from genome assembly GCA_964485135.1 of uncultured Porphyrobacter sp. Lineage (GTDB taxonomy): Bacteria > Pseudomonadota > Alphaproteobacteria > Sphingomonadales > Sphingomonadaceae > Erythrobacter. Next base: position 5,499 of record CAZAIG010000137.1, on the reverse strand, counting down.
AAGAGACCTGCTCCGTATCGAAGCTGATGCCCGGGGGTAGGTTCGATCCGAATTGATCGGGATTGGTGCGCGATCCGGTGACTGAGCCAGCCGCGCCCACTTGCGGTTTGCGGTTCGCAGCGGCGCCCCGCGCGCCAGCACGGGCGGCATCGAGCCGGGCGAGCGCTTCTGCGATACTGGGCGCGTCCTTTTGCGCTGCGGAAAGAAGCGTTTGGAACGCGGGATCGCGGTTTGGCAAAAGCGCATCCATGCTCGCAAGTGTCGCAGCATCCGGCGCGAAACCGCTGGATAGAGCAAAGCTGGCAGGCAGCACTGGCGGCGCAGTTTCAATTTCCGGCGGTGGGCCAGCAACACAGGCACTTAAAGAAGCGCTCAAAACGATGGTAAGGGCGAGGCTGCGGCGCATTACTCGCTCTCATCCTTCGCGGCGACGAACGCATCGACCTGTTGTCCGACGCGCAGATTGCTCTCCGCCGGCAGGGCGTAGATCAGCTGCAAAACGCGCACATCCACCCGCTCTGCCGCTGAATTGGTGAGCGAGCGTTTGGGCACGACTTGCGGCTCGGCTCGCACAAACTCTGCCTTAACCGAATTGCCCGCATCGCCGCGCGCCGATACGGTTGCGGGCGCGCCAATATCAACCCGCGCTGCCTCGCTTTCATCGACATCAATGCGGATATGGAGCGGATTGGTCTGACCCATTTCGATAAAGGTCTGATTGCCGCCCACGGTCGAAACATGCTCGCCGGGCCGGATCGCGACGTTCAAAATCTCGCCTGTTATCGGCGCGCGCACGGTAAGGCGGCTCAATTCAGTTGAAGCGCTGGCTGCGGTGGCTCTGGCTGCGGTAAGGCGGGCGCGGGCCTGCGATAGGCGGCTTTGCGCAAGTTTCGCCCGGGCGTTTGCAGCATCCACTTCGCCTTCTGCGCGGATCACTTCTGATCGGCTGATGGCGGCAGGATCATCGACATTTCGGAACAGGGCTAGCTGGCGGCTGGCGGTTTGGCGCGCGGTGTTCGCTTCATTGATCGCAGCTTGTGCTTCGGCAATCGCGGCCTCAGCCTCGCCGATATTGGCGCGGGCTTCGCTCACGCGGCTGCGGGCGGTGCGCGCATCAACGGTGAAGAGCGGCTGACCTTTCGCTACTTGTTCACCCGGTGTCACACGGACATCGGTGACAAGGCCCGATACAGCGGTGCCAATGGCGATAATCTCACTCGAAGGTTCAACAATGCCGGAGCCCGCAACCCGCGCAGAATTGGCGAGATCGCCTGTGGCCTGCACAGGTTTTTCTTCCGGCTCGACCAGTTCACGATCAGGCAGATCGGACCAGATCCAGATCGCAGCGATGATCAGCCCTGCAAGCGCGAGCAGCGGCAAAATCTGCCGAGAGAAACTAATTTTGGAGAGAGGGTTTGCCATCACTTTGCTCGTTTCTGCGTCCTATTCGTATCGGGGCTAATGATCTTGCGGCATATCGGTGCCGTCATGGGTGATGCGGCCATCTTCCAATACCAGAATGCGGTCGGCCAAATCGAAGATGCGGTTGTCGTGGGTCACAATGATGCAGGCGCGGTCAGGGGCAACGGCAACCTCGCGCAGCAAGTCCATCACCCGGCGTCCTGATCGCGCATCCAAAGCAGCGGTCGGCTCATCGCAGACCACCAGGCGCGGTTCGTGGACAAGAGCGCGGGCGATGGCGACGCGTTGCTGCTGTCCGCCGGAAAGTTGATTGGGGAGCTTTTCCGCTTGGTCACCAATGTTGAGCGCATCCAACATTTCAGCGGCTTTGCGGCGCGCCGGTTCAATCGCCATACCCTGCGCGATTAGGGGTACGGCTGCGTTCGCTGCTGCATCGATGGATGGGATGAGATTATACTGCTGAAAGATAAAGCCGATGTTCTGCAGGCGGAAATTAACGAGCTGCGTATCCGACAGATTGTAAATGTCGGTCCCGAAAACCTCGACCTCTCCCTCTGTCGGCCACAGGATTCCGCACATGATCGATATCAGCGTGGTTTTGCCCGAACCGCTTTCGCCCACGACATAGGTTAGCTCGCCAGAACGGATATCGGTATCGATCCCGTGCAGCACGCGGATGGTCTCCTGCCCCGCTGTAAAGTCCCGCGCAATGGCGCGTCCTCGGATCGCAATTTCGGTATTATGCTCCATCACCGGAACACCGCCGCAGGCTCTGTGCTCAGCACACTGCGCAAGGCAAAATAGCCCGTAATGGCTAGGATCAAAATGACCGCAACGAGGCTGATGAGCGGGATCTGCCAAGGGACATAAAAGCCCTTGAAGAAGGGATTGCCAGCGAAAGCCTTGAGGAACAAAACCGTTCCGATCACGCCCAAACCATAACCGACAAAGCCGACCATTCCGGCCTGGACAGCGACCATGCGGATGATTTTGCCATTGGTCACGCCAATCGCTTTAAGCGCGCCAAACTGCTTGATATTGTCTCGGATAAACAGGCTAAAAGTCAGCCCGACAATCGCTACACCGACGATGAAGCCCAAGATCACCGTGATCCCGAAATTGATCGGAATGCCGGTGTTCTCCATGATAAAGGTCACGCCCGCATCGGCCAATTCATCGCGGGTTTCGGCTTTCAAACCCGTCTGCGCCTCGATCCTTTCGGTGAGCGCCTTGTGATCCTCGCCTTCTGCTGCGCCCACCAAGACAAAGGACATACGATTGCGATTGCCGGGGACATAATTCAGCGCCCGGCTGTATGTGGTGTAGAGCGCCGCTGTGCTGGTGAAAGCCGGGATCGTATCGGCCACTCCGCGAATGATCGCACGCTGGTCATTCAGCTCCAATCGCTCGCCAATCGGATCGACACCGGCTCCGAACATGTTGATCGCGCCGCCATCATCGATGATGACGCTATCAGGCATAGACAGAATGCTGCGCGCACCCTCCTTCATCCTCTCCGGCATTCCGATCAGCGTCGCGTCATCCACGCCGATAATCGCGACCTGCTCCAGATCGCCCGACTGCGTGCGCACCGCCGCAGCAGAGCGCAAATGCGGCGCTGCCCATTCCACGCCGGGGACAGAGCGCACTTTGTCGAGCGCTGTTGACGGCATGGCATAATTCACATCGGTTGTCCGGCTAACCGGATCCATCACCCAGATTTCAGCCTCTGGCGCGTTGTAAACGCCGCTCGCCCCGCGTTCGACCAGATTGACGAAGATCGTGCCCTGCTGCGTGATTAGAAGCGTCGAAAAGGCGATACCGAACAAGAGCCCGTAGAACTTTTGCGCATCACCGGTCAGCATTCTAATGGCAATCCAAAGCATGCAGAGCGCGGAGCCTTTCCATATTGGTTGCGAAAAAGGACTGTTCTTATCTGCCTATGGACTGATGAAGTCTATTTGACAAATGCCAATTGCGCCATGACCTGGTGCAAAAAACGGTTGAATCATGCACTCAGATTAGCTTGTCATTCACGTCTGCATTCCTACATTGGGCATTGAGCAAAGGAATCTGTTTCGATGAACGACCAAAACGATCCCCAAAACGGCCGCGACAATGGCTCTGGCGAAGGCGGCCCAGACGGTCCAAACCCTTGGGTGAAGAGCCTTATGATTTGGGGCGGCATCTTTATGGCGCTGCTGCTGGCGGTATCGATGTTCAGTAGCGGATCACAGCCGCCTGCGGATCAGATGGATTATTCCGAATTCCTTGAACAGGTTGAAGAAGGCTCGATCAAAGAGGCCAAGATCAGCTCTGAAACGATCACTGGTGTTACCACCAATGATGAGAACTTTTCGGTCGTGCGCGTCGCAGGCGATGACAATTTGACCACATTGCTGAAAGACAAAGGCGTCAAATTCTCTGGTGAGCCGGATGAGAAAATGAGCGTTTTGCTAGTCGTTTTGCTCAATTCGCTGCCCTTCCTGCTGATCCTCGGCATTGCATTTTTTGCTTTGCGCCAAGTGCAAAAGGGCGGCGGCGGCGGCGCGATGGGTTTTGGCAAGAGCAAGGCGAAAATGCTGACCGAACGCTCGGGCCGCGTCACATTTGATGATGTTGCGGGCATTGATGAAGCGCGCGAAGAGCTGGAAGAAGTTGTCGAATTTCTGAAAGACCCGCAGCGGTTCAGCAAGCTGGGCGGACAAATCCCCAAGGGCGCGCTGCTGGTCGGCTCGCCTGGTACGGGTAAAACCTTGCTGGCGCGCGCGATTGCGGGCGAGGCCGGCGTGCCCTTCTTCACGATCTCGGGCTCTGACTTTGTCGAGATGTTCGTCGGTGTCGGTGCATCACGCGTGCGCGACATGTTCGAACAAGCGAAGAAAAACGCGCCGTGCATCGTCTTTATTGACGAGATTGACGCGGTGGGCCGTTCGCGCGGCCATGGGCTTGGCAATTCCAACGATGAGCGCGAGCAGACGTTGAACCAGCTCCTCGTTGAGATGGACGGCTTTGAAGCGAACGAGGGCATCATTATCGTTGCGGCGACCAACCGTCCCGATGTGCTTGACCCGGCTTTGCTGCGTCCGGGCCGGTTTGACCGCCAAGTTGTGGTGCCGATCCCCGATATCGATGGTCGCGAGAAAATCCTTGGCGTGCATATGAAGAAGGTTCCGCTCGCCCCCGATGTGAACCCGCGGGTTATAGCGCGCGGCACTCCGGGCTTTTCCGGTGCGGACCTCGCCAACCTTGTGAATGAGGCGGCTTTGCTGGCTGCCCGCCGGAACAAGCGCCTGGTTGCTATGGCTGAATTTGAAGATGCCAAGGATAAGGTCATGATGGGCGCGGAACGCCGCTCTATGATCATGACTGAGGATGAGAAAAAGATGACCGCCTATCACGAGGCTGGTCATGCGATTGTCGCCGTCCATGAAAAAGCGTCTGACCCAATCCACAAGGCAACAATCATCCCGCGTGGACAAGCCTTGGGCATGGTGATGCGCCTTCCGGAGCGCGATCAGAACAGCATGCATAGAGATCAGATGCATGCGCTGCTCTCTATAGCAATGGGTGGGCGCGTCGCCGAAGAGCTGATCTTCGGTCACGAAAAAGTGTCCTCCGGTGCCTCCGGCGATATTCAACAAGCAACCAACTTGGCTCGTAGCATGGTCACGCAATGGGGCATGAGCGAAAAACTTGGGCCACTGCAATACGAAAAAAGCCAAGAAGGCTATCTCGGCATGGGTCAGACCGCGCGCACATTCTCGGGTGTCGAAACCAACAAGCTGATCGATGCCGAGATCAAAAATCTGGTCGAAGGTGGCCATAAGCGCGCGACCCAGCTTTTGAAAAAGCATGGCGATCAATTGGAAGCCTTGGCTCAGGCTTTGCTCGAATATGAAACGCTAACCGGCGATGAGATCACTACCCTGCTGAAAGATGGCAAGATTGACCGGCCTGATGAACCCAAAGGGCCAGCAGTGCCGCTGCCAACCTCGGGTTCTGCCGTTCCCAAAGCGGGTAAGAAATTCGGCGGATCAGGCTCCAAAGATGGCGGTGCGAGTCCAGCGGGGGCGT
>CAZAIG010000136.1:0-5702 GCA_964485135.1 uncultured Porphyrobacter sp. | reverse complement strand
TTGGCGACACCGCCGCCTTCACACATCGTTTGCAGGCCATATTTCTTGCCGCGCGCTTTGAGCGCGTGAACCAGCGTTGCCATCAATTTCGTACCCGATGCGCCAAGCGGATGGCCCAAAGCGATCGCGCCGCCATTGACGTTGAGCTTATCAGGATCAGCGCCGGTGTGCTTAAGCCAAGCCATCGGCACCGGCGCAAACGCCTCGTTCACCTCGTATAGATCAATGTCATCGATCTTCATTCCGGCGCGCTCCAATGCACGGTCGGTGGCGAACAAGGGTTCCTCCAGCATGATCACCGGATCGCCAGCGGTGACGGTCAGATTGTGGATACGCGCCATCGGGGTGAGGCCCTGCGCTTTCACCGCTTCCTCGCTCATCACCAGAACGGCGGAGGAGCCATCGCAAATCTGGCTGGCAGAGGCGGCGGTAATCTTGCCATCAGGCGCGAGCAATTTGACGCCGGCGATCCCCTCTAATGTGGCATCGAAGCGGATGCCTTCATCCACTGTGTGCATCTCCTTGCCTTCGGGAGTCTCAATCTCAACTGGCACGATTTCGTTTTCAAAAGCGCCTGTTTCGGTTGCCGCAATTGCGCGCTTGTGGCTTTCCAAGGCAAATTTATCGAGCTGCTCTTTCGAAAAATCGTGCTTATCCGCGATCATCTGAGCGCCCATAAATTGGCTGAATTGCACGCCGGGATATTTCTCCTGAAGCTCGGGAGACATTGGGTGCCCCAGCCCATCCTTAGCATGATAGGTGACATTGGTGCCCATCGGCACGCGGGTCATGCTCTCAACACCGCTCGCGATCACGACATCCTGCGTGCCGCTCATCACAGCTTGCGCGGCAAACTGGATCGCCTGCTGCGAAGAACCGCATTGCCGGTCAATCGTAACAGCGGGAGTAGACTGCGGCAGCTTTGATGCTAGCACTCCCATCCGGCCCACTTGCATCGCTTGCTCGCCTGCCTGACTGACGCAGCCAGTTACCACATCATCGACCGAGCTAGGATCAACCCCGCTGCGCTCTACCACTGCGTCCAATGACTTTGCCAGCAGATCAACCGGATGCACGCCTGCAAGCCGGCCTCCGCGGCGTCCGCCAGCGGTTCTTACAGCGTCAACGATATATGCGGTGCCCATGGCGATTCTCCCGGTAACTTAGATTGGGCAGGAGAGGTAAGCATGGCTTACGAAGGCGTCAACTTACTTATATAACTATGTCGGAAATATGGCCGCTGGCTTGCCAATGAATGGCTCGTGCGGATAGAGGATGGCGCAGGCCCATGGCAAAGGAACTCTTTCAAATTAATCCGGCGCTAGACCGCGCAGCATTGGCAGCGCAATTTGCTGCCAATACCCGCGTGCAAGTGCGCGATTTTCTCACCCTGGAAACCGCGTCGGAGATCCGCGATATCCTTGCCAAATCAACCCCGTGGGGCCTCGCCATGCAGGCTGATGGCAGCGCGTTTAAGGGGCCGCAACAAATCCTACCGCAAAACATGCGCGATCCCAAGGCACAGCAACGCGCGCAGGCCATCGGACAGGCGACTGATGCATCGGCAGCGCGCGGCGACTATGCCTTCCGCTTTCTGCAATACCCCATCCTGCAGGCGGTGCAGGAGGGATGGGAGAAAGATAGCCCGCATGAACTTCTGCTCGAATATATCAACGCGCCCGAGTTTATTCAGTTGGCGCGCGACATTACGGGCGAGGCGGATCTGATCAAAGCGGACGGGCAAGCGACCCTGTTTGCCAAACAGCAATTTCTCGGCCGCCATAGCGACAGCCATGTGATGGAGGGCTGGAAAGTCGCCTATGTGATGAACTTCACCATTGACGATTGGCAAACTGATTGGGGTGGATATCTGCAGTTTCTTGATGATGAAGGCGACATTATTCAGGGATTTAAGCCGCGCTTTAACGCGCTCAATCTGTTCCTCGTTCCGCAAGCCCATTCGGTAAGCTTTGTCGCGCCATTTGCTCCGCCAGGCCGTTTTGCCATTACGGGTTGGCTGCGCACGCAATGAACAACCTTGATGAATCTGTGCTCGTTGCTGAGGCGCGAAAGACCGAACAATCCCATGGGGCAGCCGCTGCACTTAGCCAGCTTGATCAAGCGATCAGTGAACAAGAAGTGTCAGCCAATCTTTGGAATTTTGCCGGCAATATCGCCATGCGCGCCAAGCTATTGGATACAGCTGCGCAGCGTTTTGGCAAGGCGGCAGCGGCTGAGCCGCAGTCGCTGGAATTTGCGATCAATCACGCGATTGCTCTGTCAGCTTCTGGTGAGAATAGAGCGGCGATAGAAGCGCTTACCCCGCATGAAAGCGCCGGCCAGCGGGATCAGCGTTATTGCTCGGTCCGCGCCAACGCTTTGCGCGCTTTTGGTGCGCTAGAAGACGCCGCGCGCTGGTATGACACTGCGCTCGCGCTTAATCCCAAACATCTCAAAGCGCTGAACGGCCGCGCGCGGGTCGCGCTTGAGCGGGCCGAACCGGATGCTTTGCAGCGTTTTGATCACGCCATAACGATTGATAGCGGCAATGCTGATTTATGGCTGGGCAAGGCGCAGGCGCTGGATGTGAATGGCGACGCTGTTGGTGCGCGCACCATTGCTCAGCAACTTGTCGATCAAGCGCCGCAGTGGACCGAGGGTTTGAAATTCATGGCGCAATTGCGGCTTGGCGCGGGCGAGGCTGACTTTTGCAGCCACTATGCCGCTGCTGCTGATAAAGTCCCGCAAGACCCCAATGTGCTGAACGACTGGATCACGCAGCTTGCTGGCCTCGACTATGCCGCCGAAGCAGCACGGGTCGCCGCAATGGCCCGAACGCGTTTCCCCGAAGAGCCATATTTCGCCTTTTTGGAAGCCATGCACACTGGTTTTGCCGGCGATGATGACCGCGCTGATGCGATCTTTGCTGACCTTAATTTTGCCAGCGTAGACCGCGACCTGCACGAGGCCCGCCACAGGATCAGGCTCCGCGAATTTGACCGCGCGAGCGCTTTGATCGACGGCATCTTAAAGGCCGAGCCATGGAGCATTTCGGCATGGGCTCTGCGCGGAATTATCTGGCGCTGCACCCAGGATGCCCACGCACAATGGCTCCATGGGCAGGACAATCTCTACCGGCTGATGCCGCTGCATGAAGCGGACACAGTGCTTCCCGAAGCGATTCCTGCGCTCCACGCCTTGCACGACAATTCACCATTACCGCTCGGCCAATCCTTGCGCGGCGGATCGCAAACGCGCGGCCATCTGTTTGACCGGCCCGAGCCAGAGTTTGCTGCATTGAAGAATGCAATTATGCTCACCGCAGAGAACTATCGCGGCGCCTTGCCAGCGGCAGACATGGAGCATCCCCTACTGCGCAAACGCGGCGCGCCGCTGGCGATGCTCGGATCATGGTCGGTGCGTTTATCAGGTGGCGGTGACCATCACGCCTCACATATTCATCCGCAAGGGCTGGTCTCCTCTGCACTTTATCTGGAGCTACCCGAGCCAGAAGCGGGTGACGATGCGCACGCCGGCTGGCTGGAAATTGGACGGCCGCCCAAAGATTTGCGACTGGATCTCGAGCCACTGGCTATGATCGAGCCCAAGCCCGGTTATCTCGCGCTTTTCCCAAGCACGCTCTACCACGGGACGCGACCATTTCACGCTGGCGAGCGGATGACAGTTGCATTCGATTTGATAGGCAGCGAATAGAAACTATGGCTAACAATCCGCACACAGCGTGGAGCGAATTTTGGGCGCTCAACAAAGGCACGGGCCAAGATGGCGGCTGCTTGCCCGCAGGCTATCAAGGCATCAATGGTGCACAGAGCGCATGCTGGAGCGCCTTTGCCAAAACGCTGCCGCAAAAGGCGCGCGTGCTTGATCTGGCGACAGGAGACGGGCGCGTGATGGCATGGCTGCTGAGCGCTCGGCGCGATTTGAAGGTAAGCGGGTGCGATATGGCGCCCGAACTGCCTGAGCCTCCGCGCGGAACCAAGGTCAAGGGCGGCGTCACAATGGAAGCCCTGCCCTACCCCAATCGGCAATTTGCTTGCATCACAAGCCAGTTTGGTTTCGAATATGGTGACACGGTCAAGGCCGCGGCAGAAGCGGCACGCACCTTGCGTGATGACGGTATTCTAGCGATCCTGACCCACCGGCAGGACGGCCCAATCCTAGCGCACAATCTGAAACGGCGCGCACAGATTACATGGGCGATTGAGGAACAAGGCCTGCCCGAGCTCGCCAAGCGCAGCCTGCAATTGCGCAGCGGCGGATTGGCGATTGTTCCGCAAGCGATCAGCGAGGCACCTGCGAAAGGGGCGGCTGCCCATGGGCCGCAGTCTGCTGCCTGGGAAATTGCCGAAGCTATTCGGCAAAGCCTAGCGATGGGCGCGCGTGATCATCCTGCGAATGTGGCGCGGTTGATCGATACGATTGTGGGGCGTGCTCGCAATGAGCTTGGACGAATTGCTTCTCTCGAAGCGGCTTGTGCTACAACGGCGGATGAAGAGGCCTTTTCTAACGCGCTGGGCAATGCGGGTTTTGAACCGCTTGCCAATGAGCCTTTGACGGAAAGCGGCAATTCCGTTCCTTTTGCCGATTTCCGCACTTACCGCATCACTCGCTAGCCCTAGCGAGAATTCTTAGACGCTAAGTCAAACTGCCCTCGGTTATCCGGGTCGGAAACGCATGGCTGGCTGTAAGCCAGCACAAGCGCGCGCAAACGCCCCATCAGGCATAGAAAAAGGGCGGCAGACCCGAAGCCTGCCGCCCTCTTTATGCTGTCTTGCAGCGATCGGTTCTTAGAATTTGAAGCCAACCGATGCGAAGTAACGGCGACCCAGCACGTCGTAAGTGCTCGGGTATGTGTTCGCCTGCTCTTGGTTATCACCAAGAAGAAGCGAGTTTGGACGGTTCGACACGTTGCCTGCAGCATCAAACTCAGGCGTACCTGGCAGCTTGTCGAACAGGTTGTTGATGCCGAAGTTGAAGCTGACATTCTCGCTCACGTCGAAACCGAATGACAAATCAAACAGATCGTAGCTCTCGATGATTTCGATGCCGTTGAAGTCGGTGTAGTCAACCGTATCATCATCGTCCTCAATCGAGCTCAGGTGACGCCAGCTTAGTGATGCCGTCACAGGGCCGTCGATCCAAGTCAGACGGCTTGTCCACTTGTACTCAGGTGTCGGTTCACCGCAAGTGCTTCCGAACCGGCCTGCACACTCATTGACTGTGTCCGCTGTTTGCACCGGCGTGAAGTTCGACTTGTCAGTCCAAGTTCCAAGCCAGTTGAAGTCGAGGCGAGATTCGCCATCGCTTGTCAACAATGAGAACGGCAGTGAAGTGCGGTAACCAATTTCAAGGTCAACGCCCGATACTTCCTGTCCAGCAATGTTGTCTTGGAACACAAGCGGATTGTTTGCTGTAGTGATCGCGCCCGCAGCATCACGCGCATTGCCGCCAAGGAATGGCGCACAGATAGGAGCGTTGATGTCTTGGACAACGTTAAAGCAAAGATCCAAAGTGTTGTTCAGACCGCCACCAAACGTCGCAATCGAATCTTCGATTTCGATGTTGAAGTAGTCGGCTGTAATCGTCAGGCCTGGCGCGATGCTAGGCTGAAGAACAATACCAAAGGTGTAGCTGTCAGACGTTTCCTCGAACAGATCAGGGTTACCGCCAAATGTCGCAGG
>CAZAIG010000135.1:0-5734 GCA_964485135.1 uncultured Porphyrobacter sp. | reverse complement strand
ACCGGCTTTCGGTTCCTTTCGTGGATGCAGCCACCCGCACCGATCAGCGCATCACTATGTCGGATGGCAAGACCATCTCGCTCAAACTCCCTGCCGGTGTCGAGGATGGCACGCAAATGCGCCTCAAAGGCAAGGGGCACGATGGAGCAGGAGGCCGCCCTAATCTTAGGGGCGACGGCCTCGTGATGATCGAGGTTGGCGCTCACCCTTTCTTCCGCCGCGATGGCGACCACATCCGCATGGATTTGCCGCTAACGATTGATGAAGCTTTGCATGGGGCCAAGGTGAAATGCCCCACTGCAACAGGGCCAGTGATGCTTACCATCAAACCGGGCACCAATGGCGGCACAGTCATGCGGCTAAAGGGCAAGGGCTTTAGCACCAAATCGGGCAAGAATGGCGATCAACTGGTCACGCTGGAGGTGCAAATGCCAGAGGATCCCGCGGAACTGACCAAGCGGCTGGATGGCTGGAACGATGACAGCAATCCGCGCGCCAAATTTGGTTTTTGACAGGGCTACCCAGCGCAGCGGCCAATGCATTCCAACATCGCCTCGCAATTTCTGCCAATCCTTCGCCGCACTATGGTCCGCACATGGGATGATGGGTTTATCCATGCTGGCAATCTTGCCTATCTGTCGATGCTAGCGATTTTTCCCTTCTTTATTCTGGGAGCCGCTTTGTACCAATTGCTGGGCAGCACGGCCGATCAACAAGCATTGGTCGATGCAGTGCTCAGCGTAACACCGCCCAGCGTGCGCAGCAGCGTAGAACCGGTCGCCAAAGCGACGATGGAAGCGGATACTGGCTGGCTTTTGTGGGTCGGTGCAGCGGTCGCGCTTTGGACAATTTCCAGCCTGGTGGAATCGATCAGAGACATTCTCCACCGCGCCTATGATGCGCCGCATGAACGCGGGTTCTGGAAATCGCGGCTGGTGAGTGCTGGTTTGATCCTGCTTGCAGTCATGCTTTTGATGGGATCGCTGTTTGCGCAAGTGATGATCGGATCAATCGAAGAAGTGGTCAGCGAATGGGCCCCCAATCTCACGGGCGGCATGGCCGATCTCGGTCTATCTCGCGCGATCTCGGTTTTGGGCGTGTTCGTCTCGCTTTATCTCTTATTCGCATCTCTGACCCCGCAAGCCTACCGAAAACGTCCCTATCGCAAATGGCCCGGCGCCGTTGCCACAGCGCTGTGGTGGCTGATTGTGACCAGCTTGATGCCGCCGATTGTTAGCCAATTGATCACCTATGATTTGATTTATGGCAGTCTGGCTGGGATCATGCTTTCGCTATTCTTTTTCTGGCTCGTCGGGCTGGGACTGGTTATGGGCGCAGAATGGAACGCTTCGCTGGCGCATTTGCATGGAGGAGCTAACAGATTGGACGAGGAGAGTGCCGAATGAGCGGATTGATGGCGGGAAAACGCGGGCTGATTATGGGCCTTGCGAACAACAAATCTCTGGCATGGGGCATCGCCAAGCAGCTTGCCGCGCAAGGGGCTGAGCTGGCTTTCTCTTACCAAGGCGAAGCGTTGGCCAAGCGCGTCAAACCGCTCGCAGAAGAGCTCGGCAGCGATTTTCTGCTGGAATGCGACGTATCGGATATGGACGCGCTAGATACCGCATTCGAAACACTGAAAGCGCGCTGGGAGACGATTGATTTCGTCGTCCATGCGATTGGTTTTTCAGACAAGAACGAACTGCGCGGCAAATATCTCGATACCTCGCTCGACAATTTCCTGATGACGATGAACATCTCTGCCTATTCGCTAGCAGCGGTGGCCAAGCGCGCCTCCGCCATGATGCCGCCAGTTGTCGAGAATGAGGATGGCAGCATTTCAGGCGGCGGTTCGATCATCACGCTGACCTATTACGGCGCTGAAAAAGTCATGCCGCATTACAATGTTATGGGCGTTGCCAAAGCTGCGCTGGAAACCAGCGTCAAATATCTCGCCAATGATCTGGGGCCGCAGAATATCCGCGTGAATGCCATTTCCGCCGGCCCGATCAAGACTTTGGCCGCAAGCGGGATCGGCGATTTCCGCTATATTCTCAAATGGAACGAATATAACTCGCCGCTGCGCCGCAACGTCTCGATTGACGATGTGGGCGGCGCGGGTCTCTATTTCTGTTCTGATCTTTCCAGCGGCGTGACAGGCGAGATCCATCATGTGGATGCAGGCTATCACACAGTTGGTATGAAGCAGGAGGACGCGCCCGATATCGCGCTGACGTAAAAACTCAAACGGGAGACAGGCCATGGATGCGACAGGTGGATGCCAATGCGGAGCTGTGCGTTACAAGCTGACCGGAGAGATCACCGGCCATGCGCTGTGTCATTGTTCGGATTGCCGCGCATCTTCGGGAGCGCCTGCGGTGGCTTGGCTGATGCTGCCAGAAGATGGGTTTGAGCTCACGAAAGGCAAGCTGACGACGTACAATTCATCCGGCGCGGCGATGCGCCAGTTTTGCAGCATATGCGGGACGGGTATCGCTTACACCAATGCTGAAAACTTGCCCGGCCTCATAGATGTGCAATCCGCCACTCTTGATGACAACAATAGCGATGGGCCAGCCGTACAAATTCAGACATCTGATCGGCTGTTTTATATGGAAGACTTGGCGAAAATCCCTGCTTTCGAAGGGTTCCCCGAATAGCGCTCAACCGGCTTTGCGCTACCCTGCCTTGCGAAGCGGAACCGGATCGCTCACTGCGCCGGATGGCTGATCGGGCCAGATGCCGCGCGTGTCATAGACCAGCTTCGATGCGCGCTCTTCGACCGGCACAGACTTAAAGATATCGTGATCGACCAAAACGATCATAATGTCGCATTCCTCTAGCGCGGTATCAATGTCGATATGGCCAGCGCCTGTGCCAGCAAATTCCGCAGGCAATTCAGCGATATAGGGTTCCACAATCTGCACGCGCTCACCATATTGGCGCGCAAGCGTTGATGCGACGAGCCGCGCTGGGCTCTCGCGCAGATCATCAATATTCGCTTTGAAAGCGAGGCCGAGACAGGCAATTTTTGCCTCCGGATTGCTTTCGATCAGAGCATTCGCCTGCGCGATCACATGGTGGATCTTGCCATCATTCACGCCGCGCGCAGTGCGGATCAGCGGGCTTTCCGCAGGCGCACCGTGGACGATGAACCACGGGTCGACAGCGATACAGTGACCGCCTACGCCGGGGCCGGGGGTGAGAATGTTGACGCGCGGGTGGCGATTGGCCAGCTTGATCACTTCCCATACGTCCAAATCCATGGCGTCAGAGATAACCGATAGCTCATTGGCAAAGGCAATGTTCACATCGCGATAGGCGTTCTCAACCAGCTTGGTCATTTCTGCCGAGCGCGCATCTGTGGTCACGCAAGTTCCGCGAACAAAGCGCTTGTAGAATGACAAAGCTTTGCGTGCACAGCGCGGCGTGATCCCGCCAATAGAGCGATCATTATTGGTCAGCTCTTCGAGGATTTTGCCGGGCAGAACCCGCTCAGGGCAGTAAGCAATCGCAACATCGGGCGTGCCCTCGCAAAGGCCCGGCATTTTCAGATCGGGGCGCTTTTCGGCGATCAAATCGCGCATCTGCTCGGTGGTGCTGACCGGAGAGGTCGATTCCAGAATGATCGTATCACCGGCTTTCAGAACCTTGGCGACATTCTCTGCTGCCGATAGGACATAAGAGATATCGGGTGCGTGGCTGCCATCCTTGGTAAAGGGCGTAGGCACAGCGATTACGAACACATCAGCAGGCGCCACTTCGGTCGATGCTTTGAGCAATCCGCGTTGGACAACGCCGTGGACAAGACCGTCGAGATCGACTTCCTCGATATGAATCTCGCCGCGATTAATCGTGTCGACCACGCTTTGCGTTACATCAACGCCATGAACATGCATTCCCGCGCGAGCAATAACCGCCGCTGTTGGCAATCCGATATAGCCTAGGCCCACTACGCAAACTTTGGGCAATTCGTCACCGCGCATCCAACATATTCCTCAAATGAATTCAGTGAGGACAGCCTATGACGCGAAAGGGTAAATTTATCGGTAAGGATGAGGGGGAATTGTTAGAAAGACTTGGCTGATAAAATCGGCGCGCAGCACCGCAAGGGCGTATGAACGCGGCAAGAATGCGCTCGGAAGAGTGCGCGCGAATCTAACGAGCGA
Organism: uncultured Porphyrobacter sp.; assembly: GCA_964485135.1. Classification (GTDB taxonomy): domain Bacteria; phylum Pseudomonadota; class Alphaproteobacteria; order Sphingomonadales; family Sphingomonadaceae; genus Erythrobacter. Next base: position 1,565 of record CAZAIG010000135.1, on the reverse strand, counting down.
ATTCGCCTCAAAGTGAACCAAGCGACCGCCCAGGTGGGCAAGGAACGCGCCCACCATGGGGTGGGCGGGCGCGGGGTCACTTCTGGCGAAATGACCCGAAATTCAAGGCGGCCAGTCGGCCTTGCGGCTCAACAAGTTGAGCCGATTGGCGCTTACTTGACCAACAATCCCGCGATGCGCTGGCTGCTGGTGCCATCGCCAAAGGGATTGTGAGCGCGCGCCATCGCTTCATAGGCTGACGGATCATCGAGCAGCGTGTTCGCAGCCTCAACAATCGCTTTCCGGTCGGTGCCGACGAGCTTGGCCGTTCCCGCCTCTACCCCTTCGGGCCGCTCTGTCGTCTCACGCATGACGAGCACTGGTTTGCCCAATGCAGGCGCTTCTTCCTGAACCCCGCCGCTATCGGTCAGCATAATATCCGCTAGCCCCAACAAATGGACGAAATGCGGGTAATCGAGCGGCTCGATCATCGCGACATTGTCCAAACCCTTTAGCTCGGCATCCATCACAGCGCGAACATTGGGATTGGGGTGAACGGGGAAGATCATCGCAATATCATCGCGCTTCGCCAGATCAGCGATTGCGCCCGCGATATTCTCCAAGCCGCCGCCGAAATTCTCGCGCCGGTGGCTGGTGACGCCGATAATGCGCTTGCCCGCAAAGCGTTCTTTCAGCTGATCCAGACCGCTCGCCAATGCGGGCTTGGCTTCAATCTGCTTGGTCACCCAATGCAGGGCGTCAATCACTGTGTTGCCAGTGATATGGACTAGAGCCTCAGGCACAGCTTCATTCGTAAGCGCATCAGCCGAAGTCTGTGTCGGCGCGAAATGCATGTCAGCAATCGTGCCAATGATCTTGCGGTTCACTTCCTCTGGCCAGGGATGATAAATGTTGTAGCTGCGCAGTCCCGCCTCGACATGGCCGACAGGGATCTTGCGATAATATGCCGCCATGGCCCCAACCATTGCCGTGGCCGTATCACCTTGGACAATGACGCGGTCGGGCTGCACTTCATCCATCACTGCGCCGATTTTGAGGAGGAGGCGAGATGTCAGCTCATCCAGCGATTGGTTCGGCTGCATAATGTCGAGATCGAAATCAGGGGTAATCTGCCCGATTTCCAGCACTTGATCGAGGATTTCACGGTGCTGCGCCGTGACGCAAACGACCGGCTTAAGCCCAACTGCTGCTTCGAGAGCATGGACAACCGGAAACAGCTTAATCGCCTCTGGGCGCGTGCCAAAGATAATCAGGATTTTCTGGGGGCTCTGCTCGGTCAAACTGGGCTCTTCTCATGCCTGTTGCAACGGTATCGGCCTTTTTTAGCCAGAGCTTGGTAAAAATTACCTTATCTTCTTCAAACAATGCCTTTGGCCAGCGCGCGACACCGACTAAGATTTAGCTATTCAAACGACAGATAAATGCTCTAATGGCCCACAGAGCCCCCTGTCAGAACCCTCCTTAAATTGTGAAAAGCGCTATGCCCAAAATTGCTGTGATCGGACTTGGTTATGTCGGACTGCCGCTGGCAGCGGAATTTGGCAAATCCCGAGCAGTCACCGGAT
>CAZAIG010000134.1:0-5777 GCA_964485135.1 uncultured Porphyrobacter sp. | reverse complement strand
GCAAAGGGACTGGCGGCGGCCTCGGCCTTGGCAGCATTTTGGGGAAGGCATCGGATAATGCACTGACCAAACTGGCTCAGCCGGGCGCTTATTTCAACGATGAGAATATCCGCCTTGGTTTGCCGATCATCGGCGGATTGGGCGGCAAAAAGACCGGCGGGCTGCTGGGATCGGTGCTGGGCGCGGTCTCCAAAACCAATGTGCTCGACGGGGTTACGCGCAAGATCAACGATGCAGCGGGCCTTGCAGCAGGCGAGGCAAAACCGATCTTCCGCGATGCGATCAATGGCCTGTCTTTCAATGATGTGCCGGGCATTGTGAAGCAATCAGATGGCGGCACGCGCTATCTGCGCAGCTCCAGCAATGACGCTCTGCATGGCAAGATGACGCCGCTGGTCGACACGGCCTTGGGCGATCTGGGCGTTTACAACCAATTCGATAAGCTGGCGGCCAAGCACTCGTTTATCCGTGCTGCTGGACTAAACCGCCAAGGGATCAACAAATCCGTCACCGATCAGGGGCTGGACGGGATCTTCAAATATATGGGCAGTGAAGAGAAAACCTTCCGCAAGAACCCGCTTGGCGGCGCAGGCGATGCGGCCAAGATCCTAAAAGGTATTTTGTAAGCCCAGCGCTTGCCGCCTATCTAGTCGAGCGGCCGCCCGGGTGGGAGCGCTTTAGCGCGCCCGCCCCATAAGCGAGCATTGGGGGCGGGCGGGCGCCCAAAAGTCTCGGGCCCGTTTCTGGCGAAACGCCCTGATGATGAATTGAGAGGTTAGGTCTTTAGATGATCAGGACCAAAGGCATGCGGCAGCAATGCCGATAGCGTGACTTCGCGCGTCTCATCTGCACCGACACATAGGATAGTCGGATCAGTTCCTCCCAAACTTGCCAGCTCGTTCAACACCTGACGGCAGCGCCCGCACGGAGTGATCGGCGCGCCGTCGCCTTTATCGAGCGGCCCGACAACCGCGACCGCTTCCAATCCGCCGCGCCGCCCGTCTGCCATGGCGGCGGCCACAGCCACCGTTTCTGCGCACAGGGTCAAGCCGTAGCTTGCGCTTTCGATATTGGTGCCGGTGACAATCGCGCCATCATCAAAGCGCAAGGCCGCCCCCACCGCATAATCGGAATAGGGCGAGTAAGACCGCGTTGCCGCATCGCGCGCTGCCGCGATCAGTTCCTCATGAGCTACTGCAATATCCGTCATGGCTGTATCACTACCCATTCCAGTGGCTGATCAGAAGCCTGCGTCACTAGCCCCATATTGGCGCTCCACATCAACCATGGCCGACCTGCGTAAGCCGGCGCAATCCGGTCACGGCTGAGCCACAATCCGCGCTCCATTTGTGCCGATATACGGTAGCGTTTTTCAAACCGCTCCGACACTTTCAGCATTGATGGCTTGCCTGCATGCATTTCGATCTGATTGATCAGCGTCATCAGCTCGCTTTCGACAGACGCATCGCTTACGCGTCTGGGGCAATCATCGGACGTGTCATCCAGCGCAATCACTGGCGCGAGCAAATCTCCGTCGCGCGGCACCATGGTGACGAAATTGGCCGATTGCCCGTCTGCCGGAATGCAGGGATCAAACACATGGACCGCGCCCACCTTTACCCCCGCTTCTCGGGCCGCGCGCAAATTGGGGGCAAAACGTGCATCCTGCCCCAGGCTTCCGCGAGATGCTTCTAGATAGGCAAACTGCGCCCCAACTGCGCGCAAGGTTGTAAAAGTCACCTCGCCCTGTCTTTCACTGATCGCTGCGCCTTGCTCTGGATAGACATCGCTATCGGGCACAAATTCGCGCATCACCCACCAGTTCCACGCCCAAAAACAGATCGCGGCGAGTAGGAGAGCGCTGAGCAGATAGAACCACCAGCCTCGGCGGCGACCCTTCTTACGGGTGTTTCTGCGTGAGTTGGTTCGCCGCGCGCGCGCCATCTTATGTCACATCTCTCAGGATTAAAGCAGGAAACCTCAACTGAACTTTTATACTTAGGAGCATAAGCGACCGCCCGAGTGGGTGCGCACTTGCGCGCCCGCTGCGGGGCGGGCGGGCGCCCAAACGTAGGCTGGTCCGTTTCTGACGAAACGGCCAAGTTCGGAGTAACAGATCAGACAAGCCACGCTCCCTACCCCTTAATGTGCAGCACGCAAATCAGCGTGAAAAGACGCCGCGCGGTCATAAAGTCGGTTTCGACCTTGCCCTCAAGCCGTTCAATCAGCAATTCAGCCGCGCCATCGTGCACCCCGCGCCGGGCCATATCGATTGTTTCGATCTCTGCCGGTGTCGCCTTGCGGATCGCCTGATAATAGCTGTCGCAGATCGCAAAATAATCGCGAATCGGTCGGCGAAAACGGGCCAGCCCCAGCAGCAATTCCTCCAGCAGCTCGCCATCCTTATCCGATACCGCCAGACCCAGCCGCCCGTCGCGCACCGATAGCGCCAGATTATATGGGCCATTGGCTCCGCGCTCCACGCTGCGCACCGGTTTGAAGCTGTTCTCCTCGATCAGATCAAAGATCGCCACGCGGCGTTCCTGTTCAACATCAGCATTGCGCCACAGGATCGTCTCCTCATCGAGATCGATCTTGGCAATCCGGTGATCGGATGCAGAAAAGGCGGGTTTGTCGCTCATCGCTCGCCGCTCAATCGCAGATCGAAGCGCCACAGTTCAAGCGTTTTGGTAATCCATCCCCATTTTCCACAATGGCTGGAAAAGTTCGGCCCTTGCGGAGGAATTTAGCGATTCTCCCACTTGCGCAAATTAGGGACAACTGCGCATTAAGCTCACCATGTCCGAAAGTGATGTCTTGATCCTTCCTAAAGCGCTCGCCGGATCTAGCGCGGTGCCTGAGCAAAAACTTCCCTCAAATATTGAGGCGGAGGCAGCGTTTCTGGGTGCGGTCCTGATCGATAACCGCGTGATCGAGGAATTGCGCACGCCTTTGCGCCCCGATCATTTCTTTGAAAGCCTGCACGAGCGGATTTACGAGCGCGTGCTCACTTTGGTTGAGCGCAATGCGACAGCCAGTCCGGTTACGCTGAAACCCTATTTCGAAGGGGATGAGGCACTCGCTCAGCTGGGCGGCACATCTTATTTGGCGAAGCTCACTGCTGATGGGCAGGGCTTGCTCGCGGCGGGTCAATTGGCCGAGCAAATTTACGATCTGGCGCTGCTGCGCGAGCTGGTCAGCGTGGGCCGCGGCCTGGTCGAAGGGGCGCTCGACACATCCGAAGATGTCGCCCCGATGGACAAGATCGCAGAGGCAGAAGCGGACCTCTTCAAGGTGGCAGAGGGCGCGACCACGGGCAGCGAAGCCTCCAGCTTTAAAGATGCCTCAATGGCAGCGATCAAACTGGTCGAAGCTGCGATGAATTCGGGCGGGGGATTGTCGGGCAAGACATCCGGTCTCGATTCGATCGATGATAAAACATCCGGCCTTCACGACAGTGACCTTGTGATTTTGGCGGGTCGTCCGGGCATGGGCAAAACCTCGCTCGCGACCAATATCGCTTTCAATTGCGCTGAGGAGCATTTGAAATTTCAGCGCGATGGCGGCGAGTTTAATTACGGCGCGCCGGTGGCTTTCTTCAGCCTTGAGATGAGCGCGGATCAGCTCGCGACGCGGATTTTAGCCGAGCAAGCAGAGATCAGTTCAGAGGCTTTGCGCAGCGGTAAGATGAGCCGCGATGAGTTTCAGAAACTCTCCTTCGCCAGCCAGAAACTCGCGGAATTGCCGCTTTATATCGATGATACGCCGGCGCTCACCATTGCCGGGCTGCGCACCCGCGCACGGCGGCTGAAACGGCGGCATGACATTGGCCTGATCGTGGTCGATTACCTTCAGCTGCTTCAGGGGTCAGGCCGCGCGAATGACAACCGCGTCAATGAAATCTCCGAGATCAGCCGGGGTCTAAAGACACTTGCCAAAGAGCTGTCGCTGCCCGTGATCGCCCTGTCGCAGCTCAGCCGCGCGGTGGAACAGCGCGACGATAAGAAGCCCATGCTCTCCGATCTGCGCGAATCTGGCTCGATTGAGCAGGATGCCGATATGGTCTGGTTCATCTATCGCGGTGATTATTACCACGAGGCGATCCGGCCCGAGACGCCAACCGAAAGCAGCAGCGCCGATGTGACCGAGAAATATCGCGCATGGGAAGAGAAATATCTGGAGCTGAAGAACAAGGCGACCTTGATCGTTTCGAAACAGCGCCACGGTTCAACCGGCAATGTGCCGCTGCATTTCCAAGCGGAAATTACCAAGTTCACCTCGCCCAATCGCAAGGACTATTCCGACTACGGTTACGAATAGTCAGCGGTCCCTTGGCTCCTCAGCGATATTGTTTGATGTGAGCTGTGCCATCCCACTCCCCCTCCCAACCACCCGATGATGCTCCGATACAATATCGGGTGGTTGGGAGGGGGAGTGGGCCGGAACCGCAAACCAGCAATGCCGCCCCGATTTTCTTGACTCATTGCCCCGCGCCGCCTAACCGCAGCGCTTAATCACAAACATTTGCAGATGGAGTGCCCTATGGCGCGCGTTACTGTCGAAGATTGCGTCGACAAGGTTCCCAACCGTTTTGATCTTGTATTGCTCGCCGCACAGCGTGCCCGCGACATTTCCGGCGGCAGCGACCTGACCGTTGAAAAGGACCGCGATAAGAACCCAGTGATCGCGCTGCGCGAAATCGCAGAACAAACGATCAAACCCAAAGAGCTGAATGAAAGCATCATCCTTGGCCTGCAGAAAATTCTGCCGGATGATGAAGATGATGCCGATGACATCGGTTCGCTCAGCCAGTCGGCAGAGGCGCTGCGGATCACGGCATCTGCTCCGACCCGTTCAACATCGATCGGCGCAGAATACGACGGCAGCTAAGACTTGCTTCAGCGCCAGTCGCCAAAGGGGCCGCTCACCATTGAGCGGCCTTTTTTGTGGCGAATATCAATGCTCTAAGTGCAAACTGATTCCCGCCATTCTGTCTCACTTCGAGGCAACAGTGCGAGCAATTCCCCGCTAGTCGTGTGATTGCGTTAACACCGGCGCATGGCAAGCATTGCAATCTACAGCGTTAAAGGCGGCGTCGGCAAAACCACTTTTGCAGCTAATCTTGGCTACTCAGCCTCGCTTATGCCCAAGCAGAAGACATTGGTGTGGGATTTGGACCCAGCCAATGGATCAGGCTTTTTGCTCGGCGTTAAAGCAAAAAAGCGCAAAGCAGCCAGCGGCGCTTTTACCAAGGCGATTGACCCCGCCAAGCTCATCCGCAAAACCGCCTATAAAGGCCTACATGTCCTGCCCGCCGATGAAAGCTTGCGGCTGCTCGACCGCGATCTGGCAAAATTGGGCGGGAAGAAACGGCTGGAAAAACTGGTCGCGCGCCTCAGCAAATATTACGATCGGATCATCTTTGATTGCCCGCCTGTGATGAACGAGGTGAGCGCCCAAGTGATCCGCGCCGCTGATCTGATCATCGTGCCGGTTCCGCCCTCTCCGCTATCGCGCCGCGCGCTGGAAATGGTGGTGCATGCTGTCGAAGGCAGCCGCAAGCGCCATCCGCCGATCCTGCCCGTACTTTCGATGATGGATATGCGGCGCACGCTGCACCGCGCTGTGCGCGATGGTAATCCGAATTGGCCCGCAGTGCCCTTTGCTGCGGCGATTGAACAATGCGCTGTGCGGCAAGAGCCGGTAGCCACCTTTGCACCCCAATCGCCGGCCGCGCGCGCCTTTGCCCAGCTATGGGGCGCGATAGAGCGTAAGCT
>CAZAIG010000133.1:4597-5869 GCA_964485135.1 uncultured Porphyrobacter sp. | reverse complement strand
GGGCTTATCAAAACGGGCAATCTTATCGCGTTTAACCGCGGGATGCTCGGACGGCAATTTCCCGCTGGGCGGGTGATATTGGTGACACATGGCGCAGGTCGATGGGACGTTATCCTTGGTCGGCTTGACGCCGATATCCTCGCCAACATGGCAATCGCGGCAGACCGCAATGCCCGGCATCAACAGATCGCTCGCGCTGGAGGAGGTTGATGCTGCATGGCAAGTGCTGCAATCTTCCTCGACATGAGCTTCGTGGGTGAAGCGCCCTTTGACTAGGTAATAATCGGTTTGGAACACCGGCATCAGGTCAGCGCGTCCGTTTACAGTCGTGCGGATGTGGCATTCCCCGCAAACACCTGTGCGTGAAAGGATATTGTTGGTCGCGATCAAAGCAGGTTTAGGCTTACCAAAGGTGGGATAGCGGCGGCCCGGCACAGAGGCGCTGCCGATTTGTCCCGGGCGTTTGCGCGCAATTCCGCGCGGCTTTGGACGAGAGATGGCTGCGCGCTTTGCGCCAACCGATGCGCCTGCCACTGTGCGCAGATCGGCAAGAGCTTTGCCGACATCGCCGTGGGTGAGCGAGCGGAAACCATCAGCGGTGCGGCCAATGACAAGGCTGTGACAGGCCTCGCAATCATCCTCCATGTTCACAGGCTCAAAATTGTTCTTATCCTTCGTTGGCGTGTGGCAATCGGCGCAAACCAGCGTTTTGCCATAGCCTTTCGCGCCCAGACTGCGCGCCATGCGGGTCACGCCGCTTGATGGATCAAGGTGGATGTCATGGGGAAAGACCATGCCGTTATAATCGGTTAGCCCCTTGGTGAACACAGTGCGGGTTGGCTCCAGCTCACCCGGACCGCTGCGTACGCGCATTTTGAACTGCGGGTGATCCTTGGCAAAGTCGCCCGCGCTTGCGAGCTTGGTATCGGTTAGGCGTTTGTCGATGCCATCATGACATTCCGCGCAGAAAGCCTGCGTGGTGGGCTGCATTTCCACCTTGCCTTCGTGTTCGGTGTGGCAAGTGGTGCAGGACCCCTGGCCCTCTTTCCCGAAATACTCGCCGATATCCCATTGGATTTGCTCTGCTTGTGAAATCGGGCCGGCGCTGGTCAATTGGCGCGGGATCGGAGCGTGGTCGCCAATCCCTTCATGACAGGAGGCACAGGTTTCATCCTGAACCGATTGGAAGGGTTCTACGTGGCACGCCTCGCAATTGTCCTCAAGATCATGGTGCGCAAGGCTAAGCGCGCCGGTGCTCCAGCTGCCGTCCAT
>CAZAIG010000133.1:0-4497 GCA_964485135.1 uncultured Porphyrobacter sp. | reverse complement strand
GCGCGCAGCCGTCCGCCATCCGCTGGCTCGATCACCGCATGATGCTGCTCCACGGCAAGGTCAGGCAGATGCAGGTCATTATCCGCCGACCGGCCAATCGTAAGCGTGTCGCCATCATGCTGGCGCTCGCGGATAATTTCGCGGCCCGAGGCAGTGAAATCAATGGTGCGGATCAGGAATGCCATGCTCTTATCCGCCCCCTCACCAATAATAGAATACGCTGATGATATGCGCGGTTAAGGCCGCGATCAGCGCAATCGTTGTCGGGATATGGATGAAGAGCCAGACTTCGAGCAGTGCCTTCAAACGCATCTGGCGGCGGATCTGGCCAAGCTGATCCTTGCGTTTGGTAAGCAGGCTTTGCACGCGTTCGCGCGCCTCATCGCCGCTGGCATCATCAAACTTGCGAAGCGCGCGCGATGTCGCGCACAGCGGATAGGCGCCGGTTAGTCTGGCTGTGAAGCCAGCGTTAAACACATCAGCGTCCAGCGCAGCGATCACTTTGTCTGAATCAGCGCGGGCGAGCGGCTGGGCGGCGCTTTCCAATTGCCGGTCGAGCGCTGCCAACGCCTCAACCATTTCGCCGCGTGTCATCTCATTCCGGTTGTTGGATAGCGCGCGCGGCAGGCTGGCATAGGCGCTTACGCCGTAAATCCCGCTGACAATCACGAACAGCATGAGCCCATAAGCCAGAGTGTGCACATTCCATCCGAACTGGAAACCAGTGTGCAGCGTGCCGACCACGATCAGCGACAGGCCAAGATAGACATGCGCCGAGGTCCACGCTTTCAGGCTCCAATGCCCCGGGTTCATCCGGCGTTTGCGAACCCCCAGCAGTGTGAGCCAAAGGATCAGCAGCGCGCCTATAGTGCCCAGCGTGTAACCATACCAGCTGCCACCATTGTGGCGCGGCTCAACCTCGATTGTGAGATATCCATAAATTGACGCGCCGGACAGGATCAGCGCGATCCAAAGCCAGAGCATGCCCTTGTGGGTGAGAAAGCTGGAATGGTCAGTGTTCCGGCGTTTCTCGTGAAAGCCGTAACCAGTGCTTTTTTTGCCATTTTTCTGTGCCGCCTTGCTGGCCATCAATCTGCCCCCTCAACCAATTTGGTGAAGGTGAGGAATTTCTCTGGCGAGACGCGGATCGCAGCGCCCGTTGGGCAAGCGCGCACGCAGGCGGGGCCGCCCTTGATCCCTGAGCACATGTCGCACTTGATCGCGGTTTTGGGCTGCGCCTTGCCCTCTTTTTCCGATTTCTTGGAACGCCATGCGTAGCTTGCTTCACCGGGGCCGGGGCCTGTACCAAACAGCAGCCATGATAGGAGCGAAGGCTTTTTGGGCGGCTTCGCATCCATCCGGATCACGCCGTAAGGGCAGTTGCGCTGGCAATTGCCGCAGCCAATGCAAGTCTCGTCAATAAAGACTTCGCCATCCGGGCCGCGCTTGATCGCATTGGGCGGGCAATCGGCCATGCAATGCGGATGCTCGCAGTGGCGGCATGATGTTGGTACGTGAAGATGGGCGTAGGTACGGCCAGCCTCGCGGTCGAGGCGCGAAAGACCTTCGTGGCTGTCCGCGCAGGCCTTTTCGCAATTGTCGCAGCCTACGCAGAGCTTTTCATCGATCAGCAGCACATCGGTCGCTTCACCAAGGCCATTGTCGACGAGGAATTGGGCGGTTTGTGAGTACATATCGACAGCGCCGGAAAAGCTGTCTTTCTGCCCTTCGATAAAGTCATTCACTTCGCGGCGGCTGGCCATATCTTCGAGCGTGCGCTCGCGCAGCTGCGGCTTCTTCTCCATCAGCGCGGTGAACACTTCGCCGGGAAAGCGCACGACTTCGGCTTTGATCGCGGCCTTGACGCTCGCGGTACGCGCAGATCCGTCGATGACGGCCATTTCGCCGAAATAAGAACCTGCGGGCAGGTAAGAAAGGAAGACGGGCTTGCCGCCGATATCCTTCTCCACGATCATTGATCCGCGCTGGATGACATAGATATCCTTGTCGTCCGCGCCTTCTTCGATCACGGCCTTACCAGAGGGCACCTCGATCAATTCAGCGGCAGCAACCAGTTCGGCAACGTCATCCTTGGTCAGGCCTGATCCGAACATTTGCAGCAATTGCCGCTCGATTGTGATGCGAGTGACAGCGCGGCCTGCTGACGGCACAGTGGCGACCAGTTTAAGCGCCGCACCGCGCGATAGCTCGATCACGGTTGTCGGCTCGGCCGCTTTGATGGTTGCGCCGCGTTTGCGCCCTGAAATCAGGCCAACTTCGCCAAAGATGGTCCCCTGTTCGATCGGCACAGTGACGGAAGGATCATCGGGATTGACCTCAACCGCGACCGATCCTTCGGCAATGGCGAACATGGATGAGCCGGGATCATTGCGGACAAAGATCACCTCGCCCATGCCATAGTGCCGCACATCGCTGTCGAGCATCAGCTCGCGCATTTGCAGCGGGGAAAGCTCTTCCAAAATGACGATCTGCTTGTTGAAAATATCCAGCCATTCCTCAACCGAACGATTGCCGGGAAGGGCGGCAAATTTCTCGGCCAAGATCGGCTCATCTGCAGGTTTGAGATCGGTGTTTCCATTGAGGAACTCGATCACGTCATAGCCTTGGTTCATGCAGTGCTTGATGAGCGGATAGCCCGCGAGCGCGCCGATGACATGGACGCCGGCCTGTGTTGTCTCAAATGATGGCGAAAGCTGCGGGAAGGCCGCGCGATCTTCGGATGTGAAATCAATCCCGCAAGCCTCAACGAACTTTCGCGGAGCCTGCGATCCGGTCCGCGCGATAATCCGGTCGCATTTAATCGTTTCTGTGCCGTCGCGCGTTTCCAGCACCAGCTCACCGTCTTTCACCTCAGCCGGATTGGTCTCGCGGCGTACGGAAATGCGGCCATTGGCCTCGGCCTCTTCGAGCAAAGCGACATTGGCGGCTTTTGCGCGCGAAAATTCGGCGCGGCGATTGAGGATGGAGACGGTGTTGCGCTGCGCTTCGTCTGCGGCCAGTCCCAATGCGTTCTCGATCCCCGCATCACCCGATCCGATCACAGTGATATGTTCATCAACATATTCACCCGGATCATCGAGCTGATATTGGATCATTTTGTGGTCCGCGCCTGGGCAGCGCAGCATATTGGGATTGCCCTGCGTTCCAATGCTCATCACGACGGTTTCAGCTTTCACCGTATCGCCGTTCTTCAGCTTAATCTCGAAAGCGCCCTTTTTGCCGGTGATCTCGACCACTTCGGCATTGAACTGGACGTTGACCTTGCCCTCTTCAATCTGGCGGTTCCACGTATCAAGGATAAATTCGCGCTTGCCCGCATCAAAGTCCAAGTCAGAGCGCAGCACAAGGTTGGATGGCGTGGCCATCACATGCTTGCCCTTTTGATACTTAAAGATCGTGTCGGAGAGGTGGTCGGTCTTTTCCAGCAGGACGTGTGTCATGCCCAGCGATGCTGCGTGTGCAGCGGCACTCAAACCTGCAGGTCCTGAACCAACAATGGCAACGCGAAAAGGATCCGGCACCTAAACCCCCCAAAAGGATAAACCGGCGACCCTGTTATTTTATGTTCTGCCCAGCATCATAGGCATTATGCGACAAAAGAGCCAAGGGGAATTGCAGCAAATTTGTCTCGCTGTTAGCTAGCGCCCCTATGGATACGCAAAATCAAGACGAGGTTGCCCCGGATTCCGGCGCTGAGAAATCACAATTCGGCCGCTGGGGCGCTGGACTATTGCTGTTGGCGGCATTGCTGGTCGCGGGCGTTTTCGTCTGGCGCACACTTAACGATAGCTCTGATCCCGATCTTGTAACGCAGGCGGGCGAACCCAATGCGCAAGCCCTGCTGGAATTGGCGCAAGCTGATCCGGAAAACCCTGAACGCTGGTTAGAGGCGGGCTATGCATTCTTTGAGGAAAGTGATTTCGCATCGGCGGCCAAATATTACGAACGCGCGACACAAACCGCGCCGGATAGCGCGATTGCTTGGGCGAGCTATGGCGAAGCACTGGCACAGCAAGCCGAGGCAGAGCGGATGGCGGCAACCGATCCGGCAGAGGCAAGCGAAGTGGATTTGCTGCCCGAACCGGCCATTGCAGCCTTTAAAAAAGCGCTTGAGCTTGACCCCACCGATCCACGCTCGCGCTATTTCCTAGCGATTGCGAAAGATCTGGAGGGCAATAAGAAAGCCGCCGCTGGCAATACATCGGGCGCGATGGCTGAACATAAGGCTGCTGTTGATGACTTGCTCGCCTTGCTTGAGGATACGCCGCCCGGCGCGCCGTGGGAGGAAAGCGTTCAGCAAACCATCGCGCAGATTGGCAAGATCAACAATATCGCGGTGGATGACCGGATTAAGAAAGCGCTGGCTGGACGCTCTCCGATTACGAGCGGACCGCAGCTAACCGCAGGCGACGCCATTCCCGGACCAACGCAGGAGCAAATCGCGGCGGCAGCGGCCAAATCGCCTTCCGAACAGGC
>CAZAIG010000132.1:4545-5916 GCA_964485135.1 uncultured Porphyrobacter sp. | reverse complement strand
AATCGGTGTCGAGGCGGAAATTATCGTGGCAGTTTTTGCAGCTTCCACCCATCGCTTTGATGCCTTCACCGACCGCAGCTGCGTCTCCGCTAGCCGCTGCTGTGATCAAAGCGCCGCTGGTGTCGACCAGTTTTTGCGAGGCCGCTGCAAACTCTTCTGGCTTTTCCCAGATCGCCGCCAGCGCCTCTGTCTTCACGCCATCATCCACGCTGGTGCCAGCGGGGAAATGATCTGCGACTTTCTGAGCTCGGGTGTTGATGTCGGTCGCTTGTGCTTCGACTATCGCAAGGTCAGGTGCGCCGCCTTCCATTTGCCCGCGAATGGCTTTGAACGCATCGCCGATCGCCTCGAAATTGGCTTGCCGTTCCTCAATCACACCCGCTGTATCTGTATCAGCAGTGGCAGCGCTATCTCCGGTTTCAGCGGTGTTTTCATCGGAAGCACCGCCTCCGCAAGCAGCGAGTGAGCCCAAAGCGGCGGCGGTCAAGATTAGACGGAATGCGGATTGTTTTGTCACGGGTCTTTCTCCTTTGAAGCAATAAGATTGCCCGTGTTGACGCTAGAAAGCAAACTTGGCGCGATTTTAGATCACCCGCGCTTGAGCTTGGCTAGGAATGTGCGCACATCATAATTGGGCTTGTCGTCCGCGTCCGTGCCAGTGTCTTCGAAAGCGTGGATATCGTATGAAGCGCGCAGCGCGCCTATCCGCTTATCTATTTGCGCAAGGTTGCTCTTGTGGCTGACGATAAAACGTTGGCGTTCAAGCATTTGCGGCAGGATGATCGCCGCATATTGATCCACTGGCATCCCGTTTTTCATCATCCGCGGATCGCCCAGTCCGGTGAAGACCCAGCCGGGGATGACCGTGCCCGCATGGACGTGTTCAGGCAAATCTTCGCGCAGGCTCTCGCTCATTCCGAGAACCGCGTGCTTCGCGGCGATATAGGCAGCGGTTTGCGGGACCGCGCAGAAGAAGCTGTTCTCGCTCGCGGTGTTGTAAATGGCGGAAGGGTAGGATTGCTCGACTAGTCGCGGGGCAAAGGCGCGGATCCCGCTCCACATGCCCCAGAAATTGACATCGAAATGCGCCCGCGCTTCGGCGGGATCAACCTCCCACATTTTGCCATGGACGCCGCCCACGCCGGCATTGTTGCAGAAGAGATGAACGCTGCCCAATTGATCGAAAGCGGCTTTCGCCAGCGCTTCCCAATCGCTTTCGGAGCGCACATCGAGCGGATGCGCAATTGCGCCAGTATCCGCTGCGGCTTCGTCCAGTTTTTGCCCGGGAAGGTCAGCCAGCATCACCTTCGCGCCGCTTTCAACCAACAGCTTCGCCACCGCCAGACCAATGCCGCTTGCGCCTCCCGAAAT
>CAZAIG010000132.1:0-4445 GCA_964485135.1 uncultured Porphyrobacter sp. | reverse complement strand
TTTCAACCAACAGCTTCGCCACCGCCAGACCAATGCCGCTTGCGCCTCCCGAAATGACCGCAGTTTGGGGCGAAAAGTCGGTGTCGTCTCGGCTCATCTCTTGAGGTCTACCCTTCATCTCGCTTTATCTCGCGGTATTCAGATACCGCGCTGCGCCGCGCGTCTCAATGCATTGACATAGACTTCGGGCGCTTGCGCGCCGGGGATCATGAACTTGCCATTCACGATCATCGCAGGCACGCCGGAGATATTGAGGTCCCAAGCTTGCCGTTCTTCTGCCTCAACGCGGGCTTCCAACTCTGCGTCCGCCAAAGCCGCCTTTGCTGCCAGTCGGTGTAGCCCTACACCCGCCGCCAGATCGAGCAAAATGTCATGATCCGACATATCTTTCCGCTCATTAAAATGCGCTTTGAACATGGCGAGTTTAAGCTCGGTTTGCACCTTTGGCCCTGCCTCTTCCAAAGCGAAAGACAATAGCTTGTGCGCCGCGCGCGTATTCCACATCATGCCGGGTTTGTCGTCATCGCCTTCATAAGAAAGCGAGACGCCCGCATCAGCGGCGATCTGCTTCATCTGGCTTTGCGCCGCTTTGCCTTCTTCATCGCTGCGACCATATTTGCGCTTGAGATGTGCGCCCTGTTCCTCACCGCCTGCGGGCATAGCGGGATTTAGCTCAAACGGACGCCAGCGGATTTGCGCATCCACTTCATCGCCTAACTCTTTCAAAGCCTTGGACAATTGGCCATAACCAATCGCGCACCACGGGCACATCACATCGGAATAGATATCGATCGTAAGCGGATAAGGTGCTGTGTTGCTCATGCCGTTTTCTCCAGCCACCATTTCAGCAGGCTATGCGCAATCGCGGCGGGTGGCGGCGCGTTAAACGCGCTGTCCTCGCTGCCGATATTCGCCAACGCAAAGGCCACTTCTTCGCGAGTAAACCAGCGCGCCTCTTCCAATTCCTCAACATCCAGAGTGATGTCGCGCTCGTCAGTCTTGGAATAGCAGCCGATCATCAGCTGGCTGGGGAATGGCCATGGCTGGGTCGCGATATATTCGACATCATAAACACGCAGCCCGGCCTCTTCGTGAACTTCGCGAGCCACAGCCTCCTCTATAGTCTCACCAGGCTCGACAAAGCCCGCCAGCGCCGAGAATGATCGCGGCGGAAAGCGCGGTTGGCGCCCGAGAAGCAGCTCTCCATTATTCTCGACCAGCATGATCGTGACCGGATCGGTGCGCGGAAAATGCTGCGCGCCGCAATTCTCGCAGTTTCTTTGCCAGCCGCCCTTGGTGAGCTTCGTCGCGCCGCCGCAATTGGCGCAGAACTTATGCCGCGCATGCCAATCAACGAGGCTGCGTGCACCGCCGTAGATTGCCAAGTCCTCTGGGCTTAGCTGCTGGATCGCTTGCCACGCACGGGGCATCGCATAGGCCGGCCCCGTCGAGCCATCACCAGGAACCGCGGCGAAATGCGCCTTTGGCTCTCCGCCATCCACTGCCATCATTCCAAGAAAGACCAGCTCGGCCTCTTGCGGAACATCGGCCAAAGTTCCCCAGACAAGGCCGCCATCATCGCCCATTTGCGGCAAAAGACCGTCCAGCGCGAGCACCCTTGCCTTCCAATTCATCAAACCGGCCAAAGCGTCTTCACTCACACGGATATGATCCGCACGGTCTATTGGCGATCCGGAAAAGGCAATCGGTCCTGCTGGAGATTGGGCGGCCGATTTGTCCACGCTACTGACCTTTCAAATGAGCAGTATCTTTCGCAATCGCTTCCAAGAATTCCTTGCGAATGGGGTAGCTTTCGGTCGGCATATATTGTGTGAACAGGGCAATCCGCATGTTCAGCCCATAGTCGATTGAGGCGAGCGTGCCAGCTGCTCCGCCCCAGCCAAAGCTTGATCCAACGCTGCGACCGCCAGCGCCCATGCCTTGCCCTTCGACCCATGTGCCCTTTGTCGAGGCGGTTTTGGGCATAATGTTCGACGTGCCTACACGCACGGCCAGCTCGCCCATCACGCGCTTGCCATCAAATTTGCCATGCCCCAGCAACATCCGCTGGAAACGGTCATAATCGCGGGCGCTGGATATCAATCCTCCGCCGCCCGAGGCAATCGTCGGCTTATCCAGATAGATCGAGTTCTTCGCCGGATCGATCGGCAAGGGTGTGCCATTGAGAATGCCGTAATTGTCGGTCATCCGGCCAATCTGATCCTTGGGCAGAGTGAAGAACGTGCTCTCCATCCCCAATGGATCGAAAAAGCGCTCTTTCAAAAACGCTTCGAATTCCATGCCCGAG
This sequence comes from uncultured Porphyrobacter sp., assembly GCA_964485135.1. Classification (GTDB taxonomy): domain Bacteria; phylum Pseudomonadota; class Alphaproteobacteria; order Sphingomonadales; family Sphingomonadaceae; genus Erythrobacter. The sequence goes on along the minus strand of CAZAIG010000132.1, from coordinate 2,137 downwards.
GCGATCTCGACCACGCGGCCAAGCAAATCAATACTGGCGGAATAATGCCATTTTGTGCCCGGCTGCGCGATCAGAGGCAGGCTAGCAAGACGCTCTGTCCACACTTCCAGATTGGGCGCAGGGGTGACTTCAGGAAGACCGGGAATGGGCAGACGGCTGACCCGTCCACCTACCAGGCCGTTTTCGGCATAGGCTTTGCGCAGCGGCCCTTTCGCATTGATGATATAGCCAATGCCTGATGTGTGGGTGAGCATTTGCCGGATCGTGATCGGGCGGTCTGCTGCCACTGTGTTGTCGAGCGGTCCGTCCTCTTCGACCAGAACGCGCGGCTTGGCAAAAGCCGGAATGATCTCTGCCAGCGGTTGATCAAGGCCAATCTTGCCCTCGTCGATCAGCATCATAATCGCCATGCCGGTGATCGGCTTGGTCATCGAATAAATGCGGAAAAGCGAATCTGCATCCACATCCTGACTGCTGGCAAAGCCCAGCTTTCCGCCACCCACGGTATGCGCGTGATCCTCTTGCCCTTTGCCTAGCGTGATGATCATATTGGCGACTTTGCCGCCACCCACGAACTTTTCGTAGAGCGCAGCAAGGTGTGGCCAAGCTTGACTGACATCATGCGCTGCCAGCATCTGTCCAAACGGCAAGCCAGCCAGCGCGCTGCTCGCCGCAGCATAGGCGCCGCCCCGCATTAACGCTCGGCGCGAAAGGGCCGCTTCGGTTACGTTGGCGGGGTCAAAATTGCGAAAAGCCATGCGGGTCAGTCCTTATCCGAAATCTATTTTGATTGCGTCTGTGGGGGATGCGACCTGTCTGGTCAATTAAGAGTTGGAATTTGGGTTGAGAATAGGCCTTGAAAGTTCGAGGTGTCATACCCATATAACACACATGGGAAATTTACTTGCATATATCATCGGGATCATCTCGCTCATCATCGTTATTCCAGCGACCATTCCGCTACTTGGCTGGGCGAATTGGATAGCGCTTCCTTTGATCGTGATCGGCGTGGTTTTGGGGCAATTGTCGTCGAGCGATGGCGGGCGCAATTTCTGTCTAGTGATCGGATTGATCGCGGTTGTGCGGCTTTCGCTCGGTGGCGGAATTCTCTAAGTTTTCTGCGCAACCACCAACCGCGCCGCCTTGGCAAAAAGCGTCGGCAAGCCCGCATCGTCAATGCGCTCGATAGGCCACCAATCGCCATCTCCCTTAGGCTGCTGCGTGACCTCTAATCGCGCTAGGCTAAGCGTTAGCCGCGCATGGGTGAACACATGCGTCACTGCGCCCAGCTCTTCCCATGTCCCCTCCATCGGCGCTTTGCCTGAGCCATCACCCTGCGCGCTCCAACCATCATCGGGCAGGCTGCGCATCCCGCCGAGCATACCTGTCCCTTGCCGCGTGACGAGCCAAACGTGATCGTCTTTCTCTATCCAAAAAGCACGGCCCTTGCGCTCTGGCTTGGCTTTCTTGGGGGGCTTCACAGGTAGGCTAGCCGGATCGCCCTTGGCCCGCGCTTCGCATTGATCGCTTAAGGGACACAGCAGACATTTGGGATCGCGCGATGTGCAAATGCTGGAGCCTAAATCCATCATCGCCTGCGCGAAATCGCCAGCGCGCACGTCCGGTGTGATCGCTTCAGCGCGCGCTCGGATCGCCTTGCGCGCTGCGGGCAAAGGCTCAGTGATATCCGCCAGCCGCGCAACGACACGCTCGACATTGGCATCCACCACCACCGCCCGCTCGCCAAAGGCAATCGCCGCAATCGCCGCCGCAGTATAAGCGCCCAAACCGGGAAGCTTGCGCAGCTCCTCTTCGCGCCGCGGAAAACCGCCCATGGCCGCCACTTCACGCGCGCATTTCACCAGATTGCGCGCCCGCGAATAATAGCCCAGCCCCGCCCAAGCGCTCATCACATCGGCGTCATCCGCCGCGGCCAGCGCCTCAACATTCGGCCACAAATCGACAAATTTCGCGAAATAAGGCTTCACCGCCGCAACCGTTGTTTGTTGCAGCATCACTTCGGATAGCCAGACACGATAAGGCCAGCTTCGATCATCGGGCCTCGGCGCACCGGGAGGATTACGCCACGGCAAATCGCGCGCATGGGCATCATACCAGTGGAGCAAATTGTCCGAAA
>CAZAIG010000131.1:0-6185 GCA_964485135.1 uncultured Porphyrobacter sp. | reverse complement strand
CCGGCGAGCGGCCCGCGCAACACGCGCATTTGCGGACGCGCCGCATTTTCGATCACCGCGATGGGCGTATCAGGCGCAAGGCCATCATCCATCAATTTCTCGGCAATCTGGGGCGCGGTTTTGACGCCCATATAAATGACCAGCGTGCGTCCTTTTCCTGCCAGGCCCGACCAATCCTGATCGGCAAGACCTTTGCATTGCCCTGCTACGAAGCTGACGATAGAGGACGCATCGCGGTGGGTTAGGGCAATTTGCGAAGCCGCCGCCGCGCCATTGGCCGCAGAAATGCCCGGTACGATTTCCACCGGAACACCGGCTGCGCGGGCATCTTCGGCTTCTTCGCCGCCGCGCCCAAAAATCAGCGGATCGCCGCCTTTCAGCCGCACCACATCGCGCCCCGCCAAAGCTTCGCGGATCAGCAATGCGTTGATGTCCTCTTGCGGCAAAGTATGCCGCGCGCGTTTCTTCGCCACCGAAATGAGCCGCGCATCGCGGCGCGCCATGGCGAGAATAGCGGGATCAACCAGGCCGTCATGCACAATCAGCTGAGCGCTCTCGATCAAGCGCGCAGCCCGCAAGGTAAGGAGATCGGGATCACCCGGGCCTGCGCCAACAAGAAAAATAGTTCCGGTTTGTGTCATGGCGCCGATATCGGCACCTCAGCGCAGAATCGCCAGCGAGAATGGATTGCCATAGTGGTAGCAAACCTATTGCGCCAATATGTGACCAGGCAAAGCGCTCTATTTACTTGACTTTTTCTCGGACATTACCTCGATAAGTCGGTCCATTTGCTTGCTCGACCTGAGATGCAAATCGCGCTGCGGGAAAGGAATTTCGATGTCATTCTCTTTGAACAGCTGCCAAATTCGTTTGAGCACGTCGGAGCGGATATTGGCCAAACCGCCTTCGGGATCGCGGATCCAGAAGCGGATTTCAAAATTCACCGAATTATCGCCAAACTCCATCAGATTAACCCGCGGTTTGGGGTGCGTGAGAATGCGGTCGGTTTCATCCACGGCGCGGTAGAGCAGCTCCTCAACCAGATCCAGATCGCTATCATAAGAGACACCCACTGGCGCTTTGACCCGTACTTCTTTCGAAGAGTAAGACCAATTAACCACCTGATTAGTCATCAGATTTTCGTTCGGGATCAGATATTCGGTTTGATCGCGGGTAATGACGGAAATCGCGCGAATCCCAATCTTGCGAATTTGGCCGTAGCTTTCATTACCCGATTGATCGGAAACCGAAATCACGTCACCGGGCTTGATCGACTTATCGAGCAATAACAGAATGCCTGAGATAAGGTTGCCGAAGGTTTTCTGAAGGCCGAAACCAATCGCGAGGCCGAAAGCACCGCCGAAAAAGGCAAGGGCGGTGAGGTCAATTCCAAGCAAATCAACGCCGAGGAAAAACGCAAAGCCCCATATCAGGATCGTCGATATTTTCTGGGCCAACAATTGCTGCGTCGCATCCAGCCGGGTCGCGCGTTTGAGCAATGCGGCGCATAGCCGTGTCGCCAGCATCGCAAGGCCAATGACCAGCGCGATCACACCGACCACCAGAACAACATCCAAGACGGATATAGTCGTGCTGCCGATTGTGATCGCAGCGTCGCTCAATTTTTCGATGAAGCTACCGGCCGTTGCGCTTTGGGAAGAGACAGCATCGACCAAACCATCGGTTGCGACCAGAGTTTCTGCCTCGGCGGCTGGCTCGCCCAGGCTCCAAGCCTGCCCCGGGATTGTTAGAGCCTCTTCAGTAACGGCTTGCGTATCTGGTGTTGGGGGAGCGGGTGCGCTCATTTATTGGTTCATCCTGTTTAGCGCTTGATCAAGATCAGCGATCAAGTCTGCGGGGTCTTCTAAACCTATAGATAGTCTAACGCCTAAACCATCTGCGGCGTTCCAATTTTGTGGCGGCCAATCGGTCGCGCTGCGTGTAGTCTGTGCATCGAATGGCAGAGCAAGGCTTTCAAATCCGCCCCAGCTATAACCAATACCAAACAAAGTCAGCGCATCGACCAGCTTTTCGCGTTTTTCGGAGGTGCCAGCCTCCAAGGTGAAGCTGAGGAGGCCGCATCCGCCCTTGAAATCACGGCTCCATAACGCATAGCTCGAGTCGCCTTTCAGCATTGGACACATGACATGCGCGACCCTGGGATGTTTACGCAGCCAATTGCCGACCTCTATCGCGCTATTCGTGCTGCGTTCAAGGCGAATGCCCATCGTGCGCAATCCCCTCAGCGCGAGTGCTGCATCATCGGGCGAGACAACATGGCCCAATTGCTGCGCTGTCTGGCGTAGCCGTCTGTACAGCTTGGACCCGGCGCTGGCTGAACCCATCATCAGATCAGAATGCCCGCCCACATGTTTGGTCAGGCTCATTACGCTAACATCGCAGCCGTGGGTCAGCGGCGCAAAGCCCAGCGGACTGGCCCAAGTGTTATCGATCAGGCTGAGCGCGCCGCGTTCCTTCGCAATCGCGGCAAGGGCGGGCACGTCGGACACTTCCATCGTCAGACTGCCAGGGCTTTCCAGCCAGACCGCTTTGGTTTGCGCGCAAAACTGATCGGCAAATCCGTCCACGTCCAGCGGGTCAAAGAACCGCGCCGAAACGCCCCAACGCTTCAAAATGCCAAGCGCGGTTGTGCGTGTGGGCTCATAGGCATTGTCGGACAACAGCAAGACATCGCCCGGGCGCAGAACCGCCATCAGCGATGCGGTGATTGCAGCGGCTCCGCTGGGGTATAGCACGGTGCCATCAGCGCCCGGCTCCATCTGGGTCAGCGCTTCGGCCAAAGCCCATTGAGTGGGTGCGCCTCTGCGTCCATAATAGAAAGTGCCGTCGCTATTGTCCTTGAGCGCTTCTTTGCGCTCCGCTTCGCTCGCATACAGATGCGTGCTGCCGCGCCAGACTGGCGGATTGACGACGCGCGGCTGACCATCTGTGCCGGTCCATTTGGGGTTGCGCCCCGCTTCGACAAGCTTGGTGGCAGGCCCTAGTGGTTTTTTGCCCGATTTCATGACGCCGCTAGCACGCTAGTGGCCTTGGGCGTATCAGGATCGCTGCCCCAATCGAGCCAGCTGCCATCATAAAGCGCAGTGTCATTGCGTCCCGTCAAATGCAGCGCGAACAGCAGCACACATGCCGTTACGCCGCTGCCGCATGTTGTGGTGACATGGCTGTCTGCAGTGATGCCAGAGGCTTCGAATAATTCCTCAAGCTGGCTTGAGGTTTTATAGGTTCCATTGTCTGCGAAAACCGATCCAAACGGCAGATTGCAAGAATTCGGAATGTGCCCGCTCGGCATATCATGAACTGTATCGACAACGCTGCCGGAAAAGCGGCCATTGTCCCGCGCATCGAGCACTTGGCTAGCCCCGCTGTCCAGATTGGCGAGCATATCGGATTTGTAGCGAAACCGGCTGGGCGATTTGAGCGCGAGAGGCTCTGCCTTAGCGACCTCTGGAACGCCGCTTTCCATAGCGCACCCTTCCGCTTTCCATTTCGCCAGTCCGCCATCCAATATGGCGGCATTTTCGAAACCATGCGCATGCAGTAAGAACCACGCGCGCGCTGATGTGCGCACTGCGCTATCGTCATAAATGACCACGCGGCTTGCTTGAGTCACGCCGCATTCGGCGAGCAGTTCGGTCAATTGTCCGGGGCGCGGATGGGCCGACGGCACGGGGCTGGTTTTGTCGACTAGTCTGGTAAGATCAAAAAAACGAGCGCCGGGGATATGGCCGGTGGCAAACTCTTCCGAAGCATTTCGATTTGCAGCAGGTAGATGGACCGAGGCATCCAGCACGACCAAATCATCTGCGTCCAATTGATCAGCAAGGGCCTGGGTTGAAATCAAACTATCCATGCCGCCGGTCTAGCGCGCAGGTCTCCCTGCGTCGAGGCTTCAGAATTGCGGTGCTTTTGCAGGAGCCTCTGACTTGGGCGCAATGTCGAGCGGGCGTTGCCGCACATTGGGGTAGCTTCCGGGGATCCCGTCAAGCGGCACAGGTTGCAATTTGGTGCTGGCCGTCAAACTTGGATTGGCAGCAATCCCGACAACAAATGTGCGGAACATTGGCTCTGCACCTTTCGCATCCAGACGGACACGGACCAGCGGAACGCAAAGCGGCTTACCCGCCTGTTTGAACGCGGCCAGTTGCTGGATCGGCAAGGTCAATGTGGCGGCGGTTGAAAATGTCTTGTGCGGACCAATGCGCTCATGCGACCCAATGCTGGGCAAGGAAGCTGTTTCTCCCGCTGTTTGGGCTTCCATCGGCAATGCGCGATTGGCGCTGACCATATCAGCGGAAACGGTGATATCCCGCGCGGCGTTATCTGATCGGTTGGCTATAGTGACGCGGCATTTCAATGACATCATCATCATCGAACGCGACAGCTGCTCAATCTCTAGTTTGAGATCGAGGTTAGGCGCAGCCGTGTCCGCCGATGTTTCTGCTGGCGCAGCGGCTAGCGGCGGCGCTTTGGCAGCGCTGTTGACCGCGGTGGCTGCTGGGGCTTTGTCCGCGACTTCTGGCCCGGCAGTTTGCGGCTCAGTGTCTTCACTCGCAGTCTTTGCAATAGGCGCTTCGGCAAGTTCGGCATTGCCATCTTGCGCTGACTTTCGGCGGCGCCAGAAAAACAGGCCGGCCAAAAGGGCGAGTAGCGCAGCGCCGACCCCAATCAGCCATCGCGGCATTGTGCGCATCGACGTTTCGGTAGTGGGCGCATTTGCGGGCTCTGGTGAGGTGCTCTGTGTAGGAGCCGTTTCTAATGAGCTGGCTGTGGCTGCGTCATTCGCCTCAGGCTCAACCGGAACAGTGCTTTGTTCTTCAGAAGCGGGCGTATCCGCGCGTTCTTGCGGGATCACGCTGCGCGATACTGGCTCATCACCCGTTACAGGAACGCGGGTTTGGGCCGGCTGAGGCACGCGGCGCGTTTGCGCTGGCTGCTGCGGCCTTTGGGTTGATGTAGGGATTGGTTGCACAACGGGGCGTGAGGTTGAACCGCTTGGCTGGCCCGTGGGTGCGTCCGTTGGTGCCTCAGTCGGAGTAGGCGTTGGGCTCAGCACCGATGGCCGGGTATTTGACGGCGCAGGAGTTTGGGTCGGCGCTGGACGCGGCGGTGTAGGCACAGGCCCGCTATCATCCACTGGCCCTTCTACAGACGGTGTCGGTGTGGGCGTCGCTGATGATGGCAGCTGAAAGTCTTGCGCGGAACTTTGGGCAAAGGTTGGCGCAGACGGGACGCCCGATGCAAGAGCTGTTGAAAGGAGAAGAAGAGAGGCGGTTGCGCGCATGATGTGTATCGGTGCTTTTAACTTTCGGCCTGTGTGCCGGTGGTGCGGTGAAATAACACCGCGTGAATAGGCACTTTATCGCCAGCGTCCAGCCTAAGGCTTGCACTAATCCTTACTTCGCGGCAACAGCGCGGCATGAGTGACACACCTGATAACGCGCCTAAGTTTCTGGGCCAAGACACCCCCCTGCCGACTTCGCCAGAGGATGCAGTGCTGGATTATGTGCCCAACCCGCGGACTGGCACGACCTATTTGGTGCGTTTTGCTGCGCCCGAGTTTACCTCGCTGTGCCCGGTGACAAACCAGCCTGACTTTGCCCATCTGGTGATCGATTATGCGCCGGAACAGACAATCGTCGAATCAAAGAGCCTGAAGCTCTTTCTCGGCAGTTTCCGCAATCACAACGGCTTTCACGAGGATGTGACGGTCGGTATCGGCCAACGCTTGTTTGACGAAATGAAGCCCAAATGGCTGCGCATTGGCGGCTATTGGTATCCGCGCGGCGGTATCCCTATCGATGTGTTCTGGCAAAGCGGCGCTGCGCCTGATGGGCTATGGGTGCCCGATCAAGGGGTGCAGGGGTATCGCGGAAGAGGATAGTTTTTGATTCCCGCACGCCATCCGGCGCGCGATCTCCTCGCAGCATACGGGCAAGCCCGCGCTGCTGCGGGCGGCCATTCGGCCTTGCGGTGCCTATGGCACCGAAGTCAACTTTGTCTGTTTTCGGAGAATTTAACAACGGTGCCGGCTGCACGATTCGAACGCGCGGCCTGATGATTACAAATCAACTGCTCTACCACCTGAGCTAAGCCGGCAATCCGTTGCTGACACGCCCTTTGATTCAAACTGCGCCAAATGTCCAGCCCTCAGTTGCGGCAAT
>CAZAIG010000130.1:4940-6309 GCA_964485135.1 uncultured Porphyrobacter sp. | reverse complement strand
CAATCTGGCAGGCGAGCCGCGATGTACGGCGCACGCCAGCTGCAAAGTCGAGCATGTCTTCTTCCAGCTCGCTCGCATCGGGGAGTGTGTCAAACCACTCCGCCGCCACAATCACATGGCAGGTAGAGCAAGCCATCTGGCCTTCGCATGTCCCTTCCAGCGGCAATCCAGCCGCTTGACCAACGCGCAGCAGATTGTCACCATCTTCGCCAGCGGTCTCAACCAAATTGCCTTTGGGGTCGGTGAAACAAACGCGGATGGTCATTATTCCTGTTCCTTTGCAGCGGCATTGATCGCGTCGGCTGCCTGCTCAATTTCATCGAGGGTCGTATAGCGGCCCAAGCCCAAACGGATAGAAGATTTTGCCTGGGCATCGGTGAGACCAATCGCTTTCAACACATGACTGGGACGCCCAGAACCGCTCGCACAGGCGCTGCCAGCCGAGAACATGATGTCTCGGCAATCGGACATCAGCCGCGCGACATCCACACCGTCTTTGCGAATGTTGAGATTGCCTTTGTAACGCGCAGTTTCGCTGCCATTGAGCGTCCAATTGGCAAACAATTCGCGCGCGCGGTTCCAGAGGGTTTCGACATGCGCGGCATCTTCTTCCATTCGCGTCGCCGCCAGCTCTGCCGCCGCTCCCATCCCGGCGATCAGCGCTGGAGAAAGCGTGCCAGAGCGTAATCCATGCTCTTGCCCGCCGCCCGTTTGCACCTCTTTCAAATCCACGCCATCGCGCACCCATAGCGCGCCGACGCCCTTGGGACCGTGAAATTTGTGAGCAGAGATTGCGATCATATCGGCTTCTGGCGCTAGCGCCATCTTGCCATAAGCTTGCACACCATCGACCAGCAGCAGCGCTCCGACTTCCTTCGCGCGCGCGGCCCATTCAGCGATCGGCTGGACAGTTCCGATCTCATTGTTCACTTGCATGATGGCGAGGATTGCAGCGGCTTTGGGAACGCCTTGAGCGGGGTTGCAGATGCCTTGCATATCGACATCGAGTATATAGCGCGCGCTGTCCGCATCGGCAGTATCGCCCACTGCGGAATGCTCGATTGCTGTATGCGCGACGGGTCCATCATGCACGCGGCCACGGATTGCCAGATTGAGCGCTTCGGTCGCGCCGCTGGTGAAGATGACTTGACCACCGGCAGGGCAGAGTGCGGCGACTTTCTCGCGTGCGGTCTCAATCGCGGCCTTGGCCAGCCGGCCCATGCGATGCGGCGAATGCGGATTGCCGAAACTGCTTCCTTCCGGTCCGTCGAGATGGCGCAGCATCGCGTCGCGCGCTTCGGGCGCTAAGGGCGTGGTCGCTTGGTAATCGAGATAGATCATGAGTCTTTGTCTCTATAGCCGCGCCACC
>CAZAIG010000130.1:0-4840 GCA_964485135.1 uncultured Porphyrobacter sp. | reverse complement strand
GGTCGCTTGGTAATCGAGATAGATCATGAGTCTTTGTCTCTATAGCCGCGCCACCCGCGCCCTCCACCCTTCCGCCCGGATTTTATCCGAAAATACTCCGGGTGGAAGGGTGGAGGGCGCGGGTGGCCAGACACCTTCAAACAAGCGAGCTCCAAGCCCCGGCGAACTTTTCCAAATCCTTTGCCGTCGTATTCCATCCAATGCTCACGCGAATGGTCCGCGCGGCGACATCATCGGACACACCAAAAGCATGGAGCACACGGCTTTTCTTCAGCGTCCCAGACGAACACGCGCTGCCCGCCGACACAGCAAAACCTGCACCGTCTAACCGGATCAGCAAGGCTTGGGCGCTCGTAGTGGGATGAGTGAGCGCAAAGATGTAATCGCATTGTTCGCCAATATTGAGTACGTCCTTGCCAAGCGATTTCGCAAAACCCGCGCGTTGTTGCGTCGTCGTCGTCCACTCACCCGCCTCTAAAGCGGCTGCCATGCCCAGCGCTCCAGGCATATTCTCTGTTCCCTGCCTGTATCCGCGCTCATGTCCGCCAATGGGCTTCAGCATTGCGTAGTCGCGCACCATCAGAGCGCCGATCCCAATCGGTCCGCCGAATTTGTGCGCTGAGATCACCAGCATATCTGCGTCCGGCAATGGCATTTTACCCGCGCTCTGCGAACAATCGGAAAGAACCCATGCGCCGGTTGGACGAATGGTTTCTACCATTTGCGCAACCGGATTGATCGTGCCGGTTTCTGAGTTGACGTGCTGGATAGCGAGCAAATCACTATCGCCAAAAGCCAGATCATCGGCAAATGGCACCGCATCCGGTGCCGCACGAAACACCGCATCATGCTCCACCGCGCTTACGATCCGCCGTTTGGCCTTGCACCGGTTAAGCGCAATCCAAAGCGCCTCGCTCGCACCGCTTGTGAAAATCAGCTCACCCGACCAACCCAGTGCCGCTTTCACTCGCGCCCGTGCATCTTCAAGCGCCGCTTTCGCAGCGCGCCCCTCTGCGTGCGGAGAAGAAGGGTTCGCCCAGATATGGTAACCTTCTTCCATGGCAGCGCGCGCTTCTGGCCGCAGCGGGGATGAAGCGGCATGATCAAGATAAATGCGTGCCTGAATGGTGCGGTTTCCGAAAGAATTGCGATTTTTGTAACAATCCCTATATAGCGCGCGTTCTGCCAACGCCAACCGGCGTATCGGCCCAATCTTTTTCTGTCAGGTTATTCGACCCATGCCATCCGTCATCTTTCCCGGTCCAGAAGGCCGTCTCGAAGGGCGCTTTACGCCTCCGCCCCGCCCTCGCGCTCCTGTTGCGATGATCCTGCATCCGCATCCGGAAGGCGGCGGCACAATGAACGACCGGATTGTGCAGCGCATGTATAAAACGTTTGCGGATCGCGGCTTTGCCGTTCTGCGGTTTAACTTCCGCGGTGTCGGTCGCAGTCAAGGTAGCTTCGACAATGGCGTGGGCGAATTGTCTGATGCCGCCTCTGCTCTTGATTGGGTTCAGAGCATTCACCCGGAATCGCAAACTACGTGGGTCGCGGGATACAGCTTTGGCGCGCTGATCGGCATGCAATTGCTGATGCGCCGGCCCGAAGTGCGCGGTTTTATCTCCGTCGCGCCGCCAGCGAACATGTATGATTTCAGCTTTCTTGCGCCTTGCCCAGCATCGGGCATCTTTGTGCAAGGGGCCGCTGATACGGTGGTTCAACCAATCGCCGTGCAAAAGCTGGTCGATAAATTGCGTACGCAAAAGCACATCACGATCCACCATGAAGAGATCCCACGCGCCAATCACTTTTTCGAGAATGAAACCGAAGAATTGATGGCGTCTGTCGACAATTACTTGGACTTCCGCCTTTCTCCGGATTGCCCGATCACATAGCCGCTACGCGCTCTTACCGCAGTCTACTCCTCAACCCCGTCAAGCGGCGCGTTTCCGCTATCATCGGGGACAGTCCAGATCGCAATATTGGCGATCATAATCAGCGCAAGCAGAGCCATTAAACTGGCCTGCTTGCGTTCGCCCCGTTTCAGCCAGGCGAAAGCAGCCCCGGCCAAAAGAGCGATCGCCGCCAGCATCATGATCGAAAGGGTTATGTTCATTGCGAAGAGCCAAATAGCAATCCGCGCAGCTTAGCGAAAGCCGCTTGCAAAGATTGCATCTACTCCCCATCTTTAGTCCATGGATTCGCGGGGATTTGACCCTGCTTAAGAGGGAGTTTTCCATGGGAATTTTTAGTTCAATCAAAAACGCAATCTTTGGCGACGATGACAAGGTCGAAGGTGAAGCAGCCGCCGCACCTGCACCGACCGCAGAGCCAGAAAAGCGCGCAGCAATCAGCGGCGTTGACGTGGCCGCACGCATTGGCAACATTCCGGGTTCAGACAAACTCAACTGGCAGACCTCAATCGTCGATCTGATGAAGCTGGTTCAGATCGATCCGAGCTATGAAAACCGCAAGGAATTGGCGGGCGAGCTTGGTAACACCAATTATTCAGGCACGGCAGAGGACAACATCGCTTTGCACAAAGCTGTGATGCAAGGCATTGCCGATGCTGGCGGGATCGTTCCGGACAGCATGAAAGACTAAAGCGCCTTTCGACAAGGCTGGTTTGACACTTGGGTTAGCGCGCGCCACCATTGGCGCATGACCGACACCACCAAGACCTCAGTTTCACGCCGTCAAGCTCTCTCCAAAATCGGCGGAGGGCTTGGCGGCGTTTCTGCTTTTGCGCTGCTTCCCGCTTGCGCGGCGCAGCCCGCGCCATCGCCGCTTTCGATTAGCCCGCCTCCTCCACCTTTCATAGATAAGGGTGCGGCTTCAGCGGCCAATGCTTTGCTTGAAAAAGTGGCCTACAATCTTCTCGCGCATCAGCCGGAGCGAGCCACGGGAGCGGGCGTGGATACCGGCCAATACGCCGGACTTCGTGGCAAGCTTCAGGATCAAAGCAAAGAAGGCAAAGCCAAACTTGCGAGCCAGCTTGCAAGCGACCTTGAATTGGTCAAAAATTGGCGGCGGCAAGACCTTGATGCTGAAACCGTCACCAATCTCGATGTGGTGGAAAGCGGCTATGCTCTGGCGCTCGACGGGATGAAGCTTCCTTATGGAAACACACCCATCGGCAGCTGGCAGACAAACCCTTATCTGGTGATCCAGAACTGCGGCACCTACATCAATATGCAGCGTTTTTTCAGCGCTCAGCACCCTTTGCGCAATGGCGATGATGTCCTCTATTACATCGAACGTTTGAACGCGCTGCCCGATGTGCTTGGCTCGGAATTGGATCGACTAAAAGAAGCGCAGGCGATGGGTGTGATTGCGCCCGATTTCCTGCTCGATAAAGCAACACCGCAGCTCAAAAACACTCTGCTTGATGCGATGAAAGGCGGTGCTTTGCTCGCGCCTTTGGAGGCTTCCTCGCTGCCCGAGGCGAAAGTCGCTTTGGCCGGAGCGAAAGAGGTCATTACCAGCAAGATCGCGCCCGCATTGGAAGCACAGCTGGCACAGCTTTACGCATTGCGCAAAGTGGCCAAGAGTAATCCGGGTATGTGGGCCCAGCCGCAAGGGGATGAATGGTATGCATGGGCTTTGCGCTCATCCACCACGACCACTCTTTCACCGGACGAAGTTCACAGCCAAGGTTTGGAAGAGCTTGCTGCGCTTCATGCCCGGATGGACCCGATCCTGCGCGAGATTGGCTATACCCAGGGGACAGTGGGCGAGCGAATGCAGGGCCTTTCCAAAGACCCGCGCTACAAATTTGCCGAAGGGGATGCGGGCCGCAAGGAAATCATGGATTTCATCTGGAAGCAGATCAATTGGATCAAAGGCGAAATGCCGCGCGCCTTTAACACTTTGGTTGATCCTCCTCTCGAAGTCCGCCGCATCCCCATCAACGAAGAAGCAGGTGCGCCTGGCGCCTACGGAGGGGCTGGCAGCAAAGATGGCAGCATTCCTGGGCGCTTCTGGATCAATCTGCGCACGACCGATCTGCACCGCAAATATGACCTACCCGATCTCACTTTTCACGAGGCAATCCCTGGCCATGTTTGGGAAGGCGAATATTCCAACCGCCTACCGCTGATCCGGTCGATCCTAGCGTTCAACCCGTTCTCAGAAGGCTGGGCACTTTATGGTGAGCAATTGGCCGATGAGCTGGGCGCTTATGATGAGTTCAAAGTGGGCCGCCTCGGTTACCTTCAATCGCTCGCATTCCGCGCCTGCCGGATGGTTGTGGACACTGGCCTTCACTCCAAACGCTGGAGCCGCGACAAGGCTGTGCAGTTCTTTGTCGAGCGCAATGGTTCAAAACGCGAGGAAGTTGAAAGCGAAGTGGATCGCTATTGCAGCTGGCCGGGACAGGCGACAGGCTATAAATTGGGTCATTCTCGCATTGTTGAGCTGCGGGAAAAAGCCGCTAAGACCCTTGGTTCAGCCTACGATATGAAAGCGTTTAACGATGCTGTCGTGCTCGGTGGCAATGCGCCGATGGACGTGCTGGAAAAGAACGTTGACCGCTATATCGATGGCGTGCGGGCCTGATCCGAACGCCACCCATGCAAAATATGCAAGTTGATAAAGTACATACGGAAATGTGCATTTGTAGAAGACGCCTTCCAAATGCACGAAACCCCGCCAGCCAAAACGGCACAGCGGGGTGGTTGGTCTAAGATCAAGTCGGCGCAAAAGCAGAAATGGCCATTCGATTGTCAAAGAGCGCTTAGCCACCAATCTCTAACTGGATGAGCCTGTGTAGGAAACCGATGATTTATCCGCGCAATCCGCGCAGCAGACACAAACTTGCTCAATGGAACAAGCCCCTTCA
>CAZAIG010000129.1:0-6333 GCA_964485135.1 uncultured Porphyrobacter sp. | reverse complement strand
CCGGGCGCTTCGGTGAAGAATTTCTCAAACTTGCCTTCAACACCTTTGAAATCATCGGCATCGGCAGGTGGCTCTTTCTGGCTCGTAATGTTCGGCCATTCCGCAGACAATTTGGTGTTCAGTTCGAGCATTTTCTCAAGACCGTCTTCGGTGTCGGGAAGAATGGCTTCGGCCGGGCATTCTGGTTCGCACACGCCGCAATCAATGCACTCTGATGGGTTGATCACCAGCATGTTTTCGCCTTCGTAAAAGCAATCCACGGGGCAAACCTCGACGCAATCAGTATATTTGCATTTGATGCATGCCTCGGTGACGACGTAAGTCATGAAAAGTGATCCTCTTTAATCATCAGCTGTGTTTGTGCCTGCTATGGCGGTTTCGCCGCTGCGGTCAAGCTCGCGATAATGAGAGCGCGCGATTGTTGGCGGTCCGCGGCGGGTAGGGATCTCAAGTAATTCGATGATGCGGACCTGCGTATGTGGCGGGCGGCCTTGCGCAAATGTGAGCACATCGCCGACCTTCGCCTCTTCGCTAGTCCGACGCACGTGCTCTCCGTTGATCCGCATATTCCCCTCTTCAATCAAAGCGCAGGCGAGGCTGCGAGTGCGCGCGAGGCGGAGATAGACGAGCAGGCGGTCTAAACGCATTAGATGGACGGCACTCCTATTTGATCAGATCCTTCAAAGCATCAAATGCACCGGGTGCGCGGGCTGGACCAGTATCAATTTTGCGCGGCTTTTTGCCGTGCGGCCTCTTGTCTGGACGCTTGCCAGCTGGGTGTTTGCCAGGCGCTTTGCCGCTCTTACCCTGCGGCTTTGAGCGACGCTTGCTCTGCTCGTGATTCCTGCGACGCTGCGCTCCGCGCTTACCCGGGCGCCAGTTCCATTTGTCGGGAGCAGGCGGACCATAGGCACCCTCTGCCAATTGCGGCGCGGGTTGCAGGGTGAAGCCAGCGCTGCGAAACAGGCTGAGCAGATTGGCTTCTTCCAATCCGATCGAAATCCCGAGCGCTAAGGGAATTCGGAACAGCTTCCCTTCTGCTTTGGCGCGCATATCAAACGCCGCTCGCAGGATTTTCTCCGCCAGATCAACTCGGATCGCTTGTTCGCCTGCCAATCGGTAGCCTGCGGGCAGCGCAGTCTTTTCAAAACCTTCTGCAGCAATGGTGGGCAGCATCGCTTCTTGCAAAGCGCGCTTATCCACGCCCAAAGCATGCAAAGCGACGCGCGGGGCTGGCTTTAACAGCGGCATCGCAAACACATCGAGCGCGCCAAATGTTACGCCAAGCCGCCGCAGAAATGGGCGCATTTCCTTGGGCAAATGCTCCAGCCCAGCCTCTTCGCGGCTGAGGGCGCCGCCTGCGGCAATCAGCGTGTGGAGAAGCGCGCGCGCCTGAGACCCTGTTTCGGGATCACGCGCGGCGGCGGCCAATTTGACCAAGGGTTCCAGCGGTGCAAGTTTGCCCGTCAGCCATGCGGTCAGGCCTGTCTCCATTTGCGCGCGACTGGTCTCTGGCAAAAGCGCGACCTCGCGCGACAGTGTCACGCGCGGGCTGGCAAAATCATCGGGCATCTCGACCGAAGCGAGCACGCTGTCGCCCCAGCGTATCTCTCCGCTCGCTAGCACCAGATCATCAGCGCCCGATGACATCAGCTCCGCTGCGCGTTTCGCCAAAATCGCAGGCAGAGCTTTTTCGCCTGCTGCCAGCAGCATCTTGCGGTCCGCCACAGCCGCTTGCGGATCGACGACAAAGCGAAAGCCCTGCAAGGTGCCAATCGCCTCACCCTCTACCGTGACGCGCCCGTCATCCTCCAGCTTTACCGGCAATGCAGAACCATCTTCGCCCAGTGACTTCATTAAAATCGTCGTCCTTCGATTGACAAATCTCTCGGTCAGCCGCGCATGGATCGCATCTGACAATTTTGCTTCGACCGCGCGGGCTCTAGCGGCCATTTCATCGCGTGCAAGCACCCAATCGGGCCGCTGGCAGATATAGGCCCATGAGCGGATGGCGGCGATGCGCCCTTGCAGAGTGTCTATCCCGCCTTGCATTTGGTCAAGCTGGGCGATTTGCGCAGCTACAAAATCACTGCCGAGATAGCCTTGCGAGAGGTCTTGCCACAACCGCGCAACAAAGCGTGCATGCGTATCTGCCCCGACTGTGCGGAAATCGGGCAGCGAGCAGACCTGCCAGAACCTTTGAACTTGCGCTTTGCCTTTGACGGTACCCGCTACCGCAGTTTCGGATAGGGACTTGAGCACGGCGAGATCAATCGCTTGGGGTGCGCGGCGCAATACCTCATTGCGCGGAGCCTCCTCCAGATCGCTGATCAGCGCGCTTATGCTGTCGAAGCGCGGCTCTGCATTGCGCCAGAACAGCTTGGTCTCCGGCGCGAACTGATGCTCCTCAATCGCGTAAATTTCTTCCTCGGTGAACTCAGGAGCCGCGCCCTTTGTTCCCGCTTTTTCTTGGCGCACGCCGCCCAATGTGCCGAAGGATCCATCGCGCTGATGGCGGCCAGCACGCCCAGCGATCTGCGCCATTTCAGCAGGGGTCAGCCGGCGCTTTCTGCGTCCATCAAACTTAGTCAGCGCGCCAAAGGCAACATGCTGCAAATCAAGGTTGAGGCCCATGCCGATCGCATCAGTGGCGACGATGTAATCCACCTCGCCATTCTGAAATAGTTCAACCTGCTTGTTGCGCGTTTCGGGCGACAGCGACCCCATCACTACCGCCGCCCCGCCCCTGAACCGGCGCAGCATTTCGGCCATGGCGTAAACCTGCTCGGCAGAGAATGCGACCACCGCACTGCGCGGGGGCAGGCGCGACAATTTGCAACTGCCCGCATGGGTGAGGGTGGAGAAGCGCGGGCGCTCAACCAGTTCAGCCTCTGGCACCAGCGCTTTGACCACCGGTTCCAGCGCGGCGGAACCCAGCAGCATCGTTTCTTCGCGGCCGCGTGCATTCAGCAGTCGGTCAGTAAAGATGTGTCCGCGTTCAGGATCGGCGGCCAATTGCGCTTCGTCTAAGGCAACAAAAGCGTGGGGGCCATTCTTGCCTCCGCCAAGCCTATCCATCGCCTCAGCCGTGCAGAGAAAATAGCGCGCATCGGGCGGCTCAATCCGTTCTTCGCCAGTGATCAGCGCAACCGAAGCGTCACCCTTAATCGCGCGGACCCGGTCATACACTTCGCGCGCCAGCAGCCGCAGCGGAAAGCCGATCATCCCGCTGGAATGGCCGCACATCCGCTCAATCGCGAGATGTGTCTTGCCGGTATTGGTCGGGCCAAGAACCGCCTTAATGGTGCTGGAATGGCGCATAATTCTGCGTTCTGTGTGCCAGTGAAGCGGCCACGCAGCAACGCCTGCAAAGGTGAAATGACCAAGGAAATTACTGGCGA
This sequence comes from uncultured Porphyrobacter sp., assembly GCA_964485135.1. Classification (GTDB taxonomy): domain Bacteria; phylum Pseudomonadota; class Alphaproteobacteria; order Sphingomonadales; family Sphingomonadaceae; genus Erythrobacter. The sequence goes on along the minus strand of CAZAIG010000129.1, from coordinate 2,932 downwards.
AATTTTCGCCTTAACGCCATTCCTTGCACATATGGGCTGATTTTCCGTCTATTGGGCGGGGGATTAACGCGCTGTTTACTTTGTTTGACCACACATTTTTAGGCAATGAGCGACGGCTTATTGCATATTGCGCTTTGACAGCACGAAAGGCTTCGATTTGGATCAACCACGCGACATTGGGGGGGAGAAAGGCGCAGGTAATGCGCGCGACCCCTTTGGCGTGGGTGTTTCGGGCGAGCAGCCAAGCTGGCTCCAAACCGCGAATGAGCCGCAAGAGGTCGAGCAAAGCGCAAAGGAGAGCCGCAAACCGGCACCCAAAGCTGAGATTGCTGCGCCTGCAGCCAAAACGAGCCATCGGGCAACCCGCACCACTTTCCGACGCGGCGGCGGTTGGCGCGGGCGGTATGATGCGTGGCAAGCGCAAATGTCGCACCGGTTGAGCAGCTTGGATCTTACCCCTGATCTGGCCGAGGATATTGGCAGTCTGCGCTGGTTCAGAGGGCTTGTGACAATGCTTGTCCTCGCAGCGCTCGCTCTCGCTTTTTGGCCCCAGTATGCTCCGCTCGAAGCGCGCCCCGCTATGCCGGTCAGCCAAGATGTGCAGGATGAATTGCGCAGCCAGATGATCACGCCTTTGGGACTTGGCGCGGATAGCGGCCGCCGGATGAGTGCGGCACCTTCGGTGATCCCGCTTAAAAATGCGCCAGAGCGCCCCGAAGTCGCTTTGGTTGCGACCTTGGCCAAGGGCGACAGCTTCACCCGTATGTTGATCCGCGCTGGTGTTGGCAGGGGTGATGCGCGCCGTGTCAGCTCTTTGGTTAGCGGCACGATGGCAGTGTCGGATATTGAGCCGGGAACGCAGGTTGATCTGCTTTTGGGCAGGCGGGCCGGTCAAGGATCCGCGCGCCCGCTTGAAAATTTGAGCTTCCGCGCGAAATTTGATCTGGAATTGCAAGTGACGCGCGGTGCGTCGGGCAATCTTGCACTGAAGCGCAAGCCCATCCGCGTCGACAACACACCGCTGCGTATTCGCGGCACGGTGGGGAGCAGCCTGTACCGTTCGGCTCGCGCAGCTGGCGCGCCTGCCAGCGCCGTGCAGGAATATCTCCGCGCGCTCGACGGCCAGTTCGATCTGGAGCGCAATGTGCGCGAGACCGATACGTTTGATATGATCCTGCAATACAGCCGCGCTGCGACTGGCGAGCGACGTGTAGGCAAACTGATGTATGCAGGCATTGATCGCGGCGATAAGCCCAAGACGCAGCTGATGCGCTGGGGCAAGAACGACAAGTTCTTCGAAGCATCGGGCGTGGGTGAGCAGCGCAAGGGCTTGCTCGCGCCTGTGCCGGGACCGATATCCTCGCGTTTTGGTATGCGGCGTCACCCGATCCTTGGCTACCGCCGGATGCATAGCGGGCAAGATTACCGCGCGCGGACGGGAACGCCGATTGTTGCTGTCACCAGCGGCCGAGTTGTCGGCGCTGGCCGGATGGGCGGCTGCGGTATTGCGGTGAAGCTCGACCATGGCGGCGGATTGCAGACCCGCTATTGCCATATGAGCCGGATGGCGGTCAGCCGCGGGCAAAGCGTGCGGCGCGGTCAGGTGATCGGCTATGTTGGCTCCACCGGCCTGTCGACAGGACCGCATCTTCACTATGAAATGTATCGCAATGGCCGCGCAGTAAACCCGGCCAGCGTTAGCTATGTCACGCGTTCGCAATTGTCGGGTAGCGAACTCGCAAATTTCCGCAGCGCTCTTAGGAAATTGAAGCAGATCGAACCGGCCGCCGCATTGGAAGACTTGGTGCAGGTTCAGACCGAAAGCACCCAGCCAAAGCGCGAGATCGAGCGGCTGGGCACTGCGCCCAAGCGGGCCAATGACAGATCCACTGATGCCGCCAGCGTGCTTGCTCCTGAGACTAGCGGCAGCGGCGAGAGCGAATAATCCGCCAATTGCAAGGTTGATGGATTTGCGGCAAAGCTGCCGTTTATGACTGCATCCTATCCCAATCTGCGCATGCGCCGCACCCGCGCCTCTGGTTGGAGCCGCGCTCTCCATCGCGAAACGCTTTTGACACCGGCGGATTTTATCTGGCCGCTCTTTGTGACCGAGGGCAAAGGCGTTGAGGAACCTGTCGCCACCCTGCCGGGCGTGTCGCGCTGGTCGATTGATTTGGTGGCTGAGCGCGCGAAAGAGGCGGTCAGCTTAGGCATTCCCGTCGTGGCGCTCTTTCCCAATACACCGGCGGAAAAACGCAGCGAGAGCGGCGAGGAAGCGCATAATCCCGATAATCTCACCTGCCGCGCGATTAAGGCGGTGAAGGATGCTTGCGGCGAGACCCTAGGCATCCTCACCGATGTCGCTCTCGACCCCTATACCACCCACGGTCAGGACGGGCTGCTCGATGCTGATGGCTATGTCACCAATGATGACAGCGTGGCTATGTTGGTCGATCAAGCGATCAATCAGGCAGAGGCGGGCTGCGACATAATCGGCCCATCGGACATGATGGATGGGCGCGTTGGCGCGATCCGCTTGGCGCTAGAGATGGGCGGGCATCACAATGTTCAGATCATGAGCTATGCCGCCAAATATGCGAGCGCCTTTTACGGTCCCTTTCGCGATGCGGTGGGATCGGGCGATGCGCTGAAAGGGGATAAGAAAACCTATCAGATGGACCCCGCCAACGCCCAAGAGGCTTTGCGCGAAGTCGAGCTTGATTTGTCTGAGGGCGCCGACAGCGTCATGGTGAAGCCCGGCCTGCCCTATCTCGATATTGTGCGCGCTGTGCGCGAGCGCTTTGAAGTGCCGACCTTCGCATATCAAGTCAGCGGCGAATATGCGATGATCGAAGCCGCAGCAGCGGCGGGCGCAGGCGACCACGATGCGCTGGTGCTGGAGACTTTGATGAGCTTCAAACGCGCGGGCGCT
>CAZAIG010000128.1:0-6421 GCA_964485135.1 uncultured Porphyrobacter sp. | reverse complement strand
ATGTCCATCCTCATTAACAAAGACACCAAGGTCATCACCCAAGGGATGACTGGCAACACCGGCACATTCCACACGGAGCAAGCGATTGCTTATGGCTCGCAAATGGTCGCAGGTGTCACGCCCGGCAAAGGCGGAAGTCAGCATATCGGCGTGCCTCAGTTCAACACGGTTGCAGAGGCTAAAGACGCAACTGGCGCAACGGCATCGTGCATTTACGTGCCGCCTCCCTTCGCAGCGGATGCGATTTGCGAAGCTATCGATGCAGAAATTGAGCTGATCATCTGCATCACAGAAGGCATTCCGGTGCTCGACATGGTACGCGCAAAAGCGGCTCTCACCGGTTCAAACTCGCGCCTTATTGGTCCGAACTGCCCCGGCGTATTGACGCCCGATGAGTGCAAGATCGGCATTATGCCAGGCTCTATCTTCCAGAAGGGCAGCGTCGGCGTTGTCTCTCGCTCAGGCACGCTCACCTATGAAGCGGTGCATCAAACAACCGCCGTCGGCTTAGGCCAGACAACAGCGGTCGGCATCGGCGGTGATCCTGTCAACGGCACCAACTTTATCGACGTCCTCGACCTTTTCCTCGATGATCCTGATACGAAATCGATGATCATGATCGGCGAGATCGGCGGCAGCGCTGAAGAAGAAGCTGCCGAATTCCTCAAGCAAGAAGCAGCCAAGGGTCGCTCCAAGCCTACGGTGGGCTTTATCGCAGGCCGCACGGCACCTCCCGGTCGCCGCATGGGCCATGCCGGTGCGATTGTCTCTGGCGGCAAAGGCGGCGCAGACGACAAGATCGCGGCGATGGAAGACGCGGGCATCCGCGTTTCGCCCTCGCCATCCGAACTAGGCACTACTCTCGATGCTATGCTGAAGGAAATGGCCTGATCGCTTTGGCATAATTGCACACTAGCACGCCTCCCCGGGAGACCTAATTATGGGCAATGAACCTTTCGATTTCTATCCTGACACCGATGAGTTTGGGCCTCAGCCGGGCCCATCATGGGGCAATCCGCGTTGGCCACAGGTTGGTGGCTCTGCAGAAGATGATCTGACACAGGCGCTCGACCCGACCGCGATGAAGATTGCTGTCGAAAAGGCGGTAAAAGCGGCGGGCATGCCGGTGGACGATCAGGCGCTGGAATACGCTTCTGACCTGTCCAACAAAGCAATGACTTTGGTGCGGCTTTACCGTGTACGCGGGCATCTTGCGGCCAATCTGGATCCGCTGGATATCAGCCAAAAGCAAGGTGAACCCGAAGATCTGACGCTGGCATTCCACGGTCTTGCTGGCAAGGAAGCCGAAGAAGTCTATGTCGGCGGTGTTCTGGGTTTTGAATGGACCACAGTTGGCGTGCTGCACAGCCGTCTGAAGGAGGTCTATTGCGGCAATGTCGGCCTAGAATACATGCATATTGCCGACACAAAAGAGCGGCGTTTCCTTCAAGACAAGTTCGAAAGCCCAGGCGATACGATCCAATTTACGCCTGAAGGCAAGCGAGCAATGCTCGCAGCCGTTATTCGCGGCGAGCAATTCGAAGCGTTCCTTGGCAAGAAATATGTCGGGACAAAGCGATTTGGATTGGATGGCGGAGAGTCCATGATCCCTGCGCTTGAAGCGGTCATCAAACATGGCGGCACCGCGGGCGTGCGCGAGATCATTTATGGAATGGCACATCGAGGACGGCTGAACGTACTCGCGAATGTGATGGCCAAACCCTATAAGGTGATCTTTCACGAATTTTCCGGCGGCAGCGCCAATCCAGAGGATGTCGGCGGCTCAGGCGATGTGAAATATCACCTTGGCACCAGCACCGACCGCGCCTTTGATGGCATTGACGTGCATATGAGCCTTGTGCCCAACCCATCGCATTTGGAAACAGTGAATCCGGTTGTGCTCGGTAAAACTCGCGCTCAGCAAGCGATCCGCGACGATCTCGACAATAAGAAAGAGGTTTTGCCGGTCCTTATCCACGGCGATGCGGCCTTCGCTGGCCAAGGCGTGGTCTGGGAAAGTCTCTCGCTCTCGGGCGTAAATGGATATGATACTGGCGGCTGTATCCACTTTATCATCAACAACCAGATCGGCTTTACAACCTCGCCGCGCTTTGCTCGCAGTTCGCCCTACCCTTCCGACGTGGCGAAGGGCGTCATGGCGCCGATCCTTCATGTGAACGGCGACGATCCCGAAGCGGTGACTTTCGCATGCAAGCTGGCGATCGAATATCGCCAGACCTTCGGGCGCGATATTGTGATCGACATGTGGTGCTACCGCCGCTTTGGCCACAATGAGGGCGACGAACCCAAATTTACCCAGCCGCTGATGTATGATGCGATTGGCAAACATCCCAAGGTCTCTGACATTTATTCCGACCGCTTGATCGAACAGGGCGTGATCACTGCGGGCGATGCGACCGAGCTGCGCGAGGAATTCGTCGCCGGGCTTGAAGAAGATTTTGCGGCTGCCAAGAGCTATAAAGCCAATGAGGCGGATTGGTTTGGTGGTCGGTGGGCGGGCCTCAACAAGCCGGCCGATCCCGAAACGGCGCGGCGCAATATTGAAACGGCTATCGAGCCTAAGTTGTTCGAGAGCCTCGGCCGAACGCTCACCAACGTCCCCGATGATCTGACGATCCACAAAACTTTGGGCCGAGTGCTCAAAGCGAAAGAGCAGATGTTTGAAAGCGGCGAAGGTTTCGACTGGGCCACAGCCGAGGCGCTCGCTTTCGGTTCGCTGGTGACAGAAGGATATGGCGTACGTCTGTCGGGTCAAGATTCTGGCCGCGGCACGTTTTCCCAACGCCACTCGGTCTGGGTCGATCAAAAGACCGAGGAGAAGTTCATTCCACTAACCACGCTGCCGCATGGCAAGTTTGAAGTCTATGACTCCACATTGAGCGAATATGGCGTGCTGGGCTTTGAATATGGCTTTGCCATGGCTGATCCCAAATCTCTCGTGATGTGGGAAGCGCAATTTGGCGACTTTGCCAATGGCGCGCAGATCATGATCGACCAATATATCGCTAGCGGCGAGGCGAAATGGCTGCGCGCGAATGGCCTCGTCCTGCTGCTGCCGCATGGGTTCGAAGGGCAAGGGCCAGAGCATAGCTCAGCGCGTCTAGAACGCTTCCTCCAGCTGTGCGCGAATGACAATATCCAAGTCTGCAACATCACAACGCCAGCCAATTATTTCCACGTGCTTCGCCGGCAAATGTTGCGCAATTTCCGTAAGCCACTTGTCATTATGACCCCCAAGAGCTTGCTGCGCCATCCGATCGCGAAAAGCCCGGCAGCTGAGTTTCAGGGCGACTGGCAATTCAAACGGATCAAATCCGATCCCGCGATGGAAACCGACACAGCAGCAGACAAGAAAATCAAGCGCCTTGTGCTGTGCAGCGGCAAGGTCGCTTATGACCTTATCCAAAAGCGCGATGAGGAGAAGCTGGATGATGTTTCCATCGTTCGCATTGAGCAGCTTTATCCCTTCCCCGGTGATCCACTCGCCATTCGTCTTAAGCGCATGACCAATCTCGAAAGTGTCGTTTGGTGTCAGGAAGAGCCATCCAACAATGGAAGTTGGTTCTTCGTCGAAAACCGGATCGAAAATTCGCTCCGAAGCGCTGGTTTCGAAACCATGCGTCCGATCTACGCCGGGCGCGATGCTGCCGCATCACCAGCAACCGGCTTTGCCAAGCGTCACCAACAACAACAGGAAGCTCTCGTCGCTGAGGCGCTGGGCCTTCCAGAACCGAAATCCAAATAGGCCCAAGGAACCGAAAATCATGGCCACTGAAATCACAGTTCCCGCCCTTGGCGAATCCGTAACCGAAGCCAGCGTTGGCGAATGGCTAAAGCAGCCCGGCGATGCCGTGGCCGTTGATGAACCGATTGCCTCGCTAGAGACTGATAAGGTTGCGGTTGACGTGCCCTCGCCCGTCGCTGGCGTCTTGTCAGAGCATAAGGTCGCGGTTGGCGATACGGTAGAAGTCGGCGCGCTGATCGCGATGGTCGAAGAAGGCGCGAGTGCCTCGACCGCTCCTGCTGCGGCGAAAGAAGCGCCTGCGCCCGCTGCCTCTGAAGCGCCCGCAAGCAGTGACGCCGCGCAAACATTGTCTCCTGCGGTGCGTCGCGCCGTATTGGAGCATGGCGTTGACCCCTCAACGATCAAAGGCACGGGCAAGGATGGCCGCCTGACCAAGGAAGACGTGCTGGCCGCAGCGAAAGCGAAGAAGAGCGGCGGCGATACGCCCGCTCCTACGCCCAGCGCTGCACCTGCCGTGTCCGCTGCACCAGCAGCAAGTGGCTCGCGCAACACCGAACGCGTGAAGATGACGCGGATGCGCCAGACCATCGCCAAACGTTTGAAAGGCGCGCAGGAAGAAGCCGCCCTCCTCACCACATTCAACGATGTGGATATGAGCGCAGTGATCGAAGCGCGCGGCAAATACAAAGATCTGTTCGCCAAGAAGCATGATATCAAGCTGGGCTTCATGGGCTTTTTCGCGAAGGCGGCCTGCCTCGCGCTTAAAGATGTGCCTGCGGTCAATGCCTATATCGAGGGTGATGAAGTCGTCTATCACGACTTTGTCGATATCTCGGTTGCGGTTTCAGCGCCCAATGGCCTCGTGGTTCCCGTGATCCGCGATTGTCAGGCCAAGGGCTTTGCCCAAATCGAGAAAGATATTGCCGATTTCGGTGCGCGCGCCCGCGATGGCTCGCTCACCATGGCCGATATGACGGGCGGCACCTTCACCATCTCGAACGGCGGTGTGTTTGGATCGCTGATGTCGACCCCGATTATCAACCCGCCGCAAAGCGCTGTGCTCGGCCTTCACCGGATCGAGGATCGCCCCGTTGCCGTGAATGGCGAGGTCGTGATCCGCCCGATGATGTATATCGCGCTCAGCTATGACCACCGCCTGATCGACGGACGCGAAGCGGTGACTGCACTCAAGATCATCAAGGACGCAATCGAAGATCCGACCCGGATGCTGATTGACCTTTAAAGGACTACCTACCCCATGGCTGACCATTCTTACGATTATGACGTTCTGGTTATCGGCGCTGGTCCGGGCGGCTATGTCGCCGCGATCCGCGCTGCGCAATTGGGCCTCAAAACCGCCTGCGCCGAAGCACGCGAGACATTGGGCGGAACCTGCCTCAACGTGGGCTGCATCCCGTCAAAAGCGCTGCTCCACGGATCGGAACTGTTCCACGAAGCGCATGATGGCGCGATGGCAACCTTTGGGATCAAGACGGGCAAGGTCAGCCTCGATCTGGATGCGATGATGGCCGAGAAAGACAAAGCCGTTGGCGAGCTGACGGGCGGCATCGAATTCCTGTTCAAAAAGAACAAGGTCACTTGGGTCAAAGGCCTCGCGACATTTCAGGATGCGCACACGGTCAAAGTGGGTGACGAAACCGTCACTGCGCAAGACATCGTGATTGCAACTGGCTCATCGGTCACACCGCTGCCCAATGTCGAAGTCGACAATGACAAGGGATTGATCGTCGATTCCACCGGCGCGCTGAAATTGCCCAAGGTTCCCGGCCATCTCGTCGTGATTGGCGGCGGAGTTATTGGCCTTGAGCTGGGTAGCGTGTGGAACCGGCTTGGCGCGGATGTGACCGTGGTTGAATATCTCGATCAGCTTCTGCCTGGCATGGACACGGATGTCCGCAAGGAAGCGGGCCGTATCTTCAAAAAACAGGGCATGTCTCTGAAGATGAAAACGAAAGTTACAGGCGCCTCTGTCAAAGGCAAGAAGGTTACGCTCACCGTTGAACCCGCCGCTGGCGGAGATGCGGAAGAGATCGTGGCTGATGCCGTGCTCGTCTCGATTGGCCGCCGCCCCAATACGGACGGGCTGGGCCTTGAGAATATCGGGCTTGAGACAAACAATCGCGGCCAGATCGAAACCGATCACGATTTCCGCACCAAGGTCGACAGCGTGTGGGCGATTGGCGATTGCATCCCCGGCCCCATGCTCGCACATAAGGCGGAGGATGAAGGCATAGCGGTAGCAGAGAATATCGCGGGCGAAACCGGCATTGTGAACCATGCCGTGATCCCCGGCGTTGTTTACACCATGCCCGAATTCGCTGGCGTTGGCCTGACCGAGGAAGAAGCCAAGGAAGCAGGCCACACCATCAAGTCCAACAAGTTCCCGATGATGGCGAACAGCCGCGCAAAGGCGAACCGCGACACTGACGGCTTTGTCAAAGTCATTGCCGATGCGGAAACCGACCGCGTTCTGGGCGTGTGGTGCATCAATGCGGTGGCAGGCACGATGATCGCGCAAGCCGCGCAAGCGATGGAATTCGGCGCGACGAGCGAGGACATTGCCTATACCTGCCACGCGCACCCCACCCATTCGGAAGCCTTGAAAGAGGCCGCAATGGGCGTGACCGGCAAGCC
>CAZAIG010000127.1:0-6480 GCA_964485135.1 uncultured Porphyrobacter sp. | reverse complement strand
GGCGGCGCTGACATCTGCAATATTCCCGTGCCTGTGCGGCGCGTGAAAAGCGCTTCGCAATGAGCATTCTTACACGTCATGGCGAGGCCAAGCCTGTCTTGGACGAAGCCATCCATGGCCAGACCTTGGATCGCCGCGCCACCAGTGGTGGCTCACGATGACGAATGAACTGACCGCCACCCTCCCCCTCATCGCATGGCGCGGTGAAAAGGCGACTTATCACCTCGTCGAACTCGAAGGCGAGTCAGCGGAGACGATCGCCACCCATGCCGCCCTTTACCGCATGGAGTTTGGCACAAGGCGTGGTTTCGGATCGGTCAAATGCTATGCGCAGATCGGCGAAACTCGCTGGAAAACCAGCGTCTTTCCGGTCAAGGCGGAGGAAGGCGCGTCGAGCCTCGGCAAATCCTCGAAGAACTGGATTTTGCTGGTCAGCAAAAAGGTCATGCGCGCCGAAGATCTGGCTGAAGGCGACACTCTAACCGTGACGGTAGACCTGATCTAGGCAGCGCTGACTTCTTTTGTATCAATGCTCCGATATCCCTGACGCACCTCTTCCAAAAACTCCACCGCCTGATTTTGCAGCAATTCTGCATGACGCTGTGTTTCTTCCGATGATTTGAGCATTTGCGATGCCGCACTGCCAACCTCCACAGAGCTATCGCGAACCTCCTCTAAAGTTTGCGTAACCTGATCAGTGTTGGCAGCCACCGCATCGATACTGTGCGCCAACTCGCGGCCTGACACCGATTGCTGATCAACAGCCGACGCGATTGAGACAGCCGACTCTTCCAGATTGGCAATCTTAGACGATACGCTCGCCAAACCATCAACGCTTTCCTGGGTTGTGTCGCGGATACCCGCAATCATGGCCGCGACGTTCCGGGTCGCATGGGTCGTGCGTCCGGCAAGCTCTTTTACCTCAGCCGCCACAACGGCAAAACCGCGACCCGCTTCGCCGCCGCGCGCTGCCTCAATCGAAGCGTTGAGAGAAAGCAAATTGGTGCGCGAGGCGATCGAGCCGATCAGCTCGGTAATCTCTCCAATGCGCTCCACCGATTGCGACAGGCCAGTAATGTTGGCATTTGCCTGAGATACGGAAGTTCTGACATCGCGAGCGAGCGAGGCAGAGGCCGCCGCTTGCTGGCTGATCTCTCCGATGGAAAGCGCGAATTGATCGCTGGCAGAGGCCGTCGACGAAATGCCAAGAGCAGCTTGTTCCATCGCTTTTGCCGCTTCATTGGCGCGCCCAGTCGATTGCTCTGCCAGATTGGACATGGTGCTGCATGTTTTTTGCAGTTCATCTGACGCATTCGCCACGAAGCGGGTCGATTCGAAAATGGAGGCTTCAAAATCATCGGCGAGTTTGCGCAAAGCGGTCGCTTTCTCTGCGCGCAAACGCTCGGTATCTTTCGCTTGCTTCAGGGCAATTTCCGCTTCCTGCGCGCGGTCTTTGGTGACCGTCTGTAGTTGTCCGGCAGAACTTCTAAAAACCGCTAAGGCACGGGCCATCGCGCCCAATTCATCGCTGCGACCATCGCCCGGGATGGCGAGATCGGTCTCACCTTTCGCCAATCGCTGCATTGCATCTTTCATTTGATAGATGATGCCCGCAAGATTGGCGACAATTGAGCGCGCACCCCAGAATGTGATTGCCGTTGAGATGACAGCCAATCCTATTGAAGCCATAAATGCGATAGTGATCTGGCCGAGCACATTCTCAATCACTGAAACAGCATAAATGTCGGCGCGGTTGAACAGCTTCTTGAGAACCGCGACACTGGAATCGATGTCGCGGATGACTTCGGCGCGTTCTTGGGAAGAGCTTTCTTCGTTCAAACCTTCAACTGCACGGTGACGTTCGGTTAGCTGTGCTTGGACGCTGCTCATGCCGGCCAAGATGTCTGCAGGATATTTTCCCTCGCCCTTGTTCATAGCAATCTGCATTTTTTCGCCTGCTTCAAGGACCGAAGCATGAGCAAGATCCACAAGTTCAGGATCAATCGCTTGCCCCATGGAGCGCAAATGGCTGGATGCCTGCGCCAGCTCTATCGCTGCCTCTGCCACGTTCACTTGGGACGCCACCCGATCTGTGTGAACGATGCCCGCCTGCGAAAAATGGTGAGACAGCAGCATGAGAACAAAGATCGTAGCCAATGGCACAAGGGCCACGCCAAAAATTGCAAAGCGCAGTTTTGCGCTGATCGAGCAATTTTCTAATCGCCGCATCAGCCAACCATTGCCCGCTCCAACAACAGATTGATCGCGTGCTTGCGCGATCCGATCTGCGCCGGTTTCAGCGTTGCCGTCAGACGGAAAATCATGGTTTATCGCAGTCATGCTTTGGCCCCATTTGCAAATGGCGTTTCCTCGCAGTGCCTGCTAATTCAGACATGCAAAACACGCCCGCGCAGGATGCTCAAATTCAGCCATATGGTTAATCGCGCGGATTTAAGGGGCAGTGAAATAGGCTGCGCAGAAACCTAGGGATGATTGCGAGTTAGGGGTGATGCGTAGGAAAAGAGCATACCATGCCTGACGGGCAAAATACCCTACGTGCAGGCTAAATCCGCTCTGCTTCGGCGACGACTTCGCTTGCCCGCAATGCGCTAAGGATGCGGGTCAAATGCGCCAAATCCTGCACTTCCAAATCCATCTCATAACTGGAAAATGGCGGGTCATGTTGAACATGTTCAAGCGTTTTCACATTGGCAAGGTTCTGACCGAATATTCCGGTCGCCTCTGACAGTGTTCCCGGCTTGTCATAAAGTGTCACACGCAACCGACCGAGAGCGCCGGACGATCGTTTGCCCCATGACAAGTCTAGCCAATCGCTATCAACTCCGCTCGCAAGCTCTAGGCAATCAATCGCATGCACTTCTACACCCTCGCCGCGTTTGCGCAGGCCAACAATGCGGTCCCCCGGCACTGGGTGGCAGCATTCGGCCAATTGAAACCCAACGCCGGGCGTCAATCCGCGGATGGAAATTGTAGAGCCGCGCTTGGTCCAGTCATCATCCTCTTCAAAATTGGCGGTGCAACCGGGCACCAGCGCTTCCATCACTTCGCGATCTTCGATTTTTGCTGCGCCAATGGCGAACATCAAATCCTCATCATCGACCATTTCCAGCCGCTTAACCGCCTCTTTGATCGCCTTTTTGCCGATCCGCGCGGGCACTCTGCTGGCAATTTCATCGAATAGCTTGCGGCCAATATCGGCAACTTCCGCGCGTTCTTTCTGTCGCACCGCGCGCCGGATCGCGGCCCGCGCTTTACCAGTTACGACAAAGTTCAACCACGACAGCTCGGGCTCGGCATTCTTGCCTTTGATAATGTCGACCACATCGCCATTGGCCAGCGGCGTGCGCAGAGGCATGTGCCGCCCGTTGATCTTTGCACCCAATGTTGCCGCGCCCAGATCCGTGTGGACCGCAAAAGCAAAATCCACAGGCGTTGACCCTATCGGCAATTGAAACAGGGCTCCCTTTGGCGTGAAGGCAAAGATGCGGTCCTGATAGATCGCCATCCGCGTATGTTCGAGCAATTCTTCTGCATCGTGGCTGGCATCGACAATTTCGATCAGATCACGCAGCCAGCTAACCGCCCCATCGGCCCGGTCAGCCTGCTTATATGCCCAATGCGCAGCCAGCCCAAATTCGTTCAGCTGATGCATTTCACGGGTGCGGATTTGCACCTCAACCCGCATCGAATTTTCATACATCAGTGAAGTGTGAAGCGAGCGGTAGCCGTTGTTTTTCGGCGTAGAGATATAGTCTTTGAACCGGCCCGGCAAAAACTGCCAAGTGGTGTGAAGGATACCCATCGCACGGTAGCAATCAGCCTCATCCTCACAGATAACGCGAAAAGCCATAATGTCAGTGACTTGTTCGAAAGAGACATGGCGTTCAGCCATTTTCTTCCAAATCGAATAGGGGTGCTTTTCGCGCCCGGACACCTCAACAGTGAGCCCGGCCTCTGCCAGTGCCTGTTTGATATTAAGCGCAATGGCATCGACCTGTCCGCTGTCCTGCCCGCGCAATTCATCAAGCTTGCCATTGATGGTTTTAAACGCTTCTGGTTCAAGCTGTTCAAAAGCAAGCAGCTGCATCTCGCGCATATATTCATACATGCCGACCCGCTCAGCCAATGGAGCGTAAATATCCATGGTTTCGCGCGCGATCCGCCGGCGCTTTTCTTCGTTCTTGATGAAATGCAGCGTCCGCATATTGTGCAAACGGTCCGCAAGTTTGACCAGCAGCACGCGGATATCTTCCGACATAGCGAGCAAAAATTTGCGCAAGTTCTCTGCTGCCCGCTCATCCTCAGGCATCGCTTCAATTTTGGAAAGTTTGGTCACGCCGTCGACCAATTGCGCAACTTCAGAGCCGAAGTTATCCTCGATATCATCAATCGTCGCCAGAGTGTCTTCGACCGTATCATGCAGCAGCGCGGTCATGATCGTTTCCTGATCAAGCTGAAGGTCAGTCATTAGTCCGGCGACCTCTACCGGATGGCTAAAATAGGGATCGCCACTCGCACGCTTTTGAGAGCCGTGCTTTTGCACCGTGTAGACATAGGCGCGATTGAGCGCTGCCTCATCGGCATCCGGATCATATTCAAGGACCCGCTCTACAAGTTCATATTGGCGCAGCATGTGCTTGGAATATGTGCGCTCTATACCTGAGGGGCAAGCCCCTTTGCGATTAGCCTATGATCGGATCACGTGTCGATGACCGGATAGGTGAGCCTCGACCTGCTGCTCCCATTGCAAGCCATGTGGCAGCCGTGATCGTTCCCACCCGTCCGATAAACATCAGCAGCATCAAAACCACTTGCCCATCAACCGGCAAATCGCCCGTAATCCCGCGCGAAAGGCCCACGGTCGCGAAGGCCGAAATACACTCAAACATTATGTCTTCCAGCGTGTGCGGGGTGCGCGCGGCGAGATAGAATGCTGCAAGCAGGATGGAGGTGATCGCGAACATGATCACTGTGACCGCTTGGCTCGCCAACCGATTGGTGATCTGGCGCCCTTCCATCGCCGGGTCGCCCAACCCTCTGATCTGATAGATCAGGATGACGAACAAGACGGTGATCGTGGTGATCTTGATGCCGCCCGCTGTCCCCGCGCTGCCCCCGCCGATAAACATAAGGATGTAGTTTGCGAGCACAGTCTCATCGCGAAATGCGCCCACATCCAAACTGTTAAAGCCCGCCGTGCGCGGCATGACCGAATGAACAAAAGCGTTGAGCACCCGCTCACCGCTACCCATGCCGCCCAATGTAGCCGGATTGCTCGCTTCAGCGATCAAAATCACGATAAAACCGAGCGTCAACAGCACTGCCGTGCCGTAAAGCGTTATTTTGGAATGCAATGTCCATTCGCGATAGCGCGCCTTGCACCTGATCAGATCCTGCAAAACGGGGAAACCGAGCGAGCCGACGATCACAGCGAATGAGAGCGTTAGCAAGATAAGCGCGTCGGCCGAAAAGCCCATCAAGCTGTCGCTAAAGGTCGAAAAGCCGGCATTGTTGAACGCGCTGACCGCTTGGAAAAGGCCATGCCACGCCGCCTCTGCGAGAGGCATATCGTGCAGCGTGTGAAAGCGGATCGTCAAGATGATCGTGGCGACGGACTCAATCGCCAAGGTGATGATCAGGATAAGTTTCAATGCAAAGCGCGCGTCTGACAAATTGAGCTGTTCGCGCTCTACTTCGCGCTCGAATGTGCGCCCCAATACAAAACCGCGCCCAACGATCAGCGCGAAGAATGTGGCCGCCGTCTTAGTGCCCAAACCGCCAATCTGAATCAGCAGCAAGACCATAGCTTGACCAAACCCGCTCCAATAGGTCGGCGTATCTTCGACAATCAAACCCGTGACAGCGACTGCACTGACCGAAGTAAACAGAGCCGTTGATAGCGGCGCGCCAGCGTCTCCTGCTCTTGCAAAGGGCAACCACAAGAGGAGCGTTCCCACCGCGATGACCGCAATGTAGAGCAGCGGAACCAGTTTGATGGGATTGCGCAGCGCCCATAGCATGCTGGACTTGCGCGGCATTAGCGATCACTCACAAACATGGCCGGCAATCCGGTCAACTCCACACAGCTTCCGGTGGCAGGCTCATCAAAATAGCATCAATATTCCCGCCTGTTTTGAGGCCAAACAATGTCCCGCGATCATAGACGAGGTTGAACTCCGCATAGCGCCCGCGCCATTCGAGCTGCTGGAGCTTGTCCGCATCGCTAAAATCGCTTCCCATGCGGGCCCGCACCAACTTGGGATAGATGTCCAAGAACGCGCGGCCTACGTCCTGCGTAAAGGCGAAATTGCGATCAAAGCTGGGATCATCATCGCACTCAAGGTGATCATAGAAAATGCCGCCGACACCGCGATGGCATTGGCGATGGGGAATGTAGAAATACTCATCCGCCCATTTCTTGAAGCGGTCGTAATAGGTCGGGTCATGCGCCGCGCAGGC
>CAZAIG010000126.1:0-6554 GCA_964485135.1 uncultured Porphyrobacter sp. | reverse complement strand
CGGCAGATTTGGTTTCCGCATCGACTTTATCGCCGTGCTCTTCCAGCTGCTTTTCAGTTGCATGGACAAGGCTGTCAGCCTGGTTGCGCGCTTCGGCAGATTCGCGGCGAACCTTATCTTCTTCAGCAAACTTCTCTGCATCCTGCACCATTTGGTCAATGTCGCTATCCGACAGACCGCCTGATGCTTGGATTTTGATATTTTGCTCTTTGCCCGTGCCTTTGTCCTTGGCCGACACATTCACGATACCATTGGCATCAATGTCAAACGTCACCTCAATCTGAGGGACACCGCGCGGAGCCGCAGGAATACCGACAAGATCAAACTGACCCAGCAGCTTGTTATCCGCTGCCATTTCGCGCTCACCTTGGAACACGCGGATAGTCACAGCCTGCTGATTGTCTTCAAAGGTCGAGAAAGTTTGCGATTTCTTGGTCGGGATGGTCGTGTTGCGGTCGATCATCCGGGTAAAGATACCGCCCGCTGTTTCGATGCCGAGCGACAATGGCGTCACGTCAAGCAGCAATACGTCTTTTACATCGCCCTGCAAAACGCCTGCCTGAATGGCAGCGCCCATGGCAACCACTTCATCAGGGTTTACGCCAGTGTGCGGTTTCGCGCCAAAGAACTCTTCCACCACTTCGCGGACCTTCGGCATGCGGGTCATACCGCCAACCAAGATCACTTCGTCGATTTCGTCTTTCGAAACGCCCGCATCAGAAATAGCTTTTTTGCAAGGCTCAAGCGTGCGCTTAACCAGATCGCCAACCAGTTTTTCAAGGTCAGCGCGAGTGATCGTTTCAACCAAGTGAAGCGGAGTGGAGCTGCCGCCATCCATACGCGCTGTAATAAACGGCAGGTTGACCTCTGTCGTGGCAGAGCTGGACAGCTCAATCTTCGCTTTTTCAGCGGCTTCTTTCAGGCGTTGCAGCGCAAGCTTATCCGCCTTTAGATCCATGTCTTCCTTTTTCTGGAAGGCCGCGGCGAGATGCTCAACAATTGCATTGTCAAAATCTTCACCGCCAAGGAACGTATCGCCATTGGTCGATTTCACTTCGAATACGCCGTCGCCAATCTCAAGAATGGAAACGTCGAAAGTGCCGCCGCCAAGGTCATAGACAGCAATGGTTTTGCCGTCGTCTTTGTCCATGCCGTACGCCAGCGCTGCCGCGGTTGGCTCGTTGATGATCCGAAGAACTTCAAGGCCAGCGATTTGACCGGCATCTTTGGTTGCCTGACGCTGAGCATCGTTAAAGTAAGCGGGAACGGTGATGACAGCTTGCTCAACCGTTTCACCTAAATAGCTTTCGGCTGTCTCTTTCATCTTTTGAAGGATGAAGGCCGAGATTTGGGATGGCGAATACTCTTCATCGCCCGCTTTGACCCACGCATCGCCATTTTTGCCTTTGACGATGTCGTAAGGGACAACTTTCATGTCCTTTTTGGTCATCGGATCATCGAACCGGCGGCCGATCAAACGCTTAATTGCGAACAAAGTGTTGTCGGGGTTTGTGACGGCCTGACGTTTCGCTGGCTGACCGATCAGCCGCTCTTCATCCTTAGTGAATGCAACGATTGACGGCGTAGTGCGCGCGCCTTCGGCATTTTCGATCACTTTCGGCTTGCCGCCGTCCATTACAGCTACGCACGAGTTGGTTGTGCCTAGGTCAATTCCGATAACTTTTGCCATTTTACCCCAGTTTCCATTTCTAGTCTTGGACGCCGCAACTTTGATTTCCCCAAAAGGGCAAAACCGATGGGCAGCTCAATCCATGGTTGTGTGAATTAAGTGTCTGAGGGCGATATAGGTGCGGTTTTGCTTGGCACAAGGGATCAGGCACACTAGATTCACAAGACTGTTTGTGTAGGGCGCAAAAAGCCGTTCATCAGGGGGATATTGGTCCATGAAGTTTTCAAGAATTTTCGCAGCACCTTTGCTCGCCGCGACAATCGCACTTGCCGCTTGCGGTGAAGCCGAAGAAGCGCCGGTAGAGGTGGATGGAATTGAAGGTTTGGAAATCTCCAATGCCCGTCTGGTTCTCGGCGCAGTAGAGGGCAATCCAGCGGCAGTGTATTTTGACGCGGCCTATAATGGCGACCGGGCCTTCTCTATTCGTTCGGCCGATGTCGCGGGCGCCGCGATGACCAAAATGCACACTTACGGGGAATGGAACCGAGAGGTGCAAATGATGGATGCTGGCATGATCCCTATGCAAAAGGGAACGGAGGTGTCGTTTGAGCCAGGCGCTTTGCATTTGATGGCCATGGACCCATCTGCGGAATTGCAGCCGGGCGGTAAAACAGAAGTGACGTTGATTGTTTCCGGCGGTGACAAGCATAGTTTTGAAGCAGAGATCCTTGCCGCTGGGGATGAGCGCTGAACGGCGACGCTCAGGACATCTTTGATAACGAAGTGATCGCTGCGTGCCCCGTTGGCGGCGAGCGCCCGCTAACAGCGGGAGAGATCGCTCTGGCGCGCTCTATCTTTGGCACCGCAATCGACTATGCAAAAGTCACAATCCGGCGCCGCAAATGGTTTCCGTTTCAACCGCGCAACATCACCATGGCGCCGCGCGGCCATTTGCACTTTCATCCCAAAAGCGGCGGCTATTGCGACGATTTTTCGGCTGAGAACATATTTCGCCAAGGGCACTTCATCCACGAAATGGTCCATGTTTGGCAGACCCAAACAAAGGGCGATTGGTATCTGGTTTTCAACCGCATGCCGTGGGCGCGGTATGATTATGCGTTAAAGCCGGGCTGGACATTGGAACGATACGGCATCGAGCAGCAGGCCGAGATTGTGAAGCACGCGTTCTGGCTAAGGAACGGGTTGAAAATTGCAGGGGTTGCTGACCCCAGTGCCTATGACTTGCTGGTCAATTTTCCCGGAGCAACCAGCGGTTCAAAGCGCTAGAGACCTTTAGTCAGGCTTCTTTGCGACACCCACCATTGCCGGGCGCAGCAGGCGGTCTTTGATCATATAGCCTGATTGCATTTCCTGAATGATTGTGCCGGGCTCATGCTCGTCCGTAGGGACTTCCATCATCGCTTGATGCTGATTGGGATCAAGTGGTTTACCCATAGCCTCGACCCGCTCAACACCGTGCTGTTTGAAGACCTTATCAAGCTCGCGCTGGGTCGCCTCGATGCCGGTAACAAGCCCCTTAAACTTTTCATCCTCGCGCAGTTCAGCAGGTACTGAATCCACCGCGCGTTTGAGATTGTCGGCAACGCTCAACACATCGCGGGCAAAGCCAGTCGCGGCATAGGCCCTCGCATCAGCCGCGTCTTTCTCCATGCGCCGGCGCACATTCTGCGTTTCTGCGCGGGCGTAGAGCACTTCCTGCTTCTGCGCCTCCAAATCTCCGCGCAGCCGGGCCAGCGCATCTTCGACGCTGTCTTCTTCATCCTCGCCGCCATCATCAAGGAACTCTTCTGGCACGCCCTCAAGCTCCTTGGCCGCATCCTTCGCCATTTCTTCAGCGATTTCCCGGTCTGCTGCATCAGTGTTGATGCCCTCCGATGCATCATTTGCACCGCCGGTTTTGTCGTTTCCATTCATGTTTAAAAGGTCCGATTATCCAATAAGTTTGCCCAGCGACCGGGCTGTTAAATCAACCATGGGGACGACGCGAGCGTAATTCAACCGCGTTGGGCCGATTACGCCCAATACACCAATTACGCGCCCTTCTCTATCGCGATAGGGTGATGCAATCACCGATGACCCCGACAGCGCGAAGAGTCGGTTTTCACTGCCAATGAAGATACGCGTGGCATCGGCTGCTCGCGCGTTTTCCAAAAGCTCGGCGACTGATTGCTTGCTCTCCAAATCGTCAAGCAACGAACGCACGCGTTCAATATCGCCAAGCGCTTCATCATCCAGAAGGTTCGCTTGGCCGCGCACAATCAGCACCGGACGCTGGGCAGCGTCCTCGCTCCACACAGCGAGGCCGCGCTCAACAAGGTCACGGCTTGCTTCATCGAGCTGAGACTCACCGGCGATAATTTCAGCCCGCATTGAAGCAGAGGCCTCTGAAAGCGTGCGTCCAGCCAAATGCGCGGTGACATAATTGCTCGCGCGCTCTAAAGCTGAGTTGTTGATCGCGCCGCCGATTTCAAGCACGCGGTTTTCGACTCCACCATCTTCACCGACAAGGACTGCCAAAGCGCGCCCTTGCCCGAGATTGACCAGGCTGAACTGCGCCAGTTGTTCTTCGCGCGTGGGAACCATCACCATACCTGCTGCGCCAGATAGATCAGAGAGCATGGCGCTGGTCTTTTCTAGCGCTGCTTCGACCGGCCCGGCTTCGGACAAACGTCCTTCAATCGCCGCGCGCTCGTGTGCACTCGGCTCCGCCACACGCATCATGCCATCAACAAAGATACGCAGCCCGCTTTCCGTCGGCATACGTCCTGCGCTGGTATGCGGTGCGGCGAGCAATCCTTGCGCTTCTAAATCAGCCAAGACGGAACGAATGGAAGCTGGCGAAAGATCAACGCTCCCCTCACCCGCCAGCACTTTTGAGCCGACCGGCTGTCCGCTATCCAGATAGCCTTCGACGACGAGCCGGAAAATCTCCTGAGCGCGCTGAGACAATTCTGGTAGAGTGACGGAGGCCATATCGCATTATCTATACGCTTTGCGAGCGACGACAAGCCTTGCTCAAAGCCCCGATTGCCGCCTAACGCAGCGAGTAACGATTCTTACAAAGGAAATCCCATGCGACCTTCTGGCCGCGCGCCCGATGAAATGCGCGCTATCACTATCGAAACCGGCTACACCAAACATGCAGAGGGGTCATGCCTTATCAGCTTTGGTGACACCCGCGTTTTGTGCACCGCTAGCGTTGAAGAGCGTATTCCGCCTTGGCTTCGCGGCAAAGGGGAAGGTTGGGTGACTGGCGAATATTCCATGCTGCCACGCGCCACGCACACACGCGGATCGCGCGAGGCTGCGCGCGGCAAGCAATCGGGCCGCACGCAGGAAATTCAGCGGCTGATCGGGCGATCTTTGCGCGCGGTCGTCGACCTGGAAAAGCTGGGCGAACGGCAAATCACATTGGACTGTGATGTGATCCAAGCCGATGGCGGAACCCGCACCGCCTCTATCTCTGGCGCTTGGGTCGCTCTGCGTCTGGCCGTCAATTCTCTGATCGCATCAGGCGATATTACCGAGGATCCGATCACGGCTCAGGTGGCGGCCATATCCTGCGGCATTTACAAGGGAACGCCGGTACTCGATCTCGACTACCCAGAAGATAGCGACGCAGATGCCGATGCAAACTTCGTGCTGATTTCCGGCGGCCAG
Organism: uncultured Porphyrobacter sp.; assembly: GCA_964485135.1. GTDB lineage: Bacteria > Pseudomonadota > Alphaproteobacteria > Sphingomonadales > Sphingomonadaceae > Erythrobacter. The sequence continues at coordinate 1,243 of CAZAIG010000126.1, read as the reverse complement.
ATCGCTGAAGTCCAAGCCACCGCAGAAGGCGCAACTTACGATGAGGAAGGCTTGCTGCGCTTGCTTCGTCTAGCCAACATCGGCTGCGATGCAATCTTCAAAGCGCAATTGGATGCGGTGAAGTAAAGCGATGACCCGCCGTCTCGGTTCTGGTTCGCTTGTCATCGCGACGCATAATGATGGGAAGCTGCGCGAGATTTCGGCATTGCTTGAGCCACATGGGATGAAGTGCATTTCGGCGGGCTCGCTAGGCTTGCCGGAACCGGCGGAAACTGGAACTACCTTCGTTGAAAACGCGCTGATTAAAGCGCGCGCAGCGGCGGAGGCTTCGGGCATAGTCGCGCTTGCTGATGATAGCGGGCTTTCGGTCGATGCGCTGGGCGGACGCCCCGGTGTCTACACTGCCGATTGGGCTGAGCGGCAGTGGTTTGAAGGCGATCCCGGGCGCGATTGGTATATGGCAATGGGCAAGGTTGAAGGGATGCTTCAACAGCTCGGGCCGCATACCGATCGCAGCGCAGCGTTCCATTGTGTTCTCGCACTGGCATGGCCCGATGGTGAGCACGCGGTTTATGAAGGGCAATGCGCCGGTTCGCTAACGTGGCCCCCGCGCGGCGAATTGGGCTTTGGATATGATCCGGTCTTCGTGCCTGCCTCGCGCGTTGGGGGAGAGACTTTCGCTGAGATTGACCCAGCCGAAAAACACAGCATCAGCCATCGCGCCGATGCCTTCGCCAAGCTGGTGGCCGATCAATTTGTCGGTTAGCTACTGGACCGCATAACCAACAGGTTCGCCCCGCCAATTGCCCGAAGGTTTATAGCGGCAGACGAGATAATCCGTCTTCGCATTTCCCGTGATCGCGCAGCCGATCTCTTTCGTATCGGGCCAGATGAGCTGGGTATAATGCCCGACATCGCCCCAATTACCGGTTGTCGTGACATCGGGGAAAAGGCCCGGTTTGAAATATTGCTTTTCGCGGATGAAGGCATTGATCATGCGCGTCGGAGAAAAGCGCCCCTTGGTTCCCGCCCACAAGTTTTCGCCGATGCCTTCACGAGCATCTCTGCTGGAATGCCGCATCCGGCCTTGTCTCGCCAATTGATTGGCCCAGATTTTTGCATCCTTTGCCAGGCCTTCGTTCCAAGTGAGTTCGTGTACGCCCACCCGCTTACGCTCGCCGTTGTGCGCGGCGAGCAGTTCCGCTGCGATCGGGCCAAGATTGTCAGAATGAGTGGTGTAATC
>CAZAIG010000125.1:0-6631 GCA_964485135.1 uncultured Porphyrobacter sp. | reverse complement strand
ACGGGATGCAATTGTTCCTCGCCGTGATCGCGGTGATCATTGTGGTCTTTGCGCTTGTCAATCTGGTCGATCAAGTGCTCGCGCTTTTGCCGCTGATCGGCGGTGAGGAATTGACGCTCAAGCGCCTCTTTGGTTGGGTATTCGCGCCGCTGATGTGGCTGATCGGGGTGCCATGGGCGGAGGCTCAGGCGGCGGGCGGATTGATGGGCACTAAGGCGATCCTCAACGAATATGTCGCTTATCTGGAACTGGCGGCTTTGCCTGCCGGAGCTTTGGGAGAGCGCAGCTTGTTGATCGTGACCTATGCTCTATGCGGTGTGGCCAATTTGGCGAGCGTGGGCTTGTTGGTTTCGACCATCGGGACGCTTTGCCCTGAGCGGCGCGCAGATGCGGCGGGGCTGGGCATGAAGAGCTGGATCGCGGGCAATATTGCCACCGCGATGACCGGCGCTTGGATCGGATTGGTGACTTTCTGATGTTCGACGCGAAGATCCGCCCGCTGATCGATCCGCCTTTGAACGCATTGGGCGCGCGGTTGGCTGGTTTGGGTGTCTCGGCCAATCTGCTGACCTTTGCCGGTTTGGCGCTGGGGCTGGGTGCGGCCATGGCCATCGCGCAAGGGCATTTTGCGGCAGGGCTGGCGCTGATCCTAGCGAACCGCCTCATCGACGGACTGGATGGAGCGGTGGCGCGAGTCAACGGCCCCACAGCGCTGGGCGGTTATTTCGATATTGTCGCGGACTTCGCCTTTTACGTCAGCGTGCCGCTGGGCTTTGGAATCGTAAGCGAAGCGAACACTCTGGCGGCGCTGGTTCTGGTCGCGAGTTTTGTGCTGACGGGCGTGAGCTTCCTCGCCTTTGCCGCCACCGCTGCTGAGCGCGGCGATAAGTCAGATGCGCATGGCACAAAGAGCTTTTTCTACTCCACCGGATTGGCGGAGGGTACGGAGACGGTGGTGGTGCTCAGCGCGATGGCGCTGTTGCCGCACTATTTCGTGCCGCTCGCCTATGGCTTTGCTGCGCTCTGCGTGCTCACTGTGTTTCAGCGCAGCGCGCTGGCGATGAAGCAGTTTGGGGGCTGATTACTCGGCCAGTTTCGCTTCAGTTTTCGCGCGCAATTCAGCGATGCGCTTGGCATTCGCGCCGAGGTCTGATCGGCCCACGCGGCTGACCGAGCGGAAGTCGATCCGGCCATTGGCAACGCGGGCAACTACGTCATCCTTGAACCCGAACCAAAAGGTTTCGGCGGTGCCATCGACGCTATCACCGCTGGTTTGCACATTGGAAAAGCCCATGTCTTCCATCGCCGCTGTTGCCGCGGCGAGCGCTTTGGCCTCATCGCCTGCATTGATCAGGATCGGGCCAAGATCAGGGTAAAGCTCGCTGATGATCTGCGCATGCGATTGCGATTGGAGCGGTTCGCCCACGCTGGAATACATTTCGATCTCGCCCAGAGGCGTTGCGTAATCATTGATCGGATTGGATGTGTCCCCGCGCGCCGTCATCATCGCGTCTGAGAAAACAGGCGGGTTCGCCGTATCGGTCGCCACGTCATGGATCGGGTTCGCGCCTGCCGTGTCACTAACAGAACCGAGATAGGCAAACGCTCCCAAGGGGATAATGATCGCAATCAGCGAAGCCCACCAACCGGTGCGCGGCGCTTTGCGCACCGCCATGATCAGCGTGACCACGCCGACCAATGCGACGATACCGAGCAAAAACGGCCCAGCGCCGCCGATCAAAGAGCCTAGCCCTGTTTGCCATCCCCAGATTCCGACCTTGGAACCAAGTGCAGCGAAGGCGAAATAGACTGGCAGCAGCAGTGCGAGGATCAGGGCGAAGCGGTTGGGGCCGGGAATGTTTTTCATGGGGCGGGGGTTTAGCGCATCCGCATTTCTACGCAAGTTATGCGGAAATGATGAGCGAGCGCCCGGGTGGGTGCGCTTTAGCGCTCCCGCCTTTCGGGCGGGCGGGAGCGAAGTCGTCTCTATCGAGACGCCTTGGATTGAGATTATCGTGGATCTGACAAAGAGCTTCTATTCCACTCTTGCAAACAGCACGTCTATTGCGCCCAATTCAGCGCCGCTGGTGAGGGTATCCAAAGCCGGCTCCCATGGCGCAGCAGGCGTTGCCGCACCCAACATCGCCAGCGCCTTTTCAGCGGAAACGGGGATCACTTGATGCAATGCCTCAAACAGCAGACGCAAACTATCAAGCGCGACGTAAACCACCGTGCCAGCCCGCGCCTGTGTCGCCTCTTCCTTCATCAGATTCCACGGCGCTGCATCCGCGAAATAGGCGTTGAGCGCGTCCGCTGCTTCAACCAATGCGGCCATGCGTTCGGGCAATTGGGTGAGAGTGATTTCCTCGGCAAACCCTTGAGCTGCTGCGAGTGCCTGCGCGCGAACGGCCTCATCCGACGCTTCCAATGCGCCACGCTCAGGCATGCCGTCAAAACGCGCTGTGGCGAATTTACCTGCGCGGCTCAGCAAATTGCCAAATTTGTTGGCCAGCTCGCTGGAATAGGTTTGCGCAATCGCATCGACCGAAATCTGGCTATCGCTTTCGGTGCGCATGTGCCGCGCCAGAAAATAGCGCAGCGCGTCCACGCCATATTTCTCCGCCACTTCGATCGGGTCGACAACATTGCCGAGCGTCTTCGACATTTTCACGCCGCCTTCGCCCAGCCAATGGCCGTGGACGACCAATCCCTTAGGGAGCGGCAGGTCAAGCGCCATCAGCATGGTCGGCCAATAGACGCCGTGAGTCTTCAATATGTCCTTGCCGATGAGGTGCTGGCACGCGCGCCATGTGCCCTCATAATCGCCATCAGGAAAATCGAGATTGGTGAGGTAATTGAGCAAGGCATCGAACCACACATAGGTGACATGCTCGCTGTCAAACGGCAGCTCAACGCCCAGTGACACGCGCGATTTGGGGCGCGAGATCGAGAGGTCTTCGAGCGGTTCTTCGAGCATTTTGAGAAGCTCACCGCGATAGGTCGCGGGCTGCACAAAATCCGGATTGGCATCGATATGGTCGATCAGAGCTTGCCGGTATGGCTCCATTGGAAAGAAGTAATTGGGCTCGTCAATCAGCTCCAATTCCATATTGGGGTGATCGGGGCAGCGGCCTTCTTCGTTGAGATCGCTTTCCTTCTTAAACTGCTCGCATCCTTTGCAATATTTGCCGGTGTAGCTCTTTTTGACGATCAACCCGGCGTCGAACAATTGCTGCTCAGCGCGCGCGACTTCAGCCTTATGTCCTTCGCGGGTGGTGCGAACATAGAAATCGTAATCCACGCCGAGCAAATCGAACAAGCGTTGAAACTCGGCTGCGCGCTGGTCGAGATAGTCTTGCGGCGCCAGGCCCAGCTCTTCGGCGGCCTCCTGGTTCTTTTGTCCATGCTCATCGCAGCCCGTAGACATCAGCGTGTCCACCCCGCGCGCCAACCGGTTGCGCTTCAAAATGTCGGCCATCACAGAGGTGTGCGCATGGCCAATATGCGGGGCGGCATTGACGTAATAGATGGGCGTGGTCAGATAGCTTTTCATGGGCGCAGCCTATCAGTCCATTCGCGCCGCTTTTGCAAGCGATTTGCGCATCACGCACAGAGGATTTCAGCAATTGAAAGGCTGACAAGCGGACTGAACCGCGTTAGCTTGGCAACCTCGCTAACTAGGTCAGCTTCGATATGGGCGGATGGGAAGCCAAAAGACGTGACGGACAATTCGGTAAAAGAAGTTGAGCCTGCAAAACGAGAAGAATTGCGCGTTCCCAAAACGGCTGAGTTGGTGGCCGACAGGATCCGTTCGCGCATTATCTCTGGCGAGTTAGAAGAAGGCGCGACTCTCCCGCCAGAAGGGCAACTGTTGGAGCAGTTCAACATCTCACGCCCAACTTTGCGCGAAGCGTTTCGCATCTTGGAAACAGAGCGATTGATCGCGGTTTCGCGCGGGTCGCGCACCGGTGCGCGTGTTAGCCGCCCGCATGTACAAAGCGTTTCGCGCTATGCCAGCTATGTCTTGCAAACCAACAATGTTGGCGTCCCCGATCTGTTTGAAGCGCGGCTAGCGATTGAGCTTTTCTCCGTTCGGCGACTGGCGAGCAAAGGATCGAAAGCCGAGTTACAGAAATTGCGGGCTGAGATTGACCGCATAGAAAGCGTGGGTGAGGGCGAAAGCACCGAGGAATTTTTCAGCGCCTTTGGCGGAGCGCACCGGATGCTGGTCGAGCTGGGCGGGAATGAAACGCTGCATTTCGTGATCCAAATGCTCCAAGGTTTGATGAATCAGGTCGCGCTCAAAATCATTTCACTTCACGATGACACGACCGCGCATGAAAAGAAGAAAGTGATCAAAAGTTTCCGCAATCTGATTGATCTGATCGAAGCGGGCGATCCCGAAGCTGCGGCCAAGCATTGGCGGCTCCACCTGATCAATGCAAATAAGCGCTGGGATTTTGACGGAAGTTTGCGCGATATTTTGAAGGATTGAGCCTATGAAATTCACTCGGCTTGGCAATTCGGGCCTGTCTGTTTCGCAGCTGTGTTTGGGATGCATGACCTATGGTGACAAGACCAAGGGCTGGCATGGCGATTGGCTGCTCGATGAAGAGGAAAGCCGCCCTTTCTTTCGCAGCGCTCTGGAAGCGGGTATCAATTTCTTCGATACGGCCAATGGCTATGCGGGCGGCACGTCTGAGGAGATTACCGGCAAGCTCCTCAAAGAAATGGCGCAGCGCGATGAAATTGTGGTCGCAACCAAAGCCTATATCCCGTGGCGCAATGCTCCCAATGCAGGCGGGCTTTCGCGCAAGAGCTTGATGCAGGCGGTCGATGATAGCCTCACGCGGCTCGGCATGGATTATATCGACCTTTTCCAGATCCACCGCTGGGACGATCTAACCCCAATTGAAGAGACGATGGAGGCGCTGCATGATATCGTGAAAGCGGGCAAGGCGCGCTATATTGGTGCCTCTTCTATGTACGCTTGGCAATTTGCCAAGGCGCAGGAGGTGGCGCGGACCAACGGGTGGACTCGGTTTATTTCGATGCAGAACCAGCTCAACCTGCTCTACCGCGAAGAAGAGCGCGAGATGATCCCGCTTTGCGAGGATCAGGGCGTTGACCTCATTCCATGGAGCCCGCTGGCACGCGGGCGGCTCGCTCGGCCTTTGGGCGAAGAGACTGTGCGCAGCAAAACCGACGGGTTCGGCAAGGTCATTTATCCTGAGGATGAGGCCGATAATGCAGTGATCAACGCGCTTGAGAAGGCCGCCAAGGCGCGCGGTGTGGGCATGGCGAGCATGGCGCTGGCATGGCATTTCACCAAGCCTTCGGTGGCAGCTCCGATAATCGGCGCGTCGAAACCACATCATCTGGAGGCCGCCGTCACCGCGCTCGATATCGAGCTAACCGACGAAGAAGTGGCCGCGCTGGAAGCGCCCTACAGGCCCAAAGCGCCCACGGCGATGGGGATGCCCGGGCCTGCGATGGATCAGGTCTCGGTTAAGGGCGCCTAAGGCTCCCCTCACCGCGTTTACCCTAAGGCTTAATTGCTCAGTTTTGCATTAGATTGCATGTTTTCTGTCACTTGGACGGAAATTAGGGTAAACATTAGCGCGTGATGGAGAGAAAAGCGATTCATTTACGGGCTAGCGCTTTTGTCGGCGCAGCCTTGTGCGCCCTAATCGCTGCGCCTGCATCTGCTGATGTTTTGGAGGTCGGAGACGATGGCGAGGCGCGCTGGATTGCTGGCGGCAATCCTGCCTCCGTGCCGGAGACATCGCGGCCAATCCGAGCGGTAGATCCATCTGATCCTATGACAGCGGCGCAGCGTGCAGCGCTAGAGCAGCTTCCCGGCGATATAGTGATCCCAGAGCAAGCAGCCTCTTACACAGCGGAGCATGCGCGCGGCATTCCCCTGCGCTATGCGGCCAAAGTGCATGAATTGTCTGCTCGTTATGATCTTAGCCCGTCTCTGATCGATGCGCTGGTCTGGCAAGAAAGCCGCTGGCGCGAAAATGCCGTTTCGCACGCTGGTGCTCGCGGTTTGGCGCAATTGATGCCCGCTACCGCGCGCGAGCTGGGCGTCAATCCCGATGATCCGATGCAAAATCTTGAAGGGGGCGCGCGTTACCTTCGTATGCAATTGAACCGTTTCGACGGTGATTTGGAGAAGGCCTTGGCTGCCTACAATGCTGGCCCTGGCCGGGTCATCCGAGCAGGCGGTGTTCCGCGCATTCGCGAAACCCAGAAATATGTCGCCGCCATCATGGGGCGACTCTCTAGCCATTCGCGCGCGCAGCCGCCGCGCAACAGCAATTGATTTAAAGAGAATTTGAGGAATGAATTCAATGCACTCAAACTTGCGTCCTACTGTTCAAGGCATGCTGAAGCTCATGATTGCGGGGCTGATATTCGCGCCAACGGCTGCATTGGCGCAGGCAGCTGATCCAGCAGGTTCAGGCCCAGTTGTGGCCGCACTTGGCTGGCTTCAAGGCACTTTGCTCGGCACGATTGCCACCACTGTTGCTGTGATGGCAGTAGCTGCGATAGGCTTTATGATGCTAACGGGCCGGATGAATTGGCGCTTTGGCGCGACAGTCATCATCGGCGTGTTCATCCTGTT
>CAZAIG010000124.1:0-6879 GCA_964485135.1 uncultured Porphyrobacter sp. | reverse complement strand
AGGATCGGCAGATCATACTTCGTCGCAAATTCAAAGTCGCGCTGATCGTGACCCGGCACGCCCATCACAGCGCCAGTACCATAATCCATCAACACAAAGTTGGCGATGAACACAGGCAATGGATCGCCCGTATAGGGATGGCGAGCGGTCAGGCCGGTTTTGAAGCCCTTCTTCTCGCCCGCTTCAATTTCCGCAGCGGTTGTTCCGCCGCGCTTGCATTCCTCGACGAAAGCCTGCGCTGCCGGATCACCTGCCGCAGCATTTTGCGCAATCGGATGATCGGCGGCCACGGCGACAAAACTTGCGCCAAAGATTGTGTCGGGACGCGTGGAATAGACCGGCAGCTTAGCCCCATCAGACAGCGTAAAGCTAAACTCCAAGCCGGAAGATTTGCCGATCCAGTTTTCCTGCATCAGACGGACTTTATCGGGCCAGCCATCCAGATCGCCCAGCCCTTCCAGCAGCTCATCAGCAAAGTCGGTTATCTTGAGAAACCACTGGTCAAGCTTGCGCTTTTCGACCTCCGCGCCGCTGCGCCAACCTTTGCCGTCGATGACCTGCTCATTGGCAAGCACGGTCATATCGACCGGATCCCAGTTCACCTCGGCTTGGCGGCGATAGACAAGGCCCGCTTCGTAGAGATCGATGAACAAAGATTGTTCATGGCCGTAATAATCGGGCTCGCACGTCGCTAGCTCGCGGCTCCAATCCAGCGCAAATCCGATGCGCTTTAATTGCGCTTTCATCGTTTCGATATTTTGCCGCGTCCAGCCGCCGGGATGCACACCTTTTTCCATCGCAGCGTTTTCCGCTGGCATGCCGAATGCATCCCAACCCATCGGATGGAGCACTTCGAACCCGCGCATTTTCTTATAACGCGCTAGGCAATCGCCCATGGTGTAATTGCGGACATGGCCCATGTGGACGCGCCCGCTGGGATAGGGAAACATCTCCAAGACATAGCTTTTGGGTTTGTCCGAATTGCTATCGGCCTCGAAAGTCTTGGCCTCCTCCCACGCGCTTTGCCAGCGCGGATCGGCCTGCGCCGGATCAAAACGCTGGTCAAACTCGGCATTATCAGGCGTATCAGTCATGCCGCATGTCTAGGCGAGTTTGGCTTAGGAAGCGACAGTAGAGCGGCGCAAATCGCGCGCTTTGGTGAGGATAATATCCTCAAGCTTTTGCACAGTTGCCGCCTGAACGGGTGCTGCGACCCACATGCCGCCTTGTACAACCTGTCGGCTGGCCGCAACGCGCAGCGCATCAGCACGCAAATCCTGATCAAGGATGGTAACAGTCATCTTCACCCGCTCACCTGCATTGCTGGGGTTGGTGTACCAATCGGTCACGATCACGCCTCCAGCGCTATCAGCCTGAAGCAATGGCGCAAAACTCACAGTTTCAAGCGCCGCGCGCCAAAGATAGGAGTTCACACCAATCGTATTCACCTGAGCCGCGGCGACATCAGCATTGGGGCGATTGCCACCGCCGCATGCTGCAAGTGCGCCCAAAGCGCCGCCAACTAGGAACAATCGTCCGGCAGTCTTAAGTGGTGAAAGGTTAGCGATCATGGAGAATGTCCTGCGAAATTAGCTGTTCAAACCGTTATATAGCCGCCCCTCTATAACCAACCCATTGAACCGGGCAAGAGCGGGAGCAACCTTTGGCCGCCCGCGCGCTTTACCAAAGCTGAATGCGAATCCGCAAACCACTGGTACGATCTGTACGCTGTGTGCCTATGGCAACAGATATCAGGCTGATCGCTCCACAGAAGTTAATTTGCTTGTTTATTACCCCTTACGCAGCGTAAACTCGCGCATCGAGTCGAAGAACAGCAACATATGTTTGCATTCTGACGCTTGGTATCAGGCCCTATTAAGGCTTAGATAGCGATAAGTTGTAACCATCGGCGAAGTTGGCCGAACATTGCAGAGAAGTAGATAGAAAGCAGGCGGATTGAATGGCGAAGGGTTTCACAGCGAATGTAGCGGGCAAATTGCCCTTGCTGCTGGGCGCTGCTGGCCTTGCATTCGGCGTTCCTACCGCAGGCCTAGCTGTTGTTAGCTTTGCAGCACCGAACGCACCAATATCCGAAAGCGTTCGGGCAGTTTTTACGCCAGCATCGGTTGATCCAGAGCTTGCGCGCCGCGTGGCAGAACGCGTTCAATCGCGCGGTTTCCGCTTCACCCCGACAAACACCCAGCCAACGGGCGACCGTACGGTGACTGTTGCTGTCCGGGTCAACGAAGATACGGCCAAAGCGATTTCTGTACGCTCTGCGATTAAATCGGCTCAGGTTGCCCCTGGCAAGCGCGAAACTATCGCGGCGATTGAACCCACTCGCTATAACCTTGGAATTGCCCGCGGGTACAAGAGCTTCGCAAGACCAATTGCAGGCGCGCCTGAACGGGTGAATGCGCGGGTGAACAGCCGTGTATCAGCGCGCGCAATCACTCTGCCTGACAGTGTGCGCAAGTTGGATGCGCCCGACCTTTCCAGTTTCGAGCCGGGTAAAGGCACTGCGCCCAAGAAGCCAAGCCGGTTCAAACCGCGCATCGAGCTTGCTGACAAAGGTAAGGCCGGACGGGCTGAAGGTACTTTGCAAGGGCAAGGTACGCAGTCGCTTGATGTCGGCGGTTCCTATCGCGTGGCAAAGAACTTGGACGTGACCGCAGGCGTTCGGATCAACCAAGAAAACGACCGCTTGGCACCGCTATCTGACAAAGTTCAGGACAACCAGGCGGTTTACGTAGGCACGCAGTTTAAATTCTAATCCGCGCCGCTGCGACTGCCGCGGCAGTTCCCTCGCTGAATTCGTATTCCAACAGTCGGTGCGCGTTTTTGCCGGTTTGCCCCGGAACTGCGACGCCTTATCCACGTTGATACGTAAAATGGAGGCGTAGAGATGGCAAAAGTGGCAATAGTGACCGGCGGAACACGCGGCATTGGACGGGCGATTTGCGAACAATTGCAAGGCAGCGGCTTCACCGTCGTCGCCAATTATGCGGGCAATGATGCGGCGGCCGAGCAGCTTAAGGCGGAAACTGGCATCGCCTCTTACAGGTTTGATGTCGGCGATCATGAAGCGTGCCAAGAGGCTTGCGCCCAAATCGAAGCTGACGTGGGCCCGATCGATGCTGTGATCAACAATGCTGGCATCACCCGCGATGGCACTCTCCACAAAATGAGCTTCGATGATTGGAACGAGGTCATGCGGATCAATCTGGGCGGATGCTTCAACATGGCCAAAGCCTGCTTCCCCGGAATGCGGACACGCGGATGGGGCCGGATCGTCAATATCGGTTCGATTAACGGACAAGCAGGGCAATATGGCCAGGTCAATTACGCTGCTGCGAAATCAGGGATTCACGGCTTTACCAAGGCTCTCGCGCAAGAGGGCGCGAAAGCTGGCGTTACCGTCAACGCGATCGCGCCCGGTTATATCGATACGGATATGGTTGCCGCTGTGCCGGAGCCTGTCTTGGAAAAGATCGTCGCCAAGATCCCTGTGGGCCGACTAGGTCAAGCGGGCGAAATCGCACGCGGCGTGGACTTCCTGTGCTCGGAAGAAGCGGGCTTTGTCACTGGCTCGACAATGAGTATCAACGGCGGCCAGCATATGTATTGATCTTTGGGCCCATGCTGGGCTGCAAAGCGAGCGTGGCTTGCGCTTCCGGTGCTCACCTATTCATATATAGGCTGCGCGCCGGTTCACACCTCGCCCGCTTTTCGCCGCAGCCTAGACCCAAAGCGGGGATTGCGGCACAATCGGCATCAATGAGCACCCCTCCCTATCACCCGCCGGTTAAGCGCTCGATCCAGATCGAAGGGCACAAGACTTCGATCAGCTTGGAACCCCTCTTTTGGAATATGCTGCGTGAGGCTGCCGAGGAAGAAGGCGTGCCGATCAATGCGCTTGTCGCAGCGATTGATGCCGAGCGCATTCAGGCCGAAACTCCGCCCGGCCTCGCGAGCGCTATTAGAGTGTGGTTGGTGAGCAAGGCAGGATAAACCGCCAGCGGCACGTTTTGGGCTAGGCATCGGCGAAAATTGTGATGAGAGAAGAACCGGAGCGCAGCGACCTACTCAGGTCGTGAGCACCGGAAGTTTGGAACATCGCAATTTGCAGCAATGCATAGGCCGAAACTCAATCACCCAGCCGTTCAATATCCGCGCCGACCAGCTGAAGCTTCTCCTCCAGCCGCTCATAACCGCGATCCAAGTGATAGAGCCGCCGCACTATCGTCTCGCCCTCGGCGGCAAGCCCTGCGATCACCAAACTCATCGAAGCGCGCAAATCGGTCGCCATCACTTCGGCGCCAGTGAGATCCTGCGGTCCGCGCACAATCGCTGTGCGGCCCTCGGTCGAGATATCGCAGCCCATACGGCTAAGCTCAGGCACATGCATAAAACGGTTTTCGAAGATCGTTTCTTTCAGCACGCTCGCGCCTTCGGCTTTGCACAAGAGGCTCATCAATTGCGCCTGCATATCGGTGGCAAGGCCGGGATAGGGCGCAGTGGTGAGGTCGGTCGCTTGCAAGGGGCCGTCAGCGCGCACATTCATGCCCTTGGCATCGCTTTCAACGCTCACGCCAATCGCTTCCAAAGCGCCAATCGTCGCGCCCATCTCATCCGCGCGCGCGCCTTCCAAACGCACTTCGCCGCCTGTGATCGCCGCTGCACAAGCATAGGAACCCGCCTCGATCCGGTCCGGCATCACCGCATAGGTCGCCCCGTTGAGGCGCTTCACGCCATGGATGGTGAGATTACTGGTCCCAATCCCTTCAATCTCTGCGCCCATTGCGGTCAGCAGCTTGCACAGATCGACAATCTCCGGCTCACGCGCAGCATTGACCAATCGGCTGGTGCCCTTGGCGAGCACTGCTGCCATCAGCGCGTTTTCGGTCGCGCCCACTGAAACAACGGGGAAATCGAAATCGCCGCCGGGAAGGCCTCCATCGGGCGCAGTGGCTTTGACATAGCCTTGAGCCAGCTCAATCTCTGCACCAAAGGCTTCCAGGGCCTTCAAATGCAGATCAATCGGGCGGTTCCCGATCGCGCAGCCACCCGGCATGGAGACGGTTGCCTCGCCAGCGCGCGCCAGCATCGGGCCGAGCACAAGAATCGAGGCACGCATTTTGCGCACCAGATCATAGGGCGCGACAGTGGAAGTCACGCGGCTCGCCTCATAGGTCACGACCCGCCCGAAATCCGCCGGACGATTGCCTTGGATGCTGATCGAAACGCCGAATTGCCCCATCAGATGCTGGAACCCGTCAATATCCGCCAGCCGCGGTAAATTGCGCAGGGTGAGCGGCTCTTCTGTCAGCAAAGCGCAAGGGATCAGCGTGAGCGCCGCATTCTTTGCGCCCGAAATAGGGATCGTTCCCGAAAGGCGATTTCCGCCGCGGATGATAAGTTTGTCCATGCGCCAAGGCTTTAGGCCGCGTGGACAGATTCGCAAGGGTCCAGCTTGACCGCACCGCTGCAAACTCGCAAAGCTTTGCCCATGACCACGCAAAAACCAATCAAGAAAGCTGTCTTTCCTGTGGCGGGGCTGGGCACTCGTTTTCTGCCTGCGACCAAAGCGATCCCGAAAGAGCTGCTGCCCATCGTCGACCGCCCGCTGATCCAATATGCCGTGGATGAAGCGCGCGAGGCGGGGATCGAGCAGATGATCTTTGTCACGGGGCGCGGCAAGACGGCGATTGTTGAGCATTTCGATGTCGCTTATGAGCTGGAGGCAACGATGGGCGAACGCTCTAAAGATATGAGCGTCCTTGATCCTACGCGTGCGACCCCCGGCGATATCATCACGGTGCGCCAGCAAGTGCCAATGGGATTGGGCCATGCGATCTGGTGCGCGCGCGCGATTGTGGGCGATGAGCCGTTTGCGATCTTCCTCCCCGATGAGCTGATGATCGGCAAAAAGGGCGGAAGTGGCTGCATGAAGCAGATGGTCGAGGCCTATGAGCAAACCGGCGGCAATCTGATCAGTGTCTTGGAAGTGCCGCATGAGGAAGTCTCCTCTTACGGTGTGATCGATCCAGGTGAAGCGAATGGCGGGCTGACTGAAGTGCGCGGTCTGGTCGAAAAACCTCCTGTGGCAGAAGCGCCTTCCAACAAGATTGTGTCAGGCCGCTATATCCTCCAGCCCGAAGTGATGCGCACGCTCGAAAATCAGGAAAAGGGCGCTGGCGGCGAGATTCAGCTGACCGATGCGATGGCGAAGATGATTGGCGACCAGCCATTCCACGCGGTCACCTTCGATGGCAATCGCTATGATTGCGGCAGCAAGCTGGGTTTTGTCGAAGCGACTTTGGCACTGGCCCTTGAGCGCGAAGATATGGGCGCCGATGTGCGCGCGATGGCGCAGAGGCTTCTCAGCTAGCTCGCCGCAAAACGGATCGGCAGAGTTTTTAGCCCTCCAACAAAGGTCGTGCTGGAACGCTTGGGCTCTCCTGCCAGCTCGACGCTCTCGATCCGGTCGAGCAAAGCTTCGAACAGAACTTTGATCTGCAATCGCGCCAGATGCAGACCCAAACATTGATGCGCGCCCGCGCCAAAAGCCATATGGCGATTGGGGCTGCGGCTTGCATCAAAGTCGCGCGGGTTTTCAAATTGCGCCGGATCATGATTGGCCGCGACATAATTGATCATCATCCAGTCGCCTGCCTTGATCTCTTGCCCGCCAATCTCAACATCTTCAGCGGCGGTGCGCATGAAATGCTGCACGGCTGTCGTCCAGCGGATCGCTTCCTCGACAAGGCCGGGGAGCAGTGAACGGTCAGCCTTCACTTTCGCAAATTGCTCTGGGTCGCGCGCCAAAGCCTGCATCGCGCCCGACATAGTGGCCGAGGTTGTATCGTGGCCAGCCGC
>CAZAIG010000123.1:0-6922 GCA_964485135.1 uncultured Porphyrobacter sp. | reverse complement strand
GTCGCACCGGAATTCACAAGACTGTTAAAGCTGGAGAACACTGCGCCCAGCAAAACCGCCAGAAACAATCCCATCAAAGCTGGCGGAAGCAAATCGCGGATCAGCGTGGGATAGGCCAGATCAATGCTCGCCAATCCCGGCCCGTAGAGGTGAAAGGCGATCACGCCGGGCACCATCATCAAGAAAGGTACGAAGACTTTGAAAAATCCGGACAGCAGAACGCCCTTTTGCCCCTCGGCCAAATTGCGCGCAGCCAATGTCCGCTGGATCACATATTGATTGGTGCACCAGTAGAACAGGTTCGCAATCACCATACCGGTAAAGATCGTGCCAAAGGGTGTAGGGTCCTCTGCGGATCCAATGGCGTTCAGCTTTTCAGGGTTATCCTGCGCAAGTTTCGCAAGGCCTTTGACCCACTCCCCGCCTCCAACAGCATAAATGCCCAAAGCCAGAACGAGCACACCCATGACGAGCAGGCCAATCCCGTTGATTGTGTCAGAAACCGCAACCGCTTTGAGCCCGCCAAACACAGCATAGAGCGCGCCTGTCAGCCCGATCACCAAAACTGCCGCGACCAAAGCTTCGAAGTCTGAAATGCCGAATAGTTCGGGCACGGCGAATATCTTCATCACTGCGATAGAGCCTGCGTAAAGGACGCTGGGGATCGTCACCAGGCCGTAGCCGAAAAGGAACAAGACAGCGCTCATCCGCTGCACGCCGGTATCGTATCGGTCGGCCAGAAATTGCGGCAGAGTTGTGAAGGCGCCAGCGAGATATTTGGGCAGGAAGATCAGTGCCATCGCAATGGTCGCCACCGCCGCTGTGACTTCCCACGCCATGCTCGATAGATTGTGGCCATAGGCTGAGCCATTGAGGCCAATCAGCTGCTCAGCGGATAGATTGGTGAGCAGCAAAGAGCCTGCGATAAAAACCCCGCCAAGGCCGCGTCCTGCGAGGAAATACCCGTCGCTGGTGGCCGTATTCTCGCGCGCCATCCGCCATGATACCAGTGCGACCAGCGCCATCGCGCCAAGGCAAGTGGCAAGCGTGAAGATCAATGCGGATTGTGTGATGCGAACCTCTCCCTCTTCTACCGCTACTGACCCATGAAATACGTTGCAGCGCTCCAACTTTCCAAAGGAGCACCAATTGGCGAGTTTCGCAAGAAACGAGCCCGCTCCCGCCCGCCGCCCCAAATTGGCTTAGGGGCAGGGAGCGCAAAAGCGCACCCACCCGGGCGGTCGGGTTTTCTGATTTCTGCCTGAAAGAACTTGAGTCGGGCGCAAGCCCGCAAGGTCAAGTGGCCAGCGCAGATTAAAACCCTGCGCTCAAGCAGCGAAGCGGTAGCGCAGATTAAAGCGTCTGCCCATCATCGAGCACAAAATCCGTACCCGTCACATATTCTGCGGCGTCGCTGGAAAGGAATAGCAGGATATCATCCATCCCCTCCATCTCCATCAGGCGCTTTCTGGGAAAGCGCGCAATCTGCTTTTGCCCCGGCTCAGTTGCAAACCAATCTTCATTCATTGCCGTTCGGACATAACCGGGCGAGATGGAATTGATCGAAATACCGCGCCGCGCCCATTCGCGCGCAAGGGTTCGTGTCGCTTGCACTACGCCCGCTTTGCTTGCTGCATAGGCGACAAGGCCGGGCGAAGGTTCAAACGCCGTGATCGAGGCGATCATGACAATGCGCCCCTTTTCTATCCGCGCATCCATCATCCGCTTTGCGCCTTCGCGGGCGGTGAGGATCGCCCCTTGCAGATTGATCGCGAGGGTTTGCGCGATGGTTTCTTGCGAGACATGGGTCGCCATTCCATTGCCGTCGACACCGGCATTGACGATGACCGTATCGGCCACGCCCATCTCTGCCTCTGCCGCATCGAAGCCCGCGATGATCGACTCCTCGCTGGCCACATCCATAGTGATCGGTGCAGCAGCATCACCGATTTCGCCTGCCAGGGCGTCGAGCCTGTCTGCTCGCCGTGCTGCCAGCGCTACGCGTGCGCCCGAACCCGCAATCAGTTTGCCCCAATGCGCGCCAAAGCCAGAGGACGCCCCAGTGATGAGCGCCGTACGCCCGGTCAGATCAAATTTTGCCATGGCCCTGCGCTCTATCAGCGATCACTTCGCTGGCAACTCACCGCTCATATATTTCTCAAGCGTAGTCTGGAAATGGCGCACCCGGCTGTCTTGATAGGCGCCCAGTTCCATCAGGCCGTTAGCGCTTGCTTTCATGCCCGTCTGCACATGCGGCAAGTTCGCCATATCCTGATCGAATACATTGGCAAGCTGCGGTCCCATAATGTCCGCTGCCCATGCAAATGGCTCATCATCAGGGATATAGGTGCGCTCAACGCTGCGCGGACGTTTCTCACCCTTGGGCGTAGGGAACAGCAGGCGAATCTCCATCACGCACCAATCGGGCGTATCGCCCGGCAGCCAGCGATAGCAAAGCGTCGGCAAAAATCCGATCCACGGGGCGAAATTGGGGAAGATATTATAAGTGAAATTGTCGAGGATTTCGCTGTCAGAGGCATCGGAATAGTCATGGCCATATTGATCGGTGAAACCTTGACGCCCTGCCTCAGCTAGCACTTTGCGTGCGCCCAAAGGATCATTGTTGTCAAATTCATCTCCGCCATCGCCAGCGGCAAAGCGGCGATTGGTATCAGCATCTCCGCCACCGGAAAATTCGTTCATTTTATCGAGAATGTAATTCTGATCTTTCCCTGCCAAATGCGGGCTGAGCACACCAGACGGCGTAATCGCGCGGTTAAAGTGATCGCCAATCAAATCATATTGCGTGTTGGCATCGCCTAGGAAAGGCAGCAATTGCGGATGCGTTGTGACCGAATGCCACGCTTCCATGAAAGCTTCAGCCGTTGCCTTCCAATTGGCCGGGATCCGTTTGGCCACCCACATTCCGGTGTAGCGGTCTTCCATATTATAGCGATCATAGTGATCCGCAGCTGGGCCAAGCCATGTTTTGAAGTCGGGCAGATCATCGTTTTCAGTGATCATCACAAAACCCTGCCACAGCTCGACGCGGGCTTCGGGCAAGCTTAGATCCTTGCCTTCCAGATGCTTAAAGTCCCAATCACAAGGGATCTCTTTCAAATCGCCATCGGCTTTCCACGTGAAGCCGTGGAAGGGGCAGCGGAACTGCGTTGTGTTGCCGTTCTCTGTGCGCAATTTGCGCCCACGGTGGAGACAGACGTTGTAGAACGCTTTGACGCTGCCATCGCGTTGGCGGGTGATGAGGAAGCTTTTCTCATTAATCTCAAAAACGACAGTATCGCCCACTTCGGGCAGTTCATCCTCGCGCGCGGCGAACAGCCAGACATTGGGCCAGACCTTTTCGCGCTCAGCACGCGCGTATTCTTCGCTGATGTAGGGATCAATCGCGATGGGATTATTGCCCATGTCGATGGTCGTCTGCTCAAACAGGTAGTCGGGCGGGGTGCGCGTATCACCATCCAGCATATCTTGATAACTTTGGCCCGGGCACCGTTCGCCAGCGACGTTCTTCATCTCATTCATGGCCGCGTTTCCTCGCAATTTACGCAGTGTTCTAAGCCAATCTTATCGCACACATTTGCTCTGACAAAACTATCGTATCTGTGAGGAGACGGGCATGAAAGCGGGCGGATTGGCAGAGTTGGGCGCGGTGATGCAGATGGCCTATGTGCCGGATGATTTTGACGCGGCGCTTGAGCATTGGACGCAAACAATGGGCGTAGGGCCGTTTTTCCTGCTCGAAGGCATCCACCTTGAAGGGATGAAATATTGCGGCGAGCCCACCGATGCGACCTTCGATCTGGCGCTGGCCTATTGGGGCGATATGCAGATTGAGCTGATCCGGCCGCGCGATGATCATCCGTCAATCTATACTGGCGAATATGCGGATGTAGGTGGCGGCCTGCACCATGTCTGCATCTTGGTGGATGATATTGCCGATGCCTATGCGGCCTGCGAGCGGCATGGCGCTAAGATTGTGATCGAGGGCAATTTCGGCAATTCAAAGGTGATCTATGCCGATCCTGGGCCCGAAAAAGGTGGCGGGCCGGGCAGCTTGATCGAAATGCTCCAACAAGACCCCGATCCCGGCGCACCCGATCTGTTCGGTATGATTAAGGCCGCTGGCGAGGGCTGGGACGGCTCTGACCCGCTCAGAAAGCTCGGATAAAGTTCTTGTTTTTCGCACGCCATCCGGCGCGCGATATCCTCGCTCATGCGGCTCAAGAGCCGCATCCCTGCGGGCGGCCGTCGGCCTTGCAGCCCTTCGGGCTGATTGGTTCTTGGTCACGGCAGTCAGAGGGCGACTGCCCGACGCGCCTATTGGCGCGGAAGCCAAGCGAACGCAGGAGAGCGCCGGCGTTTGAGGCCAAACAAACTAACTATTCGCGCCCAGATACCCCAATTGCCCAGCCTTAAAGATGGTCTGCGCGCGGTTCACGCTATCCAGCTTCTCGCCAGCGCGGTGCACGTGATAGCGGATCGTCGCGTGGCTTCGTTCAAGGATCATGCTGATCTCTTTGTCGGTTTTGCCAATCGCCGCCCAGCGCAGGCATTCCACTTCACGCTTCGACAAAACGCAATCGGATGGAATGCGGCGTTTGGTCCGGTGAGCCTGAACATAGCCAGCGATAAAGCGGCGCGTCAGATGCGAGAAGAAAGTCGCATATTCGGCAAATTCCTCGCTCAGATCCACCTTATCGCGGTCCATTGGAATAAAGCTGTTGGCGGAAATCTGTCCGAAGGGCAGATGCACAGGGATCACAATCGCCGCTTTGCAAAGCGAGCGCTTCTCAAAATCATTGAGATCAATCTCTTCCAAATAGGAATTGCGCCAGCGCGTGTTGAAGCCTTTTTCATTCACCCAGAACGGTTCGCTTTCGTATCGGCATGCGCGCGGCAAAGGCGAATGCAGAGCAAGCCGGTGATCCTCCCACCAGCGGGCGCCATCGTCGAGCCAGCGAAAAATATCAGCATTCAAAATAGTGCCATCAGCATCGATCATCGGCTCTTTCGAGGAAATATCATCGCACATTGCGATTTGCATGCCGCGCTCTTGGGCAATCCGCGCCATTGCTTCGGCAGCATCGTGAATGTCTTCTGGGCAGCGGATCGTTACCTCTTCTAAGAGTTGATCCAAATTTTCGCGGCCCTGCGGCGTACGCAGCTCTACAACGTTTCCTCTCACGTTCGGCTTCCTTTCATGAATGTCCGAATCAGTAGACTTTACCTAGCGGAAAGCCCGTGGGAAGGCTCGCAAAAAGTGTAGGCGCGCAGGGTGCTTTTTCAAATTAAACATCGGTTTGGAACAGAAGGATTGAAATTATATGGCATGGATGGGTGAAAACTTCGGCTTTGCGCTCAAAGCATTGGCGGCTGAAATAGAGCCCGACCGGCCTGCGCTCATCCATGGCAATAGAGTGGTTGCGTGGGGCGAACTTGACCGGATCAGCGATGCGGTTGCCGCGGGCCTGCGCGAGGCTGGGCTGAGACCGGGCGATATTGCGGGACAAATGCAGCGCAACACGCCTGATTACATGATCGCCTTTTTCGGCTGCATCAAAGCCGGCGTCACACCGATCAATGTCAATTACCGTTACAAAGACCGCGAGCTGGCCGATATTTTTCAGCGCTTTCAGTTGAGGGCGCTTTTTAGCGAGAGCGATTTTGCCGCTGTGGCAAGCGCTGCCATGCCCGATGGCGCGATGACGGTGGATGTTGGCACACAGGCTTGGGCCGATTTGCAAGAGACCCCTGCACCATCCAACTTCACCGTGCATGATGACACAGGTGCGCTGTTCCTTACTGCAACAGGCGGCACAACCGGAATGCCAAAAGCGGTCATGTGGCCGTTCAAAGAAGCGTGGCAAGCGTTCAACATATCGGTCTTTCAGCGCGGCTTTGGCGAGCCGCCATATATACCCGCATCGCTGGACGAACATGTCGCGGAGGCCGCCAAGATCACGCCTGATCATCCCGCTTCTTCATCGCCGATGTTGCTGCTCAGCCCGCTGATGCACGGCGCAGGGCAGTTCAATGCCGTGATCCATATGCTGAAAGGCGGAACCTTGGCTTTGCTCCCGGCAGACAATTTCGATGCGCAATTGGCATTGGAAGAAGCGCACAGGCTGGGCGCAAAGCAGCTGTTTGTCGTAGGTGATGCGTTCGCTTTGCCGATGGCCGACCTGCTTGATAGCCGCGATGATGCAAGCGAATTGCTCGCAGGGCTTAGAATGGTCGTGTCGTCTGGCGCAATTTTCTCCGAAGCGAATAAGCAGCGCCTGTTGGCGCATGCGCCGCATTTGGTGATCGTCGATGCTTTGGGATCAAGCGAAAGCTCAGGCACTGCGGTGGTGATCACGACAGCGGCCGGATCATCTGGCGGAGGTAAGTTCCAGCCAATGGCTGACCGCGAGGTGAAGCTGCTGGATGAGGATTTGAAAGAGATCAAACCGGGCGAGGAGGGCGTGGGCATTGTCGCGCGCACTGGTGCTTTGCCGCTCGGCTATTTGGGCGAGGATGCAAAGAACGCCCAGACATTCCCTGTGATTGACGGCAAGCGCTGGCTGATGACAGGCGACCGCGCGCGCTGGGGCGCGGATGGCGCAATGGAGTTTATCGGGCGCGATAATATGTGCATCAATACAGGCGGTGAAAAAGTCTTCCCCGAAGAGGTTGAGGCGGTCTTGCAGGAACATGACGGCGTTAAAGACGTGCGCGTGGTGAGCCTTCCCGATCCGCGCTTTGGGCGTAAGATTGTTGCGGTGGTGCAGCCGGAAGTGTCAGAAGACGGGTTGGAGCAAGCGCTCGACACTGCCGCGCGCGACGGGCTGGCGGGCTATAAAATCCCTCGGGTCTATGTGTTTACGGATAGCTCCCTGCGCCTCAACAATGGCAAGCCGGA
>CAZAIG010000122.1:5628-7003 GCA_964485135.1 uncultured Porphyrobacter sp. | reverse complement strand
AGAGGAACCGCATTTGCAACATAACGAAACCCGCAACGTCACTTTGCTTTCACGCATCGTGAACCGGATCATTCTGTTTTTCTATTGGCAGCGCGGCTGGAAAATCGTTGAACGGTTTCCCGAAGGCGTCAAAAAATGCATCATTGCGGGCGCGCCTCATACGTCCAATTGGGACTTCGTCTTCTTCGCAGGCGCAACCAAGGAAGAGAAAGTGCAACCCAATTTCATGGGTAAACACACGCTGTTCGAAGGCGTAATGAAGAATTTCATGCTCGATATGGGCGGCATCGGTGTTGATCGCAGCAAAGCAGGCGGCACGATCCAGCAGATGAAAGAGGAGTTCGCGCGCCGCAGCGAACTCAATCTGGTGATGGCGTGCGAGGGCACGCGCAAGTCGGACGGCAAGTGGAAGTCAGGCTTTTATAATATTGCCAAGGCCGCCGGTGTGCCCATCGTGCTCGCCTATGCCGATAACGCCAAACGCACGATCGGTTTCAGTCCTCCGATTATGCCAAGCGGGAACTATGGCGAGGATTTGCTCAAGATTGCCGAGTGGTTCCGCTCCAAAATTCCCGATCTCGACCGCTACAAAGTGCTGGAGCAGCAAGCGCGCGACATTATCGCGGGAAAGAATGACGTGTGATCGTCTTGCAGGCGGCCCATCGGATAGTGCAGGAAATTCATCGACCCCCCCTTTAAGCCGCGCACCATTGTGCCTAAATGGGCTTGCGGATCAGGAGGCCCCCACGATGACTGACCAAGACAAGGATCGCGAAAAGCCCCGCCTTGCCGGACTGGCGACGGAATTGATTGAGCGGCGCGGTTCTGCTGTCGACCGGTCAGTTCTGGCAACAGAGGCAGGGGTGTCGCGTGCGCGGATTGAGGCTGTCTTTCCTGAGGAGAGCGATCTGATCGACGCGATTATCGAGCAATGGTATGCGCCGGATATCGCGATCATGGAAGAGGTGCTCGAAGCCAATCTGCCGATCCAGCGCCGCTTTTATGAATTCTATGCCCGCCGTTTTGAGCGCCATCTGGCACGCTTTCACAAGGATCCCGCGACTTACGCGCTCTATTTGGAGTTAGGTGAAGCGCATTTCGAGCAAGTGCGCGGCTATATTGACTTGGCGGATCATTATCTGACGGTGTTGATATCTGAGGCGCAGGGCGAGGGTTATTTCGCCGGGCTTTCGATTGACCGGACACTGACGCTGATCAATCAGATGGTGGCGTGCTATGTCTCGCCGCAGATGATGCTGATCATGTCAGAGAAGCTGGCTTTGAATAAGCTGGCCGCGATTATCGACACTCTGTTCGCTGGATTGACGGGCGAGGATGGCGGCGCTTTGGGTGTGAATACGCTGAAGGCTGTGAC
>CAZAIG010000122.1:0-5528 GCA_964485135.1 uncultured Porphyrobacter sp. | reverse complement strand
GATTGACGGGCGAGGATGGCGGCGCTTTGGGTGTGAATACGCTGAAGGCTGTGACTTAAGATCGGACGATAGCAAGCGCCGCAGCATGCGCGCTGGCCCCAATTATGCGCTTGCGATGGCTTTAGCCGCAGCATGCGCGCTGGCCCACGCCCATTGGAAATTATATCCGCCCAGCCATCCGGTCACATCCACAGCCTCACCGATAAAATACAGCCCTGCGCGCTTTTTGGCTTCCATGGTCTGGCTCGATAATTCCGCTGTGCTGACCCCGCCTGCGGTGACTTCGGCCTTGGCGAAACCTTCCGTGCCATTGGGTTGGAACAGCCAGCGGCCAAGGCGCTGCTCGGCGGCGCGCAATGTCTTGTCCGGCAGGTTCGCAAGCTCTCCGGCAAGCGACAGGCGCTCTGCCAAAACCCCTGCTAGCCTTTCGGGCAAATGCTGGGTGAGAGCCGATTTTAGCGAGGCGCGCGGGCTCGCTTTCTTCGCTGTGATCAACCAGTCGGTGGACGCATGGGGACAAAAGTTGATCGCCACCGGATCGCCGTGTTTCCAATAGGAACTGACCTGCAAGATTGCTGGGCCCGATAGGCCGCGATGTGTGAAGAGCGCCGCCTCAGGGAAAGTCGCTTTGTTCGCGCTTGCCTCAACATGTGCAGAGACGCCCGACAGGCCCCGGAACAGCACATCCTCGCCGCCCAAAGTCAGCGGCACCAGCGCAGGCACCGGCTCGACCACTTTGAGGCCAAATTGCCGCGCCACATCATAGGCAAATCCGGTTGCGCCCATTTTGGGAATGGAAGGCCCGCCGGCTGCGATGACCAAGTTTTTGGCGGTATGCTGGACCCCATTAGAAACCACGCAAAACTGCGCGCCATCATGGCTGATCTGGGTGACATCTTGGCCGGTCTCGACTTTGGAGGCCCCCATCTCGCATTCCGCCAAAAGCATGTCCACGATCTGTTTGGCACTCCCGTCGCAGAACAATTGACCCAATGTTTTCTCATGATATTCAATGCTATAGCGTTCGACGAGGTCGATAAAATCCTGCGGTGAATAGCGCGCGAGGGCCGATTTGGCGAAATGCGGATTGGCCGAGAGGTAGTTGGCAGGCCCGGCGTTCACATTGGTGAAATTGCACCTGCCGCCGCCCGAAATCAGGATCTTCTTTCCGACCGCTTTTTCCTTCTCCAACACCAGCACATCGCTGCCCGCTTGGCCCGCTATACCGGCGCAGAAAAGCCCGGCAGCCCCGCCGCCAAGCACAATCGTATCATGCGTGCTCACGGCCTAAACTGGCGGATATTGTCGGGCAGCTGCGGGCGCAAAGCATAGCGTAGGCTGGCAAGGATCATCGCGGTCGCGGTGATGATGATCAGCCCCGCCCACAGCCAATGCGGTAGCCACAGATGCTGCTCCATCGCGCCGGTATCCGACAGCATCGGACGCCCGCCAATCACGGCTTCCTCCATCAGCAGATAGTCCCACTGAGAAAACATCGACAAAGCTGCATGAATACCAAGGAATTGCAGAGTGAAGCGGGTCACGCCTTCATTCGCCTTCATCGCGATGGCGGTGAGCGATAGCGCTACCAGCGGCAGCACTAGCCAGCCGGTCAAGCTGCGCACCCAGATCAGTGTGGAAATGCCAATCACCGCCGCCAATGTTAGCAGAGCGGGGCGCCAGTACCTCTCCCGGCTGCTAGCGAGGATCAGCACAGAGCCAACGATAGCTGGGCCCAAAGGACCACCTGCGCTCACTAATCCTTGCGCGATGTTGGAAGCATCAGGCGGCACTCGGCTGATCGCTACGCCCGATCCATTGGAGAGGATTTCGAGCCGCTCGAAATCAAAACCCATCAGCAATGCGGTCATTCCGTGTCCCATTTCGTGGAACCAAGTGGCGAGAATGACAAAGGGGTAAGCGATGTAATTGCCAAGCGGCAAAGCAGGCAGAAACACGACCAGCACGGCGGCAAGCACCAATCTGCCGACCTTTTCTTCTTGCGATCCGGGTTTGACCAGACGGTTCATGCTTTATGCGGGTGCCTCTTTGCCATCACTGCCCGCAGGCGCTGCATCGTTCACTCCGCGCCGCTCATCCGCGATGGACCACCCGGCAAGGAAAAGCCCTGCGATCAGCGGCCCGACAACAATCCCCGTGAGCCCCATCCATGAAAGCCCGCCGAGCGTCGTGATCAGAATAATCCAATCGGGGATGCCAGTATCGCGGCCCACCAGCATCGGGCGCAGCAGATTGTCGGCCATGCCGATCACAGCAATGCCGGATACGATCACTAGGATACCCTGCCAAATCGCTCCGGTCGCCAGCAGCCAGATTGCCACTGGTAGCCAGATAATGCCAGTTCCCACAGCGGGCAAAAGCGAAAATATCGCCATCAACACGCCAAACAATAGCGCCGAGGGAACACCCGCAATCCAGAACGTCGCAGCGCCTAGCGCCCCTTGCACCAATCCGACCACGCCGGACCCTTTGATGGTGGCGCGAACGATGGAAAGGAATTTCTCCACCAGCCGCACCGCAATGTCGCGTTCCAGCGGCAAAGAGTGGACAATCGTATCGCCGATTTCTTCGCCATCGCGCAAAAGGAAATAGGTAACGTAAAGCCCGATGCCAAAGGCGAGTGCAAAGCTTGCGACGCCTCCACCAACGGCGACGGCCTGACTCGCCACCAAAGTGGCAATCTCTGCGGCAAATTCTTGAGCGCGGGCCTGCAAATCGGCCATATCGCCCCAGCCATTATCCTCTAGCATGCGCAGGATATTGGCGGGCAGAGCGCTGCGAACTTGATCGATCATGCCGGGGATGTCGATGTTCCCGCTTTGGAAAGCGACGACGAGGGTGATCGCTTCATCCAGCACCAAACCGCCGACGAAGAACGCAGGCATCAGCACGGCGACGGTGATGATCAATATGGTCGCGATTGCGCAGCGGCTGGGGTTATGGGGCAGCCGCGTATGGATATATTGATAGAGCGGCTGGAACATGATCGCCGCCAGAGCCGCCCACAAAACCGCCTTATAAAACGGCCAGACAATCGCGATCATCGCCAGCGTAACAAGCGCCAGGAACAGCCAAAAGCTGCTGCGTTCAACCTGCTTTGTCTCCAAAGGTCTGGTTTTTTGGGCCTTGGTTTTTTGGGCCTTGACCATCGCGTTTCGATCCTTGCTTGGGCGCGCAAGTGTTCCTGCCGCGACCCGGACTATGAATTGGGCGAGGGTGCTCGCTTCGTCAAGTTCTCCCTAAACGTCGAGGTTCGCAACGTTGAGCGCATTATCCTGAATAAATTCGCGGCGCGGCTCGACCACATCGCCCATCAGGCGGGTGAAAATCTCATCCGTCACATCGGCATCTTCGACCTTCACCTGCAGCAGAACGCGGTGATCGGGATCAAGCGTGGTTTCCCAAAGCTGTTCGGCATTCATCTCGCCCAGCCCTTTATAGCGGCTGACGGCCAGACCTCTGCGCCCAGCGGCCAGAACCGCATCGAGCAGCTCGGTAGGACGGGTGATAGTATCGCCGGTGAGTGCCTGAGATGTATCGTCATCTTCGTCATCGCTGGTATCGCTGTTGTCGGCGGCCATTTTGGTGAGCGTTGCGATCCCAGTGTAAACGCCGGCCTCTTCAGCGGCGACACTGTGGAGCTTGCGCGCCTCTGCGCTTTCGAGGAATTTCGCCTCAAGCAAGTGTACATCGGTTACGCCGCGCCACAGCCGTTCAAACTTTACGCCGCCATCATCAGTGCGCGATCCGCTCCAACGGGCTTCATCATCGCCCAATTGCAGCATGGCGGCCGCTTTATCGAGCGAGGCCGCTGAACCCAGATCATCGGGGTTGAACACGCCCGATAGCGCCATCGCTTCGATGATGACTGCATTGTATTTGCGCGGCGCAAAGCTGATCAGATTGCGCATCCGCAAAGCGTGATCGACCAGCGCTTCCAGCTCATTGCCGCTGCGCTGCGTTGTGCCATCATCGAGCACGCGCCCTTGCAAGCCCCCTTGGATCAGATAGCGGTCAAGTTCGCGGTCATCTTTCAGATAGACCTCGCTGCGGCCCTTCGCGACTTTGTACAAGGGCGGCTGAGCGATAAACAGGTGTCCAGCTTTCACAATCTCGGGCATTTGCCGGTGGAAGAATGTGAGCAAAAGCGTGCGGATGTGCGCGCCATCAACGTCAGCATCGGTCATGATCACAATCTTGTGATAGCGCAGTTTTTCAAGGTCAAACTCGTCGCGCAGACCAGTGCCCATCGCTTGGATCAGAGTGCCGACTTCTTTCGAGGAAATGATCCTATCGAAGCGCGCGCGCTCTACATTGAGGATCTTACCTTTGAGCGGCAGGATCGCCTGCGTTTTGCGGTCGCGGCCTTGTTTTGCGCTGCCACCAGCAGAATCGCCCTCCACCAGGAAGAGTTCGGATTTGGTCGGATCGCGTTCCTGGCAATCGGCCAGCTTGCCGGGGAGCGATGCGACCGACATTGCGCCCTTGCGGCTCATTTCGCGGGCGCGTTTGGCAGCCTCGCGCGCAGCGGCAGCATCGATGATTTTCTGGACGATGATTTTCGCGTCCGCCGGATTTTCTTCCAGCCATTCGGTCATCTTCTCACCCATCAGGCTTTCCAAAGGCTTGCGCACTTCAGAAGACACCAGCTTGTCTTTAGTCTGAGAGCTGAACTTGGGATCGGGCAGTTTGACGCTGACAATCGCGGTTAAGCCTTCGCGCATATCCTCGCCAGAGAGCGAAACCTTTTCTTTCTTCAGCAGGCCAGAGCTTTCCGCATAATTGTTGAGCGTGCGGGTCAGCGCAGCGCGGAACGCTGCCAAATGCGTGCCGCCATCGCGCTGCGGGATGTTGTTGGTGAAGGTCAGGACGTTTTCGTAATAGCTGTCGTTCCATTCCAGAGCGACATCGATACCGATCCCGTCTTTCTCTGCCGAGACCGAAATCGGGTCGGGGATCAGCGCTTCTTTGTTGCGGTCAAGATAGCTGACGAAGGCCGCAATGCCCCCTTCGTAATAGAGGTCATGCTCCAGCACTTCTTCGCCGCGATTGTCGCGCAGCAATATGCGCACGCCGGAATTGAGGAATGCTAGCTCGCGGTAGCGATGTTCCAGCTTGTCAAAGTCGAAAACAGTGACGTTTTTGAACGTGTCATGGCTCGCCTGAAAAGTGACGCGGGTGCCTTTCTTAAAACCATTCTCATCGGGGTTCTTATCGGTTTTGGGCGCATCGCCGCGCACCTCAAGGCTGTTCACCGCATCGCCGTTTTCGAACCGCATCCAATGCTCTTTGCCATCGCGCCAGATCACCAGCTCCAGCCAGTCTGACAGCGCATTCACAACCGACACGCCCACGCCGTGCAGGCCGCCGGATACTTTGTAGGCGTTGTCGTCAGAGGTGTTTTCAAACTTACCGCCTGCGTGCAGCTGGGTCATGATAACCTCTGCGGCAGAGACACCTTCTTCTGCGTGCATGCCAACCGGAATACCGCGCCCGTTATCCTCGAC
>CAZAIG010000121.1:0-7062 GCA_964485135.1 uncultured Porphyrobacter sp. | reverse complement strand
ACGGGAAGTTCGGCTCGTTTCGTGCCTATACCGGCAAAGAGCCCGAGGTGATCCGCGAGCAATTGCAATCGCTCGGCACCGCTTGGGCGACTTCTGACATTCTGGTTCAGCCCTATTCCGGCGATACATTTACACAAGCCCCACTTGTCGCGCTCAAATCACTGCGTGATGCGCTTGGTGACGGGGTGGACAGGTCTGCCATTGATAGGATCATTGTCCATGTGAGCGGCCGCACGGCAGCAGGGGTTGCGCATAAATCCGCGCGCCATGCCAAAATACCCGACGCGCTGGCGTTCAATTCCGATCCCAAATCGCGAATGGCGGCGGGCTGGTTGCACGGCATTTACAGCTTTGATCAAGGGTGGGATCATTTGATCGGCGATACTGAAGTTGAAGACCTGCGCGAACGCGTGGAATTTGTCGAAGACCCGGCGATTGAGCCAATTTCCAGCGCGCGTGTAGAGCTGCATTTTGCCGATGGCCGGCATGAAGATACTGATACGATTTCTTTCCCCGGCTCTGCTGAAAACCCGATGAGCGATCAGCAAGTGGAAGACGCATTTCGTATGGTTGCACGCGGAAACCTCTCCGACACCCGATGTAACCGGATCATTGATGCCGTTTGGGGTCTGGAGGATGGCGGCGACATGTCCAAGCTGTTCAATGAGATTTCAGCGGCCACCGACGCTTGACTCCTGCAGGCTGAGTCTCGCCAAAAAGGAGCAGTCGCAATTCGATAACAGGGCAATCAGCGCACGCCAAACTGAACAGGGTTACTCTAAAACAGCGCCGAGACATTCTTAAGGATCTGACCCAATGCCGCTTACCATCCGACAGCTTGCCCTGACATTCGCCGCGGAAATCCGGGGTGTCGATCTGCGTTCTGCGCCCAGCCAGCACGTGCTCGACGAGATATACGATACTTTTCTCAAATATCGTGTCGTGGTCCTGCCCGGTCAGGCGCTTTCCATGGAGCAGCATCTCGATTTTGGCGAGTTGTTTGGCCCCTTGCATGTTCTGCCGACGGTGAAGGGTATGGATTTGCGGATCAAGAACCGCGCTATTGATGATGTATCGAACCTTGCTTCTGACGGTTCGCTCGCTGGGGCGAACTCGCCAAAGGCATTCTTCGCGCTGGGCAACCAGCTCTGGCATTCAGACCTGTCATTCTGCGAAAATCCTGCGCACGCCTCCATGTTGCACGCCAGCGAGATTGCGGAAGAGGGCGGCGAGACGCAGTTCTGCGATCTCGTGGCGGCCTATGAAACGCTGGATGAAGCCACAAAAGCGCAGCTCGCGCCGCTGATTGCAGAGCACAGTCTTGCCCATTCACGCGTGCGCGGCGGCGATAGCCAGGCCGATGTCGAATATCTCTTGAAGTTGCGCCCACCTGCCATGCAGCCGTTGGTGCGCACGCACCCTGAAACTGGCGAAAAGGTTCTTTACATCGGCGCGCATGTCGCGCGGATCGAGGGAATGGAAGCGGAAGAAGGGGAAGCATTGATCCAGAAGCTACTCGATCATGCAACGCAGTCTGAGCGGGTGTACACGCACCGCTGGGCGGTCAACGATCTGGTGATTTGGGACAACCGCCAAACCTTGCACCGCGGCCGTCCATACGATGTCGATAATGTTCGCCGTGTGATGCACCGGGTCACAGTCGATGGTGACGGCCCCAATGTTATTGAAGGCAAAGTGATTGAGCCGGATGTGCGGCGCCGGGACGTGCGGGTTCCAGCATAAGTCCAGCATAATTGTCGTCATTCGATAAACGCTGAGTCGGCGAGTGCCCGGCGGTGTCTCTGCGTTAGTCTGCTCCATAGCAAAAGACTGTCTCCGCCTCTGTGCGGCGGCCTGTTTCATCAAGCAATGGAAGCACACAATGTCTGATCAAAAATCTGCAAAAGCGCCCCAAGCAATCTGGCCCGATATTCCGCAACCGCTGATGCCTTACAGCCCCGCGGTCAAAGCGGCTGACTGGGTGTTTGTCTCTGGTCAGTTGGCGAGCGATTTCAAGACCGGCATTGCCCCTGAAGCCAAACCGGCCAATCCTAATTTGGCTGACGAGCAAGGCTTGCAATCCAAATTTGTCATGGAAACGCTTCAGCGCACTTTGGCCGCTGCGGGCGGCGACATTGCGAAGGATGTTGTGCGTATCTGGCAATGGTTCCCGTGGGATCGGCCGACGATGGAAGAATTTGCAGACGGCAATTGCTGGCCGGGCGTCACAATTTCACCCTATCTGGACGCGCGCAACGAGTTCATTTTTGAACCACGCCCAGCGTCGACAGCGGTTAGCATTCGGTCGCTGCCGGTGCGCAATGCGCGCATCGAAGTCGATCTGATTGCCATTCTGGATGACACGAAGCCCGAAGGGTTTGCCGCGCCAGAGGGTGTTCCAATGCCGCTGGCCGGATATTCACCTGCACTGCGCCGTGGTGACTGGATATTCCTTGCCGGTGAAGTGCCAACCGACTGGGTCGGAGACTATGGCGAGGCGCGCAATATGGGCATGCCCAGTGCGCTGGCGCGTGAAGCCCGCGTTAATCCGCATGTCTGGTACGGTTCGGAGATCGAAGCCCAGACCGATTACACACTCAGCAAGTTGGCACGTATTGCGGAAGCATCGGGCACGACTTTGGAGCGCACGGTGAAGGCCGATGTCTATATCGGTGATCCGAGTGACTATGCTGGTATGGACCGCGTTTGGAAGAAGTGGTTCCCCAACAACCCACCAGCCCGCTGCGTGATCCCTTATATGGGTCTTGGTACGCGCGGCAGCCGTATCGAAATCGCGTTGACGCTGCTGTCATCGGATTCCAAACTGGAAATCGAGACCGTCGAAACGTCAGACGCGCCTGAGCCTTGGAGCCATGAACCGCAAGCTGTGAAGGTCGGCAACTTCCTGTTCCTCAGCCAGCAGATGGCCTGCGATTCACGCGGAGTTCTTGCCGAGGGGATGCTGCGCCATCCCGAATTTCCGCATTATGGCCTGCCGGGGCAAAACCAGATGCGCTATATGATGAAGAACATCGCAGCGATCTGCGAAGCGGGCGGAACCAGCCTTGAAAACATCGTGCGCCGTGCGTGTTTCCACGATGCGGGTGATCACTTTGCTGATTCTATCGAGGAATGGGCGAGCTACTTCCCTGGTGTGAAACCCGCATCGACCACGATGATGATTGGCGGCCCGCTGGTCGTGCCGGGCGCGAATGCTCTGCTTGATCTGATCGCTTACGTTCCAGATTGAGCTTAGGCCAAATTGATTTCAACCAGATCAGCGGTCTGCATTGTAGTAGCCGTCGACCTGGCAAATTCTACGTGTTTTAAGCCTTTGCGAAAGGCTCTTCGCTGCCTTTGGGTACGGGCACTTCAAAGGCTTTGATCGTCATCGAGATCAGCCCGTAATAGCCAAGCAAGCCAACCAGATCGACGACGCTGCGATAGCTGAGCACCTCGAGCGCCTTGGCATATGTCGCATCGCTGACTTCGCGGTTTCGCAGCAGCTGGATGGTGAATTCATACACCGCCTGCTCATCCTGCTTGGTAAGCGCGGGCTCGCGTCCTTCCCGGATCGCGTCAACGGCCGTTGGATCAATGCCCGCTTCCAAAGCGATTGGGGCATGGACGTGCCATTCAAAGCCCGCTTTCCAATGCGCCCCGGTTGTGATGATCGCAAGTTCTGAAAGGCGCGGTGGCAGAGTCGTATCATATCGGCAAAATGCGCCAAGAGCCTGAGATTTATCCGCCAGTTCGGGGCTCTCAAGCCAGACCTTCAGCGGACCTTGCACCACGCCGCGTGGCCCCGACTTGATGGCATCGTAAACGCGCTGTTGATCTTGGCTGAGGTCTTCATAGGAAACGGTTGGAATACGGGGCATCGTTTCAGTTGCTTTCGAGATTAGTTGATTTTCACAAAGTCGTAACAGGGCCGAGTTGCGGCTAACTACTGCAGCTGTATCGACCTATCGCATCTCGATTATGCACTTGCGCAGATTGCCGTAATTGCAAGCTCCAAGAATAGCACAGTAAATTGGACGAGCTTTCAAATTTACTCGGCGGAGAGCTCGTTGCCGATCTTTCGTGCTGTTTCCATCACGGTTTCGGCATACAGGCCCACTGCTTCCTTCAAGCTGTGGGTTGAGGCAAAATAAACCAAAGCAAGAGCACCGATGGGCTCGTCATTGCGGAATATCGGCGCGGCAATTACGGAGTTCTTGCCGGCCGGCGCACTGAAAGTATTGCGCTCTCGAACGGCATAGCCAGCCTCTCGAATATCACCGAATTTGATGTCAGCTTTCGCGATTTCGATCATATGTGCGAGCTCTTCGTCGGCCTCGTCCTCGATTGTCTCAAGCCTCTGCTGGCGAACTTCGGGTGAGCAAAAGGCGAGCCACGCCTGGCCCACAGCAGAATCAATCATTGGAACGGTGAAGCCTGGATAATAGTGGTGCAGCGTCCTTGAGGTGAGCGTATGGGTCGAATCGCGCATGACCATTTGGTCAGCCAGCGGCGTTGCGACCAAAGCGGGCCAGTGAACCTCTTGTGTCAGCGAGACAAGGTGGGGTCGTGCGACTTCGACAAGCTTATTCTCGTCCTGAAAGCCGTGCGCTAACGATCGAACGAGAGCGGTCACATTGTAGCGCTTGGTTGCATTCTGGCGATCAATGTACTTTTCGATATGCAGCGTGGTCAGCATACGTGCCACCGTTGGGTAGGGTAGGCCGGATATTTCGGCAGCTTCATTCAAGGTAATTGGACCATGCTGGCTGACAATTTTCAGCATTTCTAGAC
Organism: uncultured Porphyrobacter sp.; assembly: GCA_964485135.1. Taxonomy (GTDB): domain Bacteria; phylum Pseudomonadota; class Alphaproteobacteria; order Sphingomonadales; family Sphingomonadaceae; genus Erythrobacter. The sequence goes on along the minus strand of CAZAIG010000121.1, from coordinate 2,268 downwards.
CGCGTGCTAAGGACCGAATGTAACGACTGTCCGATTTTTCGACTGGCATAATTCCTCCATGCGTTGCGCGATCAGAGTCCCTCAGCAGCGATATTGATGTGTCCCAACAGCCCCATTTAGACTAGCACTTTCATATCTCATAAGTGGTTTTTTGTCACCACCGGACCTAACTCCTTGACCCATCAGAAGATGGCAGGTCATTTGGTTCTGCGAAACTGCTCTTCCAGATAGTTTATCAGACCGCCCGCTCTAACAATTTCCATCAGTTCGGGTGGCAAAGGCTCAATTTCATAATACTTCGCGGTAGTAGGATTCGACAATCGACCACCTGCAAGGTCAAGAATCACTTCGTCGCCTTCAGAGATTTCATTTACATTGGGAAAGTCGAATACGGGCAGCCCGAGATTGAGAGCGTTGCGATAGAAAATTCTTGCAAAGGACTGGGCGAAGATTGCGTTTACACCCAGCAGTTTGAGCGAAACGGCGGCCTGTTCGCGCGATGATCCCTGACCAAAATTTTTACCTGCAAAGATAATGTCACCCGGAGCAATAAAGGTTGGGAAGTCGGGCCTGATCGCTGTCAGGCAATGGCGCGACAGCTCCTCAGGATTCAGCTTTAGCTTGTTTCCCGGGGCAAGCAGGTCAGTGCTTATACCGTCGCCGAAGACCCATGCTTTTGCCATTAGGCCTTCTCCATCATAGGGCGCGGGTCAGCAATGTGGCCGGCTACGGCCGAGGCTGCGGTGGTGTAGGGTGATCCCAGATATACGCTAGCTCCACTGTGCCCCATGCGACCTTGAAAATTGCGGTTTGTGCTGGAAATGCAAACGTCTCCGTCTGACAAGATGCCTGCTCCCATACCTGCGCAGGCACCGCACCCTGTGGGCATGATCTTGGCACCAGCGTCAACCAGTGTCTGGATTGTGCCGTCAGCGCTGGCCTTGCCCATGACTTCCTGAGATGCAGGAGCAATCAGCATGCGAACATGATCCGCGACCTTCCTGCCTTTAAGAACCTCTGCAACCATATGCAGGTCCGACAATTTGGCGCCAACACAGGCACCAACATAGGCCTGATCCAATCGCACAGAGCCGAATTGATCGGCATTGCGTGTGTTGTCGGGTGAGTGGGGCGCGGCAACTTGCGGCTCCATCGCGGCCATATCGAACCTGTGGTGTGCCAGATATTGGGCATCGGCATCCGGGGAGAAAGCGCGACTTGCCGCTTCGTCATCCACCGGTTTGCCGCGTTCCTGCAAAAATCGGAGCGTGGTGTCGTCAGGTGCGATCAACCCGGCCTCACCGCCCAATTCGGCGGTCATATTGCTCAGCACCATACGTTCTTGCATAGTCATTGCTTCGACCGCGCTGCCGCCGAATTCAAACGCGCGAAAGGCGTTATCCAATCCGATTTCCCGGCAAAGCATAAGCATTACATCTTTGGCCACCACGCCGCGCGGCAATTCTCCATCCAGCTCGACACGGATGGATTCGGGAACCCGTATCCAGGTCTTACCTGTGGCGACAATGCCCACCATGTCAGTCGCGCCATAGCCAGCCACATAGGCGCCGAATGCACCGCCCGTAGGCGAATGGCTGTCTCCCCCTGCGACGAATTCGCCTGGCCGCATCAGCCCCTTTTCAGGCAGCACGAGGTGGCAAATACCGATCATGTCGAAAAACTGTTGGACCTTATGGTCGCGCGCGAAATTACGGGTTGTTTTTAGGATCGCAGCGGAATCTGCATCAGTGGCTGGCACATAGTGATCTGTGACAATCGCCACCTTGGCAGGGTCCCACAGGCCCACTCCCAGCTTCTCAAGTTGTGGAGCCCAGCGGCGCGGACCTGAGCTGTCATGCGCAAATGCAAGATCGACATTGGCCGTGACGATCTGTCCCGGTTTCACAGCTGTTAGCCCCGCCGCACGCGCGATCAATTTCTCGGCCATTGTCGCCGGGCGGGTCATAAAGCCGTTCTCCAAATAGCTCCACGTCACTGACGGTGGAGCGGCATCTTCTGCACTTTGTGCGGTAAGCGTAAACTACTGCCACGCCTTAAATGTTGCCATTGCCCAACCCGGACTTGTCGCCATTCGATAGACGTCCCTGTGCCGATTGTTCGGCTGTTGGTAGAAGACTACCGATTGGGGCATGCAAGGATCACGCGCAAGCAAAGCCGCCGCTCTCACTCAAATGCTCAACGATGGCGTTCTGGCGCCCGGTTGTTACGACGGACTTTCTGCGGCGCTCGTGCAGGCCCATGGTTTCC
>CAZAIG010000120.1:6852-7071 GCA_964485135.1 uncultured Porphyrobacter sp. | reverse complement strand
GAGTGGTCTAACAGCTGCCGTATCTTTCACATCCACGCATGAAAAGGGCCCGGCATTTCTGCCGAGCCCCTTTCACTGTGTCGTCTATTTCGCGTTGGTTCGGCCCCTAAGGAGCCGCAAGGCCGACCGTATACGATCTAAACCTAGCCGCCCCCTCCCTCCGCCCCCCGCGCCACCCCCCAAAAAACGCGTTTGGGGGGGGGGGGGGGGGGGGGGGGG
>CAZAIG010000120.1:0-6842 GCA_964485135.1 uncultured Porphyrobacter sp. | reverse complement strand
CCCTTCCACCCGGATGATACCCGGTAGGTTCCGGGTGGAAGGGCGGAGGGAGCGGGCGGCGGGGCAGGGGGGCGGAGCCCCCCAAACACAATTACGAACTATAATACATATCGTATTCAACCGGGCATGGAGTTGTTTCCATCCGGCTGACCTGCTCCCACAAAAGCTCTGCGTAAGCGTCGATCTGATCTTTCGAGAACACATCACCTTTGAGCAGGAATTCATGATCCGCTTCCAGCGCTTCCAAGGCTTCACGAAGCGATCCGCAAACGGTTGGCACTTCGGCAAGCTCGGCTGGCGGCAGATCGTAGAGGTTCTTGTCCATTGCTTCGCCCGGGTGGATCTTGTTCTCGATCCCGTCGAGGCCCGCCATCAGCAGCGCTGCTGACGAAAGGTAAGGGTTGGCGAGCGCATCTGGGAAGCGGAACTCAACCCGCTTCGCTTTCTCGCCAGCACCGTATGGAATGCGGCAAGATGCCGAACGGTTACGCGCTGAGTAGGCCAGCAGAACAGGCGCTTCGAAGCCTGGAACCAGACGCTTATAGCTGTTGGTTGTGGGGTTGGTGAATGCGTTACAGGCTTTGGCATGTTTGATCACACCGCCGATGTAATAAAGGCAGGTTTCCGACAGGCCGGCATATTCATCGCCAGCAAAGATCGGCTTGCCATCTTTCCAGATCGACATGTGGGTGTGCATGCCGCTGCCATTATCTTCCTTGATCGGCTTGGGCATGAAGGTCGCGGTTTTGCCGTAGGCGTGGGCGACTTGTTGCACGACATACTTGTAAATCTGAACGTTATCAGCGGTTTCGGTCAGCGTGCTGAACGTAATGCCCAGCTCGTGCTGCGCAGCGGCAACCTCGTGGTGATGCTTGTCCATCGGCAAGCCCATTTCCACCATGGTGGAGACCATTTCACCGCGAATATCCATTGCGCTATCAACGGGTGCTACGGGGAAGTAACCGCCAGTTGCGCGCGGGCGGTGGCCCATATTGCCGTTTTCATATTCTTTGCCGGTGTTTGTAGGCAGCTCAACATCGTCAATGGCAAAGCCTGATCCGGCATAGCCATCTTCGAAGCGAACATCATCGAACATGAAGAATTCTGGCTCTGGGCCAACGTAAACAGTGTCACCGATACCAGTCGATTTCAGATAGGCTTCGGCGCGCTTCGTCGTGGCGCGTGGGTCGCGGCCATAAAGCTGACCGTCAGAAGGCTCTACGATGTCGCAGAATACGATCATCATCGGCGTGGCCGAGAAAGGATCGGGATAGACCTTGTTGAGATCGGGCTTGAGGATCATGTCGGATTCGTTGATCTCTTTCCAACCGGAGATCGACGAACCGTCGAACATTAATCCATCGTCAAATGCGTCTTCGTCCATGACGCTGGCGAGCATTTGCAAATGCTGCCATTTGCCTTTTGGGTCGGTGAAGCGCAGGTCAACCCACTCAATTTCTTCATCTTTGATCTGTTTGACGATTTCTTTTGAAGTAGCCATTTCGGTTCAATCTCCAGCTAATTTGCGAATGCTTCGTTTGTGGATGCTCGCCCGTGGGTGAGCGGTGTGTCTAGAATTTCGGTAAAAGCGAAAGCGAGCGATCGCCCTAAATGTGAAGAGGGTGATTAGATCGCGTCATCATCCTTTTCGCCGGTGCGAATGCGCAGCGCGCTTTCAATCGGTGAGACGAAGATTTTGCCGTCACCAATGCGTCCGGTTTGCGCAGCGGCGGCAACCGCTTCGACCACCCGGTCAGCAATACCGTCGGCGACAACCACTTCCAATTTCACCTTGGGGAGGAAATCGACGACATATTCAGCGCCGCGGTAAAGTTCGGTGTGACCTTTCTGACGGCCAAAGCCTTTTGCCTCTGTCACGGTGATGCCAGACACGCCAATCTCGTGCAGAGCCTCTTTCACTTCGTCGAGTTTGAAAGGTTTGATGATCGCTTCAATTTTTTTCACGTTTCTACTTCCCCCAGGCGGTGATGCTGTAGTCGCGAACTTTCCGGAAGCCGCAGCTTCGTTCGCAAACCGCACTCAGTTGCGTCGCCTTTTGCGTGCATTCTATCCAAGAATCGTGCCAAGACGCGTGGTCGTTCTGTTAGAGGACATTCCGCCCCTGTCAAAGTCCCACGCCGCTGTAATTTGAGCGACTAACCACAGGCCGGATACTGATCGTGGAGGCATGCTGCCCAAAGCTTGGGCGGTGACTGCCTATTATTTAGGCAATGGACTACGCGATGCACTTAAAGAGCGAGGCCGGTGGTTTCTTCCAACCCGCACATCAAGTTCAAATTCTGGATAGCAGCGCCAGATGCGCCTTTACCCAAATTGTCGAGCTGCGCGATCAGGCGTGCGTTCCAGCCGCCCTCGTTTCCGCACACAAACAAAGTCATTCCGTCATGCGGCTGAGAGCCCTCGTTCAGCAGCATTTCGGCAGGCACATCATCGCTGACGCGAACCACTTTTGAACCGGCGTAATGCTCCGCCAAAACGGTCTTGAGCGTATCGGCAGTGGGGTTGCCCGACATCGCGCCAAGGTGCAGCGGCACCTCGACATGCATGCCGCGAAACGCGGGCACTACGGAGGGCGCGAACAGCACGGTGTGTTCAAGCCCGCAGCGGGCCTGCATTTCGGGCAGGTGTTTGTGCGCAAGATCGTGGCTGTAAGAGCGAAAGGCGATGTCTGGCTCTTTGCCGAAGCGTTCGATTAAGGCTTTGCCGCCGCCGGAATAGCCGGACACTGCATTGACCGTGTAGGGCCAGTCGGCTGGGATGATGCCCTCGCGCACCAACGGTGCGATCAAAGCGATGAACCCGGTGGGATAGCACCCTGGATTGGAGACATATTGCGCCTCCGCAACTGTCTCTTGTCCGACCAATTCCGGAAAGCCATAGGTCCAGCCATCCGCCACACGGTGCGCGCTGGATGCATCGATGATCCGAGTGTTTGAACCCTCTGCCAGAGTCACAGATTCGCGCGCTGCAGCATCGGGCAGGCAAAGGATGGCGATATCGGCTGCTTGCAACGCGTCTTTACGTGCGCCGATATCCTTTCGGCTGGCATCATCCAGAATGGTCAGCGCAAATTCTTCGCGTCCCGACAATCTTTCGCGGATTTCCAGACCAGTGGTGCCCTCTGCCCCATCGATGAAGATAGAGGTCGTCACTAGGCCAAGGCTCCTGAACGGCAATAGCCCGCTGGCCCGGTGGGGCCGAAGCATAGCCATACCCAATCACCAGCAATATCCAGCACTTCGATGGTAGTTCCGGCAGCAAGCTTTGCATGGCTTTCCGCATCATCGTCAGGATTGATTTTAAGCGCGACCGCTTGCGCTCCAATGATTGCTTGGCTTGGGATCACATAATGCGCGGCCAGATGTGTACCTGCCAGCGCAATATGAGCGAGATCGCCACGAAGAGGAAGTTCGCCGGGTTCAGGGCGCGCAATCGGGCCGGAAAGGCAAAATGGTCCCTCTGGAACGGCATAATTGGCGCTATCTGTGTCAGCGACGCTCATTGCGGCTCAATTCTCAAATCTCGGCGCGCCGCAGCCCCAATGGCTATGGCTAGCAGGCGCGCTTAGACTGCGCCGCGCGGAACGGCAAGTTTATGTCTACCCAAACCGCGCTTGCAGCATGTGCCACGCTGCTCTCAGACCCAAAGCCGCGCCGCCTTTGGGCCGCCCGGGCTTGGGTGAGGGGCGCCAGGCGAATGTGTCGAAATGCGCCCAATCAATGCCCTCGGCAACGAAGCGATCAAGGAAAAGCCCCGCCACGCTCGCGCCCGCATACGGATTGCCCGAGATATTACCGAGATCAGCGACATCGGAGTTGAGATATTCGCGGTAAGCATCGGGTAGGGGCAATCGCCATGGCTCATCGCCAACTGCTTTACCCGCAGCGATTAGCGCATCAGCCGTTTCATCGTGCCGCGCCATAAGAGCAGGCAGGTCGGGGCCAAGCGCGACCCGCGCCGCACCGGTTAGCGTGGCAAAGTCGATGATAAGATCGGGATTGTCTTCGCTCGCGCGGGTCAAGGCATCGCCCAAGATCAGGCGCCCTTCCGCATCCGTATTGCCAATCTCTACGGTCAGACCCTTGCGGCTGGAGAGGATATCGCCAGGGCGAAAGGCATTGCCCGCAATCGCGTTCTCCACCGCGGGGACATAGAGGTGTAGTTTTACCTTCAGCCCAGCGCCCATGACTAGTCCAGCCAAGGCGATAGCATGTGCCGCGCCGCCCATGTCTTTCTTCATAAGCCGCATGCCCGCCGCCGGTTTGATATCGAGGCCGCCCGAATCGAAGCAAACCCCTTTGCCAACGATGGCAAGCGCGGGGTCTTTATCCGAGCCCCATTCGAGATGAAGCAGGCGAGGGGCATGTTTGCGCTCCGCCGCGCGGCCCACCGCATGAACCATGGGATAGCCGTTTTCCAGCGCATCACCCTTGGTCACTTTGAGCTTTGCGGAATAGGTCTGCGCTAGCTTTTCGCATTCCGCTTCGAGCGCGGCTGGCCCCATGTCCTCAGCTGGCGTGTTGACCAGATCGCGCACGAGCATCTCTGCCGCTGCCTCGGCAATGGCAGGCTCGATGGCTTTGACTTGCTTGGTGAGAAGAATGCGTGGGCCAGCGGCATCCTTCGCCGCCTTATAGCGCGCAAAGCGGTATTGCGCGGTTTGCCACCCGTGCAGCGCCAAGCCAGCGTCGCCCTTTGCGAGGCGATATGTACCCTCGGGCAGACTCCCCGCAAGCGAGGCGAGAGACCAGCTGGTGAGCTTTTCAGTATCGGTCACACCGCAAGCCGCGAACCAGCTCTCACCATTCGAAACAATCGCCTTTTGCCCCGATTTGCCTGTGAATTTTTGCGCGGTAAGCGCGGCGCGTTGGCTTCCCGATAGCGACTTTGCCCAATCGTCAAAGCCATCACTGTCTACCAAGTGTATCACAGTGGCATCTTGCCCGCGATCAGGCTGGATAAGCGGAGTTTTCTCAGTCATACTCTTTCCTGTAGATAGGATTTAACTCTTAGCCGCGCCAATCCGCATGTCACGCGGGAAAAGCGCCGCCAACGCAAAATTGTCTCGGGAGTCCGTTAGATGAGCCGTTTCTGTTTCACGCTTGTGGCGCTGATCGCGCTGACCGGATGCAACTCACCTGATGTAGGAGAGCCTGAAAATGCGGCGACTTCGCCAAGCAGCAGCGTGACCACCGTAATTTCCACCGATGCGCGCAGCGGTGCGAGCGCGAGCACCAGTACCAGCAGTACAGACGGCACTGGCACCAGCGTTTCGACTTCGGCAAGTTCAAATTCAGGAGGCGGTGCTTCTGCCAGTTCATCGACCAGTATATCCAATGGTGCGCTCACTACGGCAGAAGAAACCGGCGAATATGAATTCGGCTATAGCTGGCCGGGCGAGGCGGGGCGTGAACCTGAGCTTTCCAAACTGCTTGGCGCCCGTCTCGATGCGGCGCGCAGTGAAATAAAATCGCAATCCGCGGAGGCAAAGGCTGATGCTGCAGCGAATGATGTTCCGTTCCGCCAGCATTCCTTGAAAGTGGACTGGCAAGTGGACGGGAACACTTCGCGCTTCTTAAGCCTCTCCGCTGCGATTGGGAGTTATGGAGGCGGAGCGCATGGAAATTTGGGTTATGATGCGCTTGTCTGGGACCGCGAGATTGAAAGGCCGGTGGCAGCGAGCGATTTTTTTGCCTCGCCCAAAGCCATGTCAGCCGCACTGAACCCACGCTATTGCCCAGCGTTGAACGGGCAACGTGCGAACAAGCGGGGCGCTTTGGTGGAGGCGGACTCTAACGATCTATTCGATCAATGTCCGCCCATAAAGGACCTTGATATTGTGCTGGAGTCATCGAATGGCGAAACCTTCGACCGGATCGGATTGCTCGCTGCGCCCTATGTCGCTGGCCCTTACGTCGAGGGGGATTATCAGGTTTATTTGCCGGTGGATAAGACCGTAATTGCGGCAATCAAACCTGCCTATCGCAAGTATTTTTCTGTGCGGTAGCGTTGGTCTGCTCGCAATTTGGCGTTTGAGCGGCTATATCGCTGGCCATGAATCAATATCAGATCGTTGAAGGTGATCAGACCGTCTATCGTGACGGGACGATCAAACTGCATGGGCCAGAGGGCTTTGAAGGGATGCGCAAGGCGGGCCAACTGTCCGCACGCGTGCTGGATGAAGTTGCCGATTGGGTGAAGCCGGGCGTCACCACTGGTGAGATCGACGACAAGATCCGCGAGATGATCTTGGATGGCGGCGCAGTGCCCGCGACCATGGGCTATCGCGGCTATGCCCATTCCAGCTGTATCTCATTGAACCATGTGATCTGCCACGGGATACCGGGCGACAAGGTTCTGAAGGAGGGCGATATTCTGAACGTCGATGTTACCTCGCTGCTTGATGGCTGGCATGGCGACACTTCGCGGATGTATTTTGCGGGCGAGCCTTCTTTGAAGGCGAAGAAATTGGTCGACGTGACTTATGAATGCCTGATGCTGGGCGTTGAGGCGGCGGGTAAACCGGGCGCTCGGCTGGGCGATATTGGCGCCGCGATTGAAGCGCATGCGCGCCAGTTCCGCTATAGCGTGGTGCGCGAATTTTGCGGGCATGGGCTTGGGCGGCTGTTCCATGATGCGCCCGAGGTCGTCCACGCGGCGAGAGCGGGAACAGGGCCGGAATTGCGCCCCGGCATGTTCTTCACAATCGAGCCAATGATCAACCTCGGCAAGCCATGGGGCAAAGTGCTGAAAGACGGCTGGACCGCAGTGACGCGCGACAAGTCGCTTTCCGCGCAGTTCGAGCATTCGATGGGCATTAC
>CAZAIG010000119.1:4186-7332 GCA_964485135.1 uncultured Porphyrobacter sp. | reverse complement strand
GATGGATTGGCCAAAATTGAGATCAAGCCAGCAAATGGGCGGGCTGACCTAAAACTGGTCGCTTAGGCATCAGCATCGGGCGTTTTGTTTTCGGCTTTAAAAGTCGCTTTGGGCGTTGGCTTTTCAAAGATTTTCGTAAAGCGCGCAGCCAAAAACAACAGCGTTGGCGCAATCATCGTGTTGATCATGTCCTTGCCATGGAACCGCCAAAGGGTCGCTTGATCTGGGTAATTTTCGAATTCTGTCTCCAGAAGCTTTTGACCATCCAGATATTCCCCTGCGAAAGCCAAGCAAAGAACCGCGAGCCATGGCCATATGGTGGATGCTTTTGTCCTTAGCACCAAACAGACCAGCATATAGGCGACAAGCGAAACATGTATGTGCAAGCTGTCCCGGTCGAGATGCGAAACTTCGCTTGCCCAATATTTGAAATCGAAAAATAGCTCCAAAACCGCAGCGCCTTACCTTGCTGAATGAGTATCTGTTGCAAAGCCATATGAGCATCGGCATGAATGGCAAATAACATTATCGGGAGAGGCAAGAGAATGCTCGGAGCAATGCAAGATTGGACCATGCGGATCACTCATGTGATTGACGCGGCTGCGCGGGAGCACGGAACGCGAGAGATTGTAACCCGATGGGCCAACGGACACGAAAGCCGCACGGATTGGGCGGGTATCCGCATTGATGCCCTCAAGATGGCGCAGGCGCTCGAAGCGCTCGGCGTGAAAAAGGGCGACCGCGTGGCCTCGCTCGCCATGAACCATTCGCGCCATTTGGTCAGCTGGTACGGCGTTGCCGGAATGGGAGGGGTGCTCCACACGGTGAACCCGCGCCTGTTTGAAGATCAACTCGAATACATCGTCAATCACGCCGAGGACAAAGTGCTGCTCTATGATGCCGCGTTTCAGTCGATTGTCGACAAAATGAAAGACCGATGGACGACGATTGAGCATTACGTTTGCTACGATCCGGCAGAGGGTTTTGATGGTCTTGCCTTTGAAAGCTGGATTGGCGAGCAGGACGGAAATTATGAGTGGGTCGAAGGGTCTGAACGTGATCCCTGCATGCTCTGTTACACCTCAGGCACCACGGGCAATCCCAAGGGCGTTCAATATGAGCATCGCTCAACTGTGATGCACGCCATGGCCGGATTGCAGCCCGCCGCTTTCAACTTCAGCTCTTCGTCTGTGATGCTGCCCGTTGTCCCGATGTTCCACGCGGCGAGCTGGGGCCTGCCCTATGCTGGCGCGATGGCGGGGATCAAATTCGTCTTTTCTGCGGTCAACGATCCGGCAGTCCTTCACGAGCTGATGATCCGCGAGAAAGTGACCGAGAGCGCCGGCGTGCCGACTGTTTGGCTCGCCCATTTCCAATATTGCGATGCAGAGGGGCTCGACTTGCCGCCACTTAAGGCTGCGACCATAGGTGGCTCCGCTTGTCCGCGCTTTATGATCGAGCGATTGATGAAGAACGGCACCCGCGTCCAGCATGCCTGGGGTATGACCGAGACATCGCCTATCGGAACCGTTGGCGGGCCGACCTATGATTGGGACGAGCTTTCTTTTGAAGAGAGAGTTGACAAGACGGCAATGCAAGGCCGCCCGATCTTCGGTGTGGAACTGCGCATTGTCGATCTCGATGATATGGTCACTGAGCTGCCGCGCGATGGCAAAGTCTCTGGCGCGCTGCAAATTCGCGGACCGTGGATCATTCGCCGCTATTTCAAGGCCGAACAAGACGCGACCAGCAATGACGGCTGGTTCGATACGGGCGATGTTGGCATTATCCATCCCGATGGCACTCTGCAGCTTACCGATCGCACGAAGGACGTGATCAAATCGGGTGGCGAGTGGATCAGCTCGGTCGAATTGGAGAACGCGGCTGTGGGTTGCCCTGGTGTGGCCGAGGCGGCTTGCGTAGGAATGCCGCATCCCAAATGGGATGAGCGACCCGTGCTTTTTGTGGTCAAGAAAGCGGGCGAAGATGTGTCAGCGGACAATGTGCTCGATCACTTGCGCCCGCAGATCGCCAAATGGTGGATGCCCGATGCGGTCGAGTTCGTGGAAGACATTCCGCACACCGCTACCGGCAAGATCAGCAAGAAAGACCTGCGGGATCGTTTCGCTGACTATACATTGGAGGCGTAGGCGAATCGCGCGGCTCATTTTGCTCAACAAACCGTTTGGTGTGTTGTCACAATTTACTGGCGGCAAGGATGGTGTGGATGACACACTGGCGCATTTGGTCGATGTGCCGGATGTCTACCCCGCCGGCCGGCTCGATAAAGACAGTGAAGGGCTGCTGTTGCTTACTGATGATGGCCGTTTGCAAGCGCGCATCGCTGAGCCGCGACATAAGATGGAGAAGACCTATCTCGCTCAGGTAGAGGGCGAACCGGATGACGCCGCGCTAGATGCTTTGCGTAAAGGTGTTGTGCTGAAAGATGGCAAGACCAAACCGGCTAAGGCAGAAGTGATTGCTCCGCCCGATCTGTGGCCGCGCACTCCGCCAGTTCGCTACCGCAAGACTATCGCCGACAGCTGGATTTCACTCACCCTATCGGAAGGCAAGAACCGTCAGGTTCGCCGCATGACCGCTGCTGCCGGTTATCCGACTTTGCGATTGGTGCGTTGGCGCATTGGTGATTGGTCGGTAGAAGGGCTGAGGTCCGGCGAATGGCGCGAAATTCAGGTTTGAGGAGAAGTGAGCATGACGGCCTATATCGATCCATCACCAACCAATTTTAGGGCGTTTAAGGATCTTCCGCGTGACGAACCGATCCATATGCTCAATCTGCTGCGGTTCCGCGATCTGGCGGAGTATCCCGAGGGGCACGAGCACCATGGCAAAGGTTGGAGTGGTAAACGCGCTTATGAAGAATATGGCAAGACTTCGGGGCCGATTTTTAGCCGGGTCGGAGGCACAATCGTTTGGCGCGGCGCGTTTCAAACGATGGTGACCGGGCCAGAGCCAAATGAAAAGGTGTGGCACGATGGCTTTGTCGCGCAATATCCCAATTCGGGGGCCTTCTTCGAGATGATTAAGGATGCCGAATACCAACTGGCGGTGGTGAACCGTACCGCTGCACTGACCGATAGCCGCTTGATGCGGTTCAAACCGGGAAAGACTGGTGGGGGCTTTGG
>CAZAIG010000119.1:0-4086 GCA_964485135.1 uncultured Porphyrobacter sp. | reverse complement strand
TCGACGAAATTGCACGGGCGATTACGGCTATCGAGCTGCTCAGCCAATATTCCATCCCAGCCGTCTTTCACCGCTCCATTAGAACCGGGCAGGGCGAAGAGATAGGTCCCGCGAGATACCACCGCCGCGGCGCGCGATTGCACAGTGCTGGTGCCGATGGTCTGGAGGCTCAGATAGCGGAACACTTCGCCGAAACCGGGAATTTCCTTTTCCTTCACGCGGTCCAATGCCTCTGGCGTTACATCGCGGCCCGTTAGCCCAGTGCCTCCGGTCGAGACAATCGCATCCACTTGCGGATCGTCGATCCAAACGCTGAAGCGTTTCTCCAACACATCCGCATCGTCCACTTCGATAACGCGAGCGACCAGAGTGTGCCCGGCGCTCTCAATCCGCTCGGCCAATATGTCGCCGGAGGTGTCATTTTCAGCGGTACGCGTATCCGATACGGTCACCAAAGCGATATTGATCGGCTTGAATTCTCTTTCCAGATCAATCGCCATGTGGACCCTTTATCGCTGCGCTGAACGGAAAGTTTGCGGCGTTGGGAAGCCGGGCCATTGCCCCTGCGCCAAGGCGCGGCGAGATGGGGACTGATCGCCCTCCGCGCGCTGATACATCCAGAAATTGCGCATCACGATCGCCACATAGCCGCGCGTTTCCCAATAAGGGATCGATTCCATGTAAAGCAGCGGGTCATTCTTGTCATTGATCTCGCTATTCCAGCGCGAAATAGGTGTCAGGCCAGCATTATAGGCAGCCATAATCTTGGGCAATTTCCCGCCGGTTGCGCCGCTATCGCGCAGCATTTTGAGATGTTCTTGACCAAAGGCCAGATTTGTTTCTGGTTGGGAAAGGTCGCGTGCATTGCCACGAACGCCCAATTTGGATGCATGGTCGCGAGCCGCTGCTGGCATGATTTGCATCAGGCCGCGTGCGCCAGCAGGGCTGACGACAGCTGTGCGGAAGTTCGATTCTTGCAAAGTGTGGGCAAAGGCGAGCGATGGATCGACCGACCAACCGTTGGAGGGTGTCCAATCGGCGGTTGGGTAGCGCAAGGCGCGCTCTGATACTGCGCCGCGCGGTGCGTTATGCGCCATCCACAGCTGTGTTGATGGCATGCCAAGCTCGCGCGCGAAACGGCCCAACGCTTGGTAGTCAGCTGGGCTACCGATTTTCGCCTGATGGCGTAGCACTTCATCGGCCAATCTCGAGCGGCCAATTTGATTGAGCGCCGCAGCAATCTGTACGTTCTGCGACCGGCTAAGCTGGTTCCAATCTTGGCTGCTCAGGCGGGTTCCGCTTTCGCCGCCGGGAAGACGAATGCCCAGCTGTTCAAGAGCGAGCATACCGTACAAGGTTTCATCAGAGCGTGATGCCAGACGCAATTGCTCATCTGCATCGCCGGGGCGGCGGCAACGCATATAAGCGCGTCCTGCCCAATAATGCGAAGCCGCTTTCAGCTCGATATTATTCGCCACACGCGCACCATTGGCAAATGCGTTTGCAGCAGACGCACAATCATTCAGGCGCCATGCAGCCAGCCCAGCGACCCATTCCCCTTCAGCGACCCATGCGCCCGATCCTTGCGAAACGGTGCGCGCCATAGCGAGAGCGTCGTAATCCTTGTTCTCAATGTAAAAGCTCCATGCGACCCGTTGGCGCCATTCAGCGCGGGCGGCCGGGCTAAGCGAGCTGTCGATCCCGGCAAGGATATCGCGCGCTCCGCTTGGGTTATCATTTTTAATCCGCTCAAGGATCTGTGCCCGAACTCTAGAAGGCATCGTGCCATCTTTGACTGGACGCGGACGAATGCGCTTGGAAGCAGAGGGTTGACGAGTAAAGCTGCGTGCTTGTGGCAAGAGCGGGAGGTTTGTGAGGCCGCGGCGCTCCCCTAACCGAACCAATTGCGCGGCTTGGGGAAGCGACGTACCAGCAGTGAACCAGCGTGCAATTTGATCGCCGCTCACTTTTGGGCTGTTGGCATGTGTATAATATTCTGCGCGCGCGACTTGATGCAGCAATCCGCCTTGGCGTGAATTGAGCATATATTCGACCCGACCCCAATCTTGTCGGTCAATGGCGCGGAACAGTTCGCGGTAGAAGCTCTGATCGGATCCATTTAAGATCGACGGAATAGCGCTACCGCGATCTGCGACTCGAAAACTGTCTGAGCTTGCATTGGCATGAGCAGGCATGGCGCCAAAGGCAGAGATTCCGATCGCGCCAGCAGCGCAGAGTTTCGCAATTTGCCAAGCTTTATTTTTCATCAATTCAACCGTTCCGTATATTTGATCCATCGTCGCCAGAACCGAGCCTTTAACTGAGGGGAACCCATCAACCCCTCTAAGCTCTCAGCAACAAACAACGGAGTTCTGCGGTTGTCATGGTTAATTTCATGTAAAGAACTAGCCTCTTTCTGCGTTTCACTCGTCATCCCGTGCTGCAAAAGCGGTAGGATGTGTGAACCCAGGGCAAGTATGTGCGCGGGGCCGGCTAATTTGATGTGCAGCAAGAGTGCTTCGCCATAACCCTTTGCCGCCCAATCGCCGCCATCAGCCATTGGCGTGTGGCGAGGTAGAGCAGAAGCGAAATAGACGTGTTCAGGATCAATCTCGCTCGCTGACAGGATCTTGCCCAGCAATTTCCCGCTAGGCCCGCTAAGCAATGCGTCGTCATCCTGCGCCTCAGGATCGAGCACTAGAACCATCAGCTTTGCACCCTGTGGTCCGCGCGGCGCGATGCGGCCTTTTAGCCCAGCACCATCCACAGCGGGATGGCTAAGCCACCATTCACGAAAAGCTGCCAAATTGGTCAGTTCGTCGTCCTGTGGCAAAATTCGCTGGATTTCAGCTTTTTTCCCTTCTGCTTCGACGGCATCCCTCATCGCAGCGGGGGTGGCCTGTGATTGTGCTTGCTGAACTGGCTCAGCCTCAACTTCCTTCGCCAACCAATCCGTAGCGTCATCGGCAAAGTCGCAGTCCACGCCTGCATCGCGCCACCAGTCCATCGTCGCGGCAAGATCATCTGCCATTGGGGGCTTTTCAGTGGCTATACTCATTAAAGCGGGTCTTGACCTTCAAACCCGCAGCAATCAAGGCTTACGCGGTATTTTGGTGCGCATATCAGTCGCGCCGTTTAGTCAGGGATGATTGAAGTCATGAGCGAACGCGAATCCATGCCATGCGATGTGGTGATTGTCGGCGGCGGACCAGCTGGTTTGTCAGCGGCGATCCGGCTGAAACAGCTTAATGAAGAGCTCGAAGTGGTTGTGCTGGAAAAAGGCTCCGAAATCGGGGCACATATCTTGTCCGGCGCGGTCGTTGATCCCAAAGCTCTGGATGAGCTTTTCCCTGATTGGCGCGATATGGATTGCCCGATGTCGCGGACCCCTGTGACGGACAACTGGCACTGGGCGCTGACCAAGTCCGGCAAGTTTAACATGCCGCATCTGATGATGCCGCCATTGATGAGCAACAATGGGTGCTACACTGGCTCGCTGGGCAATATGACTCGCTGGCTGGGGGAGCAGGCAGAGGCGCTGGGCGTTATGGTCTTCCCCGGCTTTCCCGCCAATGAAGTGATGTTCGATGATAAAGGCGCGGTGCGCGGCGTCATCACGCAGGATATGGGTATTGCCGAGGATGGCAGTCAAAAGCCTGACTATCAGCCGGGCATGGAGATTGAGGCGAAATACACTCTGTTTGCTGAAGGCGCACGCGGATCACTCACCAAGCAGATGAAGGCGAAATACGACCTTGAGGCGGATTGTCAGCCGCAGGTTTACGGGCTTGGTATCAAAGAGATCTGGGACATTGCGCCAGACAAGCACGAGCCGGGCCGGGTGATCCACACGCAAGGCTGGCCATTGTCGGAAAGTGATAGCTGGGGCGGGGGCTTCCTCTACCATCAGGCTGACGGGCAAGTGGCACTCGGTTTTGTGACCGCGCTCGATTACAAAAACCCCCATGTCTCGCCGTTTGAAGAGTTTCAGCGCTGGAAAACGCACCCTGCGATCCGCGAATATCTCGAAGGGGGCAAACGTGTCGCTTACGGAGCACGCGCCATTAACGAGGGCGGCTGGCAATC
>CAZAIG010000118.1:0-7578 GCA_964485135.1 uncultured Porphyrobacter sp. | reverse complement strand
CGGGTGGAAGGGTGGAGGGTGCGGGAGGCTCGTAAAACTCATCTAAATACATGCCACCGCACCCGCATGCGCGCAACGCTTCATTGCGCCGAGGGTGGGCACAAACGCTGACAAACCCGCTTCTGTCACTTGTTAACCATGATATTTGCCCGCATATCGGGAGCATTATGAGCGAGCTTGCGGATTTTGCCATCCAAGATGGTCCAGACGGGAATGCGGTCCTCGCCCTGTCTGGCCCCTATCTCGTCTCCAGTATTGGGTATGTCGATGCCGCTCTTCGCAAGATTGATGAGCCCATTGCAGCGATCGACCTTTCGCAGGTCACCGAAATCGACACGGTCGGCGCTTGGATTGCTTGCCGGATTGCAGAGGAGCATCAGGCCGAGATAACCGGCACATCAGAACGCGCACAGCGGCTAATCAATGCTGTCGTTGATGCAGGGAACGAGGCAGATATGGTGCCGCCAGATCGCCCGATCTGGCGCCGCGTGCCTGAAGATTTGGGCCAATGGATCAGCGGCGCGGCGATGGGCCTGTTGAGCGTCGTTGGCTTTCTTGGGCAAATACTGATTTCATGCGGATCGCTCATCCGTCACCCGGGCCGTTTTCGGGGCAGGGCGCTGATCCGGCAAATGGAGCTGGTGGGCGTGGATGCTCTGCCAATCATTGGCCTGATGAGCTTTTTGATCGGGATCGTTATTGCACAGCAGGGCGCAGTCCAGCTTGCCCAGTTTGGAGCAGAAACGCTGACGATCAATCTGGTCGGACGGATCACTCTGCGCGAGCTGGGCGTTCTGATGACAGCGATTATGGTTGCAGGCCGCAGCGGCAGCGCCTTTGCCGCGCAAATCGGCACTATGCGGCTGACCGAGGAAGTGGATGCGATGCGCACAATCGGCATCTCCCCCAGCGAAGCCTTGGTCATCCCGCGCATTCTTTCGGCCGTTCTGATGATGCCGCTGCTAGGTTTCTACGCCTCTGTCATGGCGATCATTGGCGGCGCAGTGGTGGGCGATATGCTGCTGGGCATACCGTTTTGGACATTCTTGGAACGGGTGAAAGAAGTGGTGCCGACCTTCGATCTTTGGGTTGGCCTGATCAAAGCACCGATATTCGGCCTGATTATCGGTCTGGCGGGCTGCTATCACGGGATGCAAGTGCGCGGCAATTCAGAGGAAGTGGGCAAACGCACGACTTTCGCTGTGGTCTCTGCCATCTTCGCGGTTATTGTCTTGGATGCATTTTTCGCTGTGTTCTTTACCGAAATCGGGTGGGGGTAGGGACGGGGCGATGAGTGAGAAGAGCGAAACGCCGCTGGTTGAACAGCTTGTCGATCAAATGCTCGACCAAAGCCCGCGTCAGCGAGAGCCCAAACTGTATGAACGGTTTCGCGGCGAGCATCCCATTGTCGTTGAGGGACTAGAGAACCGTTTTGGCGATCAAACTGTGCATGAAAATCTCTCGCTTAAAGTAAAGCGCGGAGAGATTATCGGCGTTGTCGGCGGATCAGGCACGGGCAAATCGGTCCTTATGCGCAGCATCATCGGCCTGCAAACGCCGTCGGCTGGCGAAATCGAAGTCTTTGGCCGCTCGATTACTCGGGCGCGTCCCGATGAAGAGATCGGCGTTCGCAACCGCTGGGGCGTGTTGTTCCAAGGCGGCGCTTTGTTTTCGACCCTTACCGTGGGCGAAAATGTCGAAGTGCCGCTCAAGCAGTTTTACCCTGAACTCTCCGCCCAGATGCGCGAGGAAATTGCGCGTTACAAAGTGATCCTGTCCGGCCTTCCTGAGGAAGCAGCGAGCAAATACCCGGCCGAGCTTTCGGGCGGAATGCGCAAGCGGGCGGGCCTTGCGCGGGCGCTGGCACTCGATCCGGAATTGCTGTTTCTGGATGAGCCGACAGCGGGCCTCGACCCGATTGGTGCAGCCGCGTTTGATCGGCTTACCCGCGAATTGAAAGAAACGCTGGGCCTGACTGTATTTCTTATCACGCATGACTTGGACACGCTTTATGCCATTTGCGACCGGATCGCCGTCTTGGCGGACAAGCAAGTGATTGCGGTGGGCACTATTCCAGAGCTTTTGCAGACCGATCACCCGTGGATTGCCGAATATTTCAATGGACCGCGCGGACGAGCAGCGCTGACAAGCAAAGCACGCAGTCGTGGCAAATAGCTGTAACCCCATAGACAAAGCGCCCAAGAGCGAGGAAAAGAACAGCTGATGGAAACGCGCGCAAATCACGTTTGGGTTGGCATCGTCACCCTGCTTTTGCTGGCGGGCCTTGCTGCATTTGTGGTGTGGCTGGCGCGGTTGGGTGAGGGCACTCAGAACGAATATGACATCTTGTTCAAACAATCGGTTGATGGGCTGGCGCGCGGCAGTCAGGTCTCTTTTTCAGGCGTGCCTGTTGGCCAAGTGAACCAGATTGTTTTGTGGGAGCAAGACCCTGAATTCGTGCGCGTGCGCATCCGCGTCAATGAAGAAGTGCCGATGCTGGTCGGCACCACGGCCACCGTGCAAGCGAGCTTTACCGGTGTCTCCACCATATTGCTGGATGGAGCGGTCAAAGACGCGCCGCCAATCTCTTGCGAGACGACAGCCTGCCCCGATGGCAAGCCAGTGATCCCGCCCGGGCGCGGCGGCTTTGGCGAGATTGTCTCTAACGCGCCGGTTCTGCTTGAACGGCTGGCAACATTGACCGAGCGTCTGACGCAGGTTTTGGACGAGAATAACCAGACCGAAATTACCGCCATTCTGCGCAACACCAATGCACTGACGGGCAATGCGAATGAGCTAACCAAGAGTTTGGCGACGACCTCTCCGCAGATCAGCGCGACCTTGGGTGAGCTGGAAAACACTCTGGTAGAAGCGGGCCAAGCGCTTGATGCGTTTGAGCAAGTCATGGGCACGACCGATGCGATTATGAATGAAGAAGGCCCAGCTTTGTCAGAAGAACTGCGCGCGACCATGGCAAGTGCGGCGACAACGGCGGATCAGCTTTCGAAGACAGCAGAGGCGCTTACCAAAACGCTCGATGATGCGCGGCCCGCTGCGCGCACGCTGAATGAAAAGACCTTGCCCGAAGTGGATGCCACGTTGGAAGATTTGCGCGCCACCAGCAAAGCCTTGCGCAAAGTGACAGAGCGGCTTGAAAACCAAGGCATTGGGAGCTTGGTCGAAGGGCAACCGCTACCGGATTATAAGCCATGAGCGCTGCTATGAATGGGGCCAAGAGGACGAATATGATGCGACATTTTCTCATCCTGCGCAGCTTAGGCGCCGTAGCATTGGCCGGCGTTCTTTCCGGCTGCGTCAGCTTGGGCGCAGAGCCTCCACCCAGCCTGCTCAACCTAACCGCCGATGTTAGCGCGCCGGATGGGGAGACCCATAGCGTATCGGCTGCGCGAACTTTGATTGTTTCCGAACCCGAAGTGCCAGCAGAGATTGATGTTCTGCGCTTGCCGGTGCGTGTGAACGAGACCAGTATCGCTTATTTGCAAGATGCGGTTTGGGTCGAAAAACCGGCGCGGCTTTTCCGCCGCTTGCTGGCTGAGACCATGAGGGCGAGCACTGGCCGCACGGTTTTGGACGGCGATACCATCGGCGTGGCTGCGGGCAGCCGGCTCAGCGGAACCTTGCGCGAATTTGGCTATAATGCGGCACGCAGCGCGGTCGTCATTCGCTATGACGCAGTGCTGAGCACCGGTGAAAATACGGTCATCACTCGGCGGTTCAGCAAGAGCGTTTCCAATGTTGCTGCCGAGCCTGACCTTGTCGGACCGGCAATGAATAGCGCGGCGAATGATCTGGCTAAGGATGTCACCAGCTGGGTCGCTCAAAACTCCTAAAGCAAACTCCTAACCGCTGGCTAGTTTGCGCGGGCGAGCTTCGTCCACTGATAGGCATTCATGAAATCCGTCTCGCGCAGCTTTCGCCGCTCCTGCGCCTCGGCATCCTCACCCCAAAGCTCCTCTTGCCAAAGCTCTTCTAAGTTCGCGGCACGCCACAAATGCGCGGGATCGCAGCCCTCTTGTAAAGCTTCTAACCCGATGCAGAAACTGGTCGCGAGCGATGCCATGGTTTGCAGACCGGCGAGAGCAAAGGGATCAAACTGCATCAGCTTTGCGCGCAAGGTTTCCAGCGTCGCTTGCGGCTGGTCCTGATGCATGATCCCGGCGATGCGGGTGAAGCGAACGCCTTCGCGTGCCTCAATCGCGGACAGGATCGGGTCCCATTCCGCTTCTTGACGAGCGGCCAGCGCATCGTCTGGATCAGCGCGATAGCACAGCGTATCGGTCGCGGCATATTTGACCAGAGTAGCGATTAAAGCAGCGGGATCCGGCGCTGCAATGTCGAGCGCATAATCGGTCGCATCGCGCATGGTGAAAGTGGTGGGATCAAGCTCTTCGCCTTGCGCTTCCCATTCTGCTGCCATCGCTTTGGCAAGGCTGGGCGATGGTACAATTTGCAGCCGGCCGCCCTGCGTTTTGATCGCGCGCCCATCCAGCGTGACCTGCCAGCCGCCGTCCGTCTCGGCGACCGTGACCTCTTTGTAGAAACGTTTCACTGGGTATCATCCTTGGGCGTTTTCCACCCGCGCACCAGCCATTTGGGGCCAAGGAAAAAGCCGAACATCCCTCCAAAGGCAAACACAATGCCCAGCTCTTTGGGCAAAGGATCGGGCAGGGTAACGGCATCATATGTCACCGCAATGCCCAACATGGTGAGGCCAACCATGCTAAAGCGAAACGCGCTTAGCAGAAGGTGACGGCGCATTGCTTGCGGATCATTGATAAGGTCAGGCCCGTTCATAACACGTGTTTATAGCGATCGGTCATAAAAGCTGGGCCAAATGCTCCATATCGCGCGCCACATCGTCTGCGCCTGCACTGCGTAATTCTTGCGGTGGGTGATACCCCCAAGCGACGCCGATCGCGCGTACATTCGCAGCACCCGCCATTAGCATGTCAAAGCTCGTGTCGCCAATCATAACTGCGTTTTCAGCCGCCACCCCTGCTTCAAACAGAGCAGCCTCTAACATGGCCGGGTTCGGTTTGGACGGGTGGTCATCGGCGGCTTGCAGCGAGCAGAATAAATCGGTGATGCCATGCGCATCTAAACAGGCATCAAGGCCGCGCTTCGACTTTCCCGTGGCGACTGCCAGTAGCCAGCCATCGGCGTGCAGTTTTCTTAGCAAGTCCGCGATACCAGGATAAAGCGGCTCATCGAGAACGCCCGCGGTCCGGCGCGCGCGGAAATGGACTTTATATCTTTCGACAAGACTGGATTGCTGGTCTGGCTCCAAATTGGACGCGAGCTGCGCAATTGCTACCGGCAGGCTAAGGCCCACGAGCCGCCGCGTTTCATTGCGGTCTGGTGCCAAAAGGCCCGCTTCGGTGAAAGCCTGCTCCATCACATCGCACACATCCGCCTGCCCATCGACCAGCGTTCCATCGCAATCAAAGACGGCAAGCTTCATGGCCTCGCTCATCTGCGGTTGCTTTTGTTGCGGCCAGCTGGCTTGCCATTGGGCTTGCCCGAGCGCTTTTTCGTTTTCTTGCGCCGTCCGACAGGATCACCGCCCGTGTTGCCGCGCACACCGGC
This sequence comes from uncultured Porphyrobacter sp., assembly GCA_964485135.1. Classification (GTDB taxonomy): domain Bacteria; phylum Pseudomonadota; class Alphaproteobacteria; order Sphingomonadales; family Sphingomonadaceae; genus Erythrobacter. The sequence goes on along the minus strand of CAZAIG010000118.1, from coordinate 1,971 downwards.
TGTGCGGCTGCGCCGTTCGCCGCGGCGATCCTTGCGGTATTGTTTGGCGTGTTTGCGCGCAGCCTGCTTCTTTTCCTCGCGAGTCTTCTCAGGCGGGGCGATGATCAGAGGATCAGCATCACTGACCCCTACGTTGAAGCCCATGTGCTCCATCGTCTGCGCGAAATGTTCGGGCAGATCGGCCACTGCATCGATTTTTGCAGCCCCTTCGCCGGGTTGGGAGATGACCAGCCGCCGCGCGTGAAGGTGCATCTTGCGGCTAACACTGCCGGTTAGGAACGCGTCTTGCCCGCCATATTTTCCATCGCCCACAATCGGATGGCCGATAGCAGCCATATGCGCGCGCAATTGGTGCGTGCGCCCGGTAAGCGGCTCCAACTCAACCCACGCAGCAGAATTGCCTGCACGTTCGACCACGCGGTAACGGGTCTTGGCGCTTTTGCCCTCGACCTCATCGACATGCATTTTTTCGCCGCCTGTGCCGGGCTGCTTGGCGAGCGGTGCGTCAATTGTGCCTTCGAAAACTTCGGGCACGCCAGTGATAATCGCCCAATAGACTTTGCGCGCCGAATGGCTGGCAAAGCGTTTGGAAAAGCTCGCCGCGCTGCCCGGGGTGCGCGCGATCAAAAGAACGCCTGATGTATCCTTATCCAGCCGGTGGACAAGGCGTGGGCGGATACCGGCATTGGCCGCGCCTTCTGCCGGTGTAAACGCATCGAGCAGACCGTCGACATGCTTGGTGGTTTTGCTGCCCCCTTGGGTCGCGAGACCCGGCGGTTTGTTGAGGATGATCGCAGAGGGCGTCTCTTCGATCACCATGTTTTGGGCTTGAGCAATGTCTGCTGCGCTCAATTCGCGCGGTTTCTTGGGACCGCGCGCGGTGTTTTCGCCGCCGGGCGGAACGCGCAGGATTTGCCCCTCTTCCAAGCGATCTTCGGGCTTGGCGCGCTTGCCATCGACACGGATTTGTCCCGTCCGCGCCCAGCGCGAAATCATCGCAAAGCCGATTTGTGGCAGATTGCGTTTGAACCACCGGTCAAGACGAATGCCATTGTCATCCGCGCCAACGGTAAACTGGCGCACGTCTTTGGACGCGCCATCACTCACGAGGCGAGCTTTACAATAATGAGGCCGAGATAGATCGAGACAAGGCCCGCCAAAACCGAGACCAAGGCGTATAGTAGCCCTGTCATCGCTTGGCCGCGCTCGATTAGCAGCATCATTTCCAGCCCAAAGGCGGAGAAGGTTGTGAAGCCGCCCAATAGGCCGACACCGATCAATAGGCGTGCCTGTTCGCTCGCCATGCCGAATGCGGTTGTCCCTTCGCGTGCAAGCCAACCAAACAATACGCCCATCGCAAGGCAGCCGATGACATTGGCGATCAATGTGGCCCACGGAAAAGCGGTCATGCTGGCCGGGCCAAACCATGCGGTTAACGTGCGGCCCAATTGATAGCGCACAGCCGCGCCGATTGCGCCGCCAATCGCGACATTCAGCGTGGCAGCCAAAGGAGAAAGAGATTGCATCGAAGACATGAGCACATCCCTTAACCGCCGCAGCCCTCGCTGGCTAGCAAGCAATCGCGCTGCTTTGCTTGCTTAATCCCTTGCCAAAATCGCCGGTCCGCGCTAACTGCGCCCCAGTTTGAGCCGATCCGGTGCGGATTCGGCCCTTTTTTGTTGAATTATTGAAGTGCGCTGCTCCCATCGCGCAGATGCGAGGGAAATCGGTTTGTCAGTGGCAGCGCATTAAACTTAGGGTGTTTGAATATATGCAAATCATGGTTCGCGATAACAATGTTGATCAGGCTCTGCGCGCGCTGAAGAAAAAGCTGCAGCGTGAAGGCGTGTATCGCGAAATGAAATTGCGCCGCCACTATGAAAAGCCAAGCGAAAAGCGTGCCCGAGAAAAAGCCGCCGCTGTTCGCCGCGCCCGCAAGATGGAGCGCAAGCGGATGGAACGCGACGGGAT
>CAZAIG010000117.1:0-7585 GCA_964485135.1 uncultured Porphyrobacter sp. | reverse complement strand
CATCACCAGCTCGCCGCGGCACAGGATCTCGCCATCATCAGCGATTTTGATCTCCACCCCGCGCATAGGCGGGCCAACAGTGTCCATTTTTAAGCCCGTCTTGGGCCGGTTGCAGGAGATAATCGGCCCGCTTTCAGTCTGCCCATAGCCTTGCAGCAGCGTAATCCCCATCGCTTGGAAGAAATTGCCAATATCGGGATTGAGCGGCGCGCCGCCGGACACCATCGCTTTCACTCGTCCGCCGAAACGCCCGCGAATTTTGGGGCGCAAAGTCTTTTCAAGGATAAAGTCCATCGGCTTGTCCCGCTTGCGCTTGCGGCCCTTCGTAGCTTCGCGTTCAGACAAGCCCAGCGCGCGGTCCATCAGGAAATTGGGCACTTTGCCTTGCTTTTCCACTTGCTTCATGATCCGCGTGCGCAAAACTTCAAACAGGCGCGGGACGACGACCATGATCGTAGGGCGTGTTTCTTCGATATTGCTGGCGAGTTTCTCGAGACCTTCGGAGTAATAAATCTCTCCGCCCATCGCGATGGGGAGATATTGCCCGCCGGTATGCTCGTAAGCGTGGGATGCGGGAAGGAAGGAGAGAAAGCGCTCTTCATCGACTCCGAAATCTTCCTCAACGATTTCTGCCGCGCCTGCGATATTGCACAGGATCGCGCCGTGGTGCTGCATAACGCCGCGCGGCGCTCCGCCGGTGCCGGATGTGTAAATGATGCAGGCAGTGTCTTCGCGTTTGAAGCTCGCCATGCGTGCCTCCACCGCTGCGCGCGCTGCGGTTGCGTCCCCCTTGATCATGCTGGCCCAGTCGTGGAATTCAAAGCTGCCCGCTTGATGCCTGTGCAGATCGTCAATCCCGATTACATGTTCAGCAATGCCCGATGCTTGCAAAGCCTCATGCAGCGGCCCCAATAATTTCTCGGTCGAGACGAACACCGCCCGCGCGCCGGAATTGTCGAGGATATGGACATGATCGCGCGCGGTATTGGTGATGTAAGTCGGTACGGTGATGCAGCCAGCGGCCATCACGGCGAGGTCGATAATGCACCATTCGGGGCGGTTTTCAGATACCAGCGCAACGCGGTCGCCGTCTTCCAAGCCAAGCCCGCGCAGGTTTTCCGCAACCAAGCAGACCAGCTCCGCCACCTCGCGCCAGCTGTGGGTGGCCCATGCGCCATCGGTCTTATAGCCAAGGAACGGGGCGCCTCCCTTTTCATCGGCGCGCTGAAGGAACAGCTCGACCAGGCTATTGGCATTATCAATGTCGCTAAGCATGAAGGCGGTATCCTGATTGTCTAGTGGCCGCCTTTTTCACCAAGCGCGCGCTGTCTCTCCATCTCATGATTTAGGAGCCGAACGGCGCAGCGGCAAGCCAGAAGGTGTTGACCTGATTTAGGGCGCAGTCGCCAGCAGCGGGTCGATACGCGGGTCCATGGCCACTTCCCACCCCTCATCCGTGCGTAGCAAGGCATTGGCTTTGAGTGGGGGAGAGGCGGTGCGGATGCGGGTGTGACCCATGGCATTGAATGCATCCTGCTGTTTCGCAAGCGCGCTGCCTTCTTCCAAGATCACTGAAGGTCCAAATCCCATGATCAGCGGCAGGGCGAGCGCTTCATTCGCGCTCATCCCAAAGTCGATCACTCCAATGATGGAACGCGCGGTTTGCACCGGAATGGTCGGGCCGCCTGCTGCTCCGATGACGAGGAAAGGCTCGCCAGCTGCATCGAATACAATGGTTGGAGCCATTGAGCTGCGCGGGCGCTTGCCCCCTTCAACCCGGTTCGCCACCGGCTTGCCATCTTGCTCTGGCGTCGCGCTAAAATCGGTCAGTTCATTGTTGAGATAGAACCCTCCAAAGAAGAGACCTGACCCAAATGCGCCCTCAATTGTCGAGGTGTAGCTAACAACATTGCCATCGGCGTCTGCGACGGAGAAATGCGATGTGCCGTTCTCCTCTGGCTCATCGCCAATCGCTCTGGCTAGACCCGCGCCGGGCGGTGTGCCCGCTTTCAGATCGGCAATCCGCGCATCAGGATCGATCAGCGCGCTGCGGCTGGCGATGTAACCGGGATCGAGCAAGCCTTTGACTGGCACGCTCACGAAATCGCTATCACCAATGTAAAGCGCGCGGTCGGCATAGGCGACACGCTGCGATTCGAGGAACAAGTGCCAAGTTTGCGGATTATCAGGGCCAAGCGCAGCCAGATCGAACCGCTCCAGCTGTCCCAGCATTTGCGCCACAGCAATCCCGCCCGATGACGGCGGACCCATGCCGCATACCGTGTAGCCGCGATATGGGCCGCAAACGGCATCGCGATTTTTGGCTTTGTAGCTGCGAATATCGTCCGCTGTCAGTTTCCCATCTTGAGGGGTTTTCTTTGCAACGTAATCCGCCAATCCAGCGGCCTGCCCTTGATAAAGCGCTTGCGGTCCTTGGCTCGCCATATCTTCAAGCGCTTCGACCAAATCAGGATTGCGGATGCGCGTACCCACTGGCAGCGGCTCTCCATCTGCGCTGAAGAACACAGCGCGAGCCTCTTTGGTCATTCCAGCGCGAGATTTGTTGCGGCCAGAAAGCGATCCGTTCAGCCGCTTGTTCATTAGAAAGCCGTCTTCGGCCAAAGCAATCGCTGGCTCAAACAAATCGGCCCAAGGAAGCTTGCCATGCTTGGCATGCGCCTTTGCCGCCAAAGCGATATTGCCCGGCACGCCCACGCTGAGGCCTGATAGAACGCGTTTTTCGCGCGGCAGACGTTCGCCATTTTCGTCAAGAAAGCGCGTACCCGTAGCGCTGGCAGGCGCTGTCTCGCGCCCATCATAAGTCGTCACATCACCCAGCTCGCTCGCGCGGACCAGAAAGCCGCCGCCGCCAATCCCGCTCGACTGAGGTTCCACCACGGTCAGTGCCAGCATCACCGCAATCGCGGCATCTGTGGCAGAGCCGCCTTTTGCCAATATCGCTTCCCCCGCTGCATTGGCGCGCGGATCTGCGCTGGAAACAGCGCCTGTACGCTCTGCAGTAAGGGCGGGCGTTGATAGAATTGGCGCTTTGCCGCGATAAACGTCTTGGCATGAGTTGAGGAGCAAGGCGGCGCTAAGGGCGATCAGGGTTCGGGATATGTGCATTGCTATTTGCTATTCGGTTCCCACCGCCTCTGCAATGGTTTCAAAGCCCTCGGCCTTCATCAGCCCCGCCAGCCCTTGATTGATCTCTTGAGCCAAATATGGCCCCTTATACACCATGGCGCTGTAAATCTGGATCAGGCTCGCGCCCGCTTTGATCCGCTGCCAAGCGTCCTCAGCGTTAGCAATGCCGCCAACCCCGATCAGCGGCACTGCGCCTCCTGTCGCTTTGTGAAAATCGCGCAAGCGCTGCGTTGCCAAATCGCGCAAAGGTGCGCCAGACAGCCCGCCTGCCTCATCCGCGTGGCGCGAACGCAATGCGGGGCGCGTAATGGTTGTGTTGGATATGATCAGCGCATCGAGCCCTTGATCAATCGCGATCCGGGAAATCGCATCGACATCACTGGCTTGCAGATCGGGCGCGACTTTCAAGAATATCGGCGGACCCTCTGATCCGCGCGCTTCGAACACGGCGCTCAGCAATTCGGTTAAGGCGCCCTCATCCTGCAATGCGCGCAGCCCCGGCGTGTTGGGGCTGGAGATATTGACCGTGAGATAGTCGGCATAGGGGGCCATTTGTTCGACCCCAATCCGGTAATCAGCAATGCGGTCTTCGCTGTCCTTATTGGCGCCGATATTGATGCCAAGGATGCCGGGAAGCGCGCGGTCACCATCGCGTTTGAGCCGTTCAATCGCGGCGGCTTGTCCGGCGTTGTTGAAGCCCATGCGGTTGATAACTGCCTGATCCTCAGCCAGTCGGAACAGGCGCGGCTTGGGATTGCCAGCTTGCGGCTTGGGCGTGAGCGTGCCGACCTCTACCGATCCGAACCCCATGCCCAGCATGGCGCGCGGCACTTCTGCATCTTTGTCAAACCCGGGCGCAAGACCGACGGGAGAGGGAAAGCGAATGCCTGCTAGCTCTATCTCTAGCCCGTCTGGATATTGGGGCAGGCCAAGCGCGGGCTTTGCTTTCAGCGCAGCGATAGTCAGCCGGTGCGCGCGCTCTGGATCGATCGCAAAAATCGCGGGGCGGAGAAGGTCGAACAGCATATTGGCACCCTATGGCAAAGGTGCGGCAGCCTGTCGACTGGCTGGACTAGTTTACAATTGGAGAAAATACTGAATTTATCGCTATTCACTGTGAAACGCATAAGTCTTTGTTTGGCATACCTAAAAGAAGGATATGTATACATTTTGCATACAAAAATACGTAGTTTGTCGTTTGCATACAATTATTAAATCGCCGATTCGCTTAGCCAGATCGTGCGACCCGAAGGGCTCGAAGCAGCGATGCGAAGAGTTCCTCAACTTACATGGGCGGTTCCTTCGGGGGCCGCCCTTTTTTTGCGGCTTTTGCTTGATCGCGCACCCCGCAAATGGTCATAGCGGGCAATCTAATTTTCCTCGAAGGAGCCGCTATGCGCCTTACCCAAACCCTCCTCGCGTCATTGAGTGTTCTCGCCCTATCCGCCTGTGCAGCGACCGATACTGCCCAGCCGGTAACCGTTGCAGAAACGCTCCCACAGTCATTGGCTGGGTTCTTTGAGGAATACGACCAGGCGCAGCTCGCGCTTTCCCCCGAATCCAAAGCCTACCGCGGGATACGCGATGCGGATTATGGCAAATGGGACGATTATTCTGATGCAGGTGCGCAGCGCGAATTTGCGCTTTTGCGCAGCTCAGCAGACACTTTGAATGATGCGGCGAAATGGGGCGCATTATCAGAAGAAGATGCGCTTTCCCGGCGGCTCTTCACAGCCATGGCCCAGCGCAGTGCGCGCACGTACAAATATCGCACAAACGTCTATCTGTTCAATCAGATGCGCGGCGCTCAAAGCGGTCTGCCTGCCTTTTTGATCAATATTCACAGCATCGACAATATCACCGAGGCGCAGGCCTATATCGAGCGGATTGGAGGGATGGCGCGTGTTCTCGATACGCTCACCGCCGAAGCCCGCATCCGCGCCGATAATGGCGTAATGCCGCCGGATTGGGTTTACCCCTATGTGATCTCCGATATTGAGAACCTGCTTAACGCTGGCGATGACAATGCGGTCCTGACCGATTTTGATGAAAAGTTGATGGGGATCATGCCCGAACTGCCAGCGGATGGTCGGTCCGAAAACAGCCAGGCTATCGGCATGATGGGCATGGCGCGAGAGGCGTGGAATGGTTCGGCAAAGCCTGCTTTTGAGCGCCTGCTCGCTGAGATGAAACGCCAGCAAGCCATTGCGCCGACAGATGACGGCGTTTGGCGCCTGCCAAACGGGGCAAATTACTATTCTGCTTTGCTCAAAAACTACACCACTACCGATCTGACGGCGGACGAGATCCATAACATCGGCCTAAGCGAAGTGGAGCGCATCCACGGCGAAATGCGCAGCATCATGGCCAAGGTCGGCTTTGAGGGGACTTTGCAGGAATTCTTCCAATTCACCCGCAATGATGATCAGTTTTTCTACACTACGCGCGAGGCGTATCTGGCTGACGCCAATGCTGTTCTGCGCGCAATGGAAGCGAAATTGCCGGAATACTTTGGCCGTTTGCCCAAGTCGCCCATGGTAATCAAACCGGTTGAAGCCTTCCGTGAGAAAAGTGCAGGCAAAGCGTTTTACCAAAGCCCTGCGGCGGATGGTTCGCGCCCCGGCACATATTACGTGAACCTCTACAATCTGCGCGATATGAGCAAGAACGAGCTGGAGGCGCTTGCCTATCACGAAGGGTCGCCAGGCCACCATTTGCAGCGCGCTTTGCAGACCGAGATGACCGATCTGCCGCCCTTCCGCCGGTTTGGCGGAGTGACAGCCTATACCGAGGGGTGGGGGCTTTATTCCGAAGAACTGCCGAAAGAGATGGGTTTCTACACTGATCCCTATTCCGATTTTGGCCGGCTGGGCATGGAGTTGTGGCGTGCGTGCCGCCTTGTGGTCGATACCGGCATCCACCATAAGCGCTGGAGCCGCGAGCGGGCGATCCAATATCTCACCGACAATACGCCCAACCCTGATGGCGATATCCGCAAGGCGATTGAGCGCTACATCGTCTATCCGGGGCAAGCGACAGCCTACACCATCGGCAAGCTAAAAATCACCGAATTGCGCGATCGAGGACGTAAAGAACTGGGCGAAGATTTCGACATTCGCGGGTTTCACGACACCGTGCTGGAAAGCGGCCCAGTGCCGCTTTCTGTATTGGAAGAACGCGTCAACACTTGGATTGCCAAAAGTAAATCTGGCGAAAAAGATATCTAGTGCGATCAAAACATACAGCGTATAAGCCTTTGTAAGAAAAAGGTGGGATCGCAATGGAAAGGCTGGGTTTTACTCAGGAAAAGGCGCTGGATGGCGTTGCGGGGCAGCATTTTGAGCTGACTTCTCAGACGCATTTCAACTTGGATTATATTGCGCCGCCTGCGCCGGTGAGCGATTACATAACTACACTCTATCATTTTCGCTGCGACGAGCCAGTGGTGCGTGATATCCAGCCCGCCTCTGTCGGGCATCTCGCAATCTTTCCGCACGGCGTGGGCGAAATGCAATTTCGTGATGGTAGGGTAGACCCGAGTCACGAAACCAATCTGCTCACCCCTTTTTCCATCGCAGCCCCCTTCGTTGTCGATGGGCCCTTCCACGCGATTGGAGCGGTGCTGTCACCGCTCGGCTGGGCGGCGCTCACAGGGCTTGAAGCGAACAAATATGGCAACCGTTTTGTCAAAGCGTCCAAATGGCTCGATTCCAACGTGGATGAATTGGGCGCCCGGCTATGCGAAGAATATCGTGAAGGGACAATAAGCGGACAGGATTGCGCGCTGGCCTTGGCCGAATATATCGGCGCGAATGCCAAGCGGGTGAACAGCCGTCATGCCGAGCTGATCAAGCAAACCAATGAATGGCTTGGGTCCTCGCTCAATCCGCCATTGGCAGAATTAAACGCCCGGGCTGCCTATTCAGAGCGGCAGGTTCAGCGTTTGGTCGAACGATATTTTGGTCTGCCGCCGACTGCATTGGCGCGCAAATATCGCGCTTTGCGCGCCGCCGCGCTGCTCTCCTTTCCGCAGCTTACTCCGGAGTTTGAGGCTGAATTGGGTGAGGCGTTTTACGATCAATCGCATATGATCAAGGAAATCCGCGCCTTTGTAGGGCGAACGCCAGCGCGTTTGTCTAATGATGAAAGCCCGTTTCTCTCTGAAATGCTCGACCTCACGAACTTTCGTGAGCTGGGATAGAGCCAAGGCCGCCTTTAAGAACGGCGCGCCGCGCCGCAGGGCCAAGCGGCCGCCCGCAGCGATCCGATCAGCGTCCTGATACAGCAGAGCGTTAGGACAGCAAAGACGCTAACGACTCGCAATAAGGGCTTTTTGCTTGTAATCGGAACAAATTACTCCGATTTGGCCTGCATGCGCCTATCAAACCTTGCCGACTATGCTGTTGTGACCATGTGTCAGGCTGCTCGCCATTGTGGC
>CAZAIG010000116.1:5164-7613 GCA_964485135.1 uncultured Porphyrobacter sp. | reverse complement strand
GCGGAAAAACGCCGCGACGAGGTGAAACGCAAATGAGTAAAACAGATGGCGCGCCAAGTCGCGGTCTAAAGCCAAAGCATCAGCGACTGGTGCTGGTTGTGCTGGCGCTGATTGCGTTGATTGGCGCAGGGCTGATGGCTGCATGGGGCCTTCGCAATCAGGTCGATTATTTCTACTTGCCGGATGAGTTCGTTGCTGCGCCGCCGCCTGCAGGCCAAGCGATTCGTTTGGGCGGAATGGTGGCAGAAGGTTCGATTGAAACCTTGGCCGATGGCGTTACCACTCAATTCGTTGTGACCGACCAGAAAGAGGCGCGTGTTTCCGTGCGCTATAGCGGCATTCTGCCTGATCTCTTCGTTGAAAACTCCGGTGTTGTTGCAGAAGGCGCGGTGGATACAGACGGCGTGTTCGTGGCGGACAATCTGCTTGCCAAGCATGATGAGAATTACGTGCCGAAAGAGCTTGAAGAGATGAGCCAGCATCAAGCGGCCAAAATGGCGCAAGAGACGACTGTGGGTCTGGATTAGAGCGCGATGCTAGCAGAACTCGGTCTTGCTGCCCTGTGGCTCGCAGCGGCGCTTGCTGCGCTGCAATTGGTGGGCGGCGCGCTGGCTCAGCGTGAGGGCAGCGGAGAACTGGCCGCATTGGTCCGTCCCGCTGCGATCATCCAAGGGATTTTGGCCGCTTTTGCATTCCTGATGCTGCTTTGGGTGTTTGCGGTCACTGATCTGTCGGTGAAGCTGGTCGCGACCAATTCGCATTCGATGAAGCCGCTGATTTTCAAACTGTCTGGCGCATGGGGCAATCATGAAGGGTCTATGCTGCTGTGGGTCACAGTTATGGCGATGGCGGGCGGGCTGATCGCTCTTGTTGAAAAGCGGCTGCCGGAAAAGACGATGCAGGCAACGCTAGCAAGCCAAGGCTTTGTCGCGCTGGGATTCTATGCGTTTTTGCTGCTGAGCTCTAACCCGTTTGAGCGCTTGCCTGTGCCAGCGGTAGAAGGGCAGGGGCTTAACCCGCTATTGCAAGATATTGGCCTCGCATTCCATCCGCCTACGCTGTATTTCGGTTATGTCGGCCTGTCGGTTGCATTCAGCTTTGCAGTCGGCGCGCTGCTAACCCGCCAAGTGACGCCAGAATTTGCGCGCGTGATGCGTCCGTGGGTTCTGGGCGCATGGGTGTTCCTTACGCTGGGTATCGTTGCGGGGAGTTATTGGGCGTATTACGAGCTTGGCTGGGGCGGCTGGTGGTTCTGGGATCCAGTCGAAAACGCCTCGCTGATGCCATGGCTTGCGGCTACCGCATTGCTCCATTCCGCCAGCGTTTTGGCGGCGCGCGATGCTTTGCGAACATGGACGATCATGCTGGGTGTCGTAGCCTTTTCGATGAGCATGCTGGGCACGTTCCTCGTGCGGTCGGGCATTCTCACTAGCGTCCATGCCTTTGCCGTTGATCCGGAACGCGGCACATTTATCCTGATCCTGCTGGGCCTCTACATCGGCGGAGCATTGGCGGTGTTTGCCGTGCGCGCTGGGCATATTTCGGAAGGCACCCGGTTCAAAGCGCTCAGCCGCGAAGGCGCGCTGGTGTTTAACAATGTGATGCTGTCCGCGATCCTAGGGATTGTGCTGCTGGGCACGCTCTATCCATTGCTAACAGAAGCGTTTGATGTGCGCGTGTCGGTTGGACCGCCCTATTTCAATCCAGTGGGCGCATTCTTCACCATACCCATGCTGCTAGTGATGGGGGTAGGGCCGCTGCTGCGCTGGCGCGGAGACAGCTGGGATCGGCTGAAAGGGCCGGTGCTTGCCTTTGCGGCGATCATCATTGTGGTGGGCGCATTGGTGATCATATCGAGCGAAGCGACGGTCTTGCCGCTGCTTGGTCTTGCGGTGGCCGCTGGCCTCGCGATTGCATCATTCCTACCGCTTAGGGGCCGCAATCTGCGCCGCGTACCTATTGCCACTTGGGGCATGGTCATGGCGCATTTCGGTGTTGCGGTGTCGCTGTTCGGCATGGCGAGCGAAACTGCGTTTAATGTCGAGAAATTGGCAGCCGTGGCCCCCGGCGGCACGGAGCAGGTGAGCGATTGGAATGTGACACTTCAAAGCGTTGATCCGGTCGCAGGGCCCAATTGGACTGCGCTTGAGGCGAAATTGCTGATCAGCCGGAATGGGGGCGAGCCAGAGCTTGTCACGCCGCAAAACCGCAATTTCTGGGCACCGCCGCAGCAAACGACGGAAAGCGCTCTGCTTACCCGCTGGGACGGGCAGCTGTATGCCGTGGTCGGAGATCAGGCAGAAGATGGCCGCTGGCAATTGCGGCTGTGGTGGAAACCCTTTGTGACCTTCATCTGGTACGGCGGGCTTTTGATCGCATTGGGCGGCGTGCTGGCGATCATCGGGCGCGTTCGCAGCGATTTGCGGCGGCGTGCGGGTAAAGATGATGA
>CAZAIG010000116.1:1377-5064 GCA_964485135.1 uncultured Porphyrobacter sp. | reverse complement strand
TGCCGTTGATGCTGTTTGCAGGCTTTCTGGGCCTTGCAGGCTATCAACTTACCCAGCCAAAGGATGAATTTGTTCAAAGCCAGATGGTGGGAAAGCCGCTGCCTGACTTCGATTTGCGCGCAGCAGCGCTCGACCGTCCGGCTGTCACCACCGCTGATTTTAAAGACGGAACGCCCAAACTCCTCAATATCTGGGCGAGCTGGTGCTTGCCTTGCATTGCCGAGGCCCCGCATTTGGAAGCGCTCAAAGAACAGGGTGCGCAAATTATCGGCGTTGCTATTCGTGACCGGCCGCAAGATGTCGCTCGCTTCCTTGCGCAATATGGCAATCCTTACACGCGGATTGGGGCCGATGATGTCTCAGCAATCCAGCTGGAGATTGGCTCATCCGGCGTGCCGGAAACTTTTGTCATCGATGGAAAGGGCATCATTCGTCATCAGCATATCGGTGATGTGCGCGCCGATGATGTGCCGATGTTGCTGCAAAAGCTGGAAGAGGTGAAATGACCCGCTTGCTTACCATTCTCGCCGTTTTCATCGCCGCGCCCGTATTGGCTCAGCAATCGCTGCCGCCTGCGCCGCTTGCCTATCAACAGCTTGAAAACCCCGCGCAAGAAGCCGCCGCGCAAGAGCTGATGGTCACTTTGCGCTGCCTCAAATGCCAATCACAGTCGATTGCTGATAGCGATGCGCCGATGGCGGGCGACATGCGGCATCAGGTCCGCAGCCGCATTCTGGCGGGTGAAGAGCCAGAAGCGATCCGAGCATGGCTGGTGCAGCGGTATGGCGATTATGTCAGCTATGCCCCGACGGTTAGCGAGACAACATGGCCGTTATTCGCGATTCCCTTGGTGCTAATATTGATTGCAGGCGTAATTCTGTGGAGCCGGGTCGGACGGGCAAAGCGCGGTAAAAGCGAGGAGCCAGAATCGTGAGCTATTTCCCGATTATTCTGCTGGCGCTTGTCACGTTCTTGATTGCGGCCTTTGTCTTGCGGCTCGAACGGCGCGGCTGGACATTGTTTGGCGCTGTACTGCTGTTTGGGCTTGCGGGTTACGCGACACAAGGGATGCCGGGCACAGCTGGGCAGCCGAAGGAAGCAGCCGAGGTCAGCGCGCGCGAATCCGGCACAGCGATGGTCGATGCGCGGCGCGCTTTGTTCAATCCGGGTGCTACGCTTGCGCCCTATTTGATGGCATCAGATGGTTATGCGCGGCAGGGAAAATTCGCTGATGCAGCGGCGTTTCTCCGCAGCGGGCTTGCTGAAAATCCCGATCATGCAGAGGCATGGCTTGCGCTTGCCAATGCTCTGGTTGAGCATGCTGAAGGGAACCTGACGCCTGCTTCGCTTTACGCTTATGGCAAGGCAGAGGCAGCAGCGCCGGGCAATGTGGGTGTGTCCTATTTTCTGGGGGTAGCCTTGATCCGGTCAGGGCGTCCGGGTGAGGCGCGCGGCGTGTGGGCCGATGCGCTTGCGAATTCGCCAGAAGATGCGCCGTGGCGCGAGGATTTGACGTTGCGGTTGCAGCGGCTTGATGAAATGCTCGCGCAATCCGGCGTGCAGGGCGAGCCAGAACAGGGCCCTCCTGAACAAGCTGCACCTTCGCAGGCTCCTGAATAAGCGCAATGTTGCAGGGGCGCGTGACCGGTGCTAGTGCGCGCGCCTTCGCGAGGCTTATCCGCTCATTCGGAGCCTATCGGCTATTCGCAAATCGGGTCCATCGGGCAGTACCGGCCTTCAATCGGGAAATCCTTAGCCAATGAGCGAAAATTCGGTGTCAGCAGGGCAGGGGCAAAGTCCAGCCCACGGTCAAACGCACGGAAAAGCCGGGAAAACCGCGCTTGCTGTGGGCGCGATTGGCATTGTCTTTGGCGATATTGGTACCAGCCCGCTCTATGCTTTCCGCGAGACTTTCGTTGGGCGATCCAACGTACAGCTTGATGATGCGCATGTACTGGGCGTCGTCAGCCTGATTTTCTGGTCGATGGTGCTGGTCGTTGCGATCCAATATGTCACGATCCTGATGCGCGCAGATAACAAAGGGCAGGGCGGTAGCCTTGCACTGGTGGCTCTGATCTCTGGCCAGCTTAGCAAGAGCAAATATGGCTGGGTTGCGCTGCTGCTGGGCGTATTTGCAACTTCGCTTTTTTATGGCGACAGCATGATTACGCCTGCGATCTCCGTCCTTTCAGCGGTGGAGGGGCTGACGGTTGTTGACGAGGGGTTGCAGCAATATGTGATCCCGATTGCGCTGGGTCTGCTGGTGTTTCTATTCATGTTGCAAAGGCGCGGCACGGCCAAGGTAGGCATGCTGTTTGCGCCTGTGATGATCGTCTATTTCACGGTTATCGCAGCACTCGGTGCGTGGCAGATTTTCCAAACGCCTGACATATTGTGGGCGCTTAGCCCTTATCATGCGGTCAATTTCTTTATTTTGGATGGGACTTTGGCGTTCCTGGCACTGGGTAGCGTGGTGCTTGCTGTAACAGGCTCAGAGGCGCTTTACAGCGATATGGGCCATTTCGGGCGCGGTCCGATGCGGCTCTCATGGTTCGGCTTTGTAATGCCGTGCCTTTTGCTCAACTATTTCGGGCAAGGCGCGATGGTGATTGGCCTACCACCAGAGCAAGCCGCAGAGGCGATCCAAAACCCGTTCTTCTTCCTTGCCTCGGAAGAATGGCGCTTGCCGCTGGTATTCCTAGCGACAGTGGCGACATTCATTGCCAGCCAAGCGGTGATCTCAGGCGCATTCTCCATCACCCATCAAGCGATCCAAATGGGCTATATCCCCCGTCTGTCGATCCGGCATACTTCGGAGACTGAGGGCGGCCAGATCTACATCCCGTTTATCAATTGGGCGCTGATGGTCGCTGTGATCATTCTGGTGCTCACGTTCCAGACATCGTCCAACCTCGCCAACGCATACGGTATCGCGGTGACCGGCGCTGTGACCATCGATACGCTGCTGATGGCGGTATTGCTGATCGGCGTGTGGAAGTGGAAATGGTGGTATGCTGCGCCGGTGGTTGCGATATTCCTGATCGTGGATGGCGCTTACTTCGCCGCGAACCTGACCAAAGTGCCAGAGGGCGGCTGGTTCCCGCTGATGGTGGGCTTCATCGCTTTCCTCCTCCTCACCACATGGGCGCGTGGCCGCAAGCTAATGCGCGAGAATATGAGCGAACACGCTTTGCCGATCGAAATCTTTGCCAAGTCGGCCAAGAACTCGGCGACACGCGTGCCAGGGACGGCAATCTTTATGGCCTCTTCCACTGAAGGTGTGCCCTCGGCGCTATTGCACAATATCAAACACAACAAGGTGCTGCATGAGCGAGTGGTTATCCTGACCGTAGATATTGCAGATGTGCCCTATGTCGATCCGGACAAACGCTGTGAATATACAGATATGGGCGATGGGTTTTTCCGCGCTGTGCTGCATTACGGCTTTATGGAAGAGACCAATGTGCCCGAGGGGCTCAAACAGATGAAGCAATGCGGCGGCGAGTTTGATATGATGCAAACGAGCTTCTTCCTCTCCCGCCAAACTTTGCTGCCTTCTGAGAAGCCGGGAATGCCGATTTGGCGCGAGAAGATTTTTGCGTGGATGCTTAGGAATGCAGCGACCGCGATGGAGTTTTTCCGTCTGCCGACAAACCGCGTGGTGGAACTCGGCAGTCAGGTAGAGAT
>CAZAIG010000116.1:0-1277 GCA_964485135.1 uncultured Porphyrobacter sp. | reverse complement strand
GGAGCTTCCTGCGAAAACCCTCGCTATTGAACATTGCTGCTGCTAATGCCGCTGGGCTGACGTCGCATACCGACGGACTTCGACATTTGATCTATCGCTCAGCGGACGGGATATCCGGCCAAACCTAAGCGCTAAGCAGACGGCGACTTCCTTTCAAAGTACGATTTGACGCAAACCGCCTCGCAATTTCGCGGGCGGCAATACCCATGTTCTGTGAAAGGAACGCATTATGTCTAAGACAGGCACCGTGAAGTTTTTCAACACCGATAAAGGCTATGGCTTTATCCAGCCCGAAGACGGCTCAAACGATAGCTTCGTGCACATCACCGCTGTTCACGCCGCTGGCATGCAGACGCTCGATAAAGATCAGCGCGTGAACTACGAAGTTGAAACTGGAAAGAACGGCAAGGAAAGCGCCGTAAACCTTTCCGCAGCTGACTAAACTAACGGTCATCTCGATCAAAGAGGGCGGGGGTGCCGAGCGGCGCTTACCGCCCCTTTTTCTTAACGGCGGCAAGGATCGAGGTTTGCAAGGTGCTTTGGCGCGTTGCGCCCGCCCCATGGCAGCGGCCAATGTAAAGCAGGGCGGTCAGGTCGAGATTTAGCACACTGGCTTGAGCGTTTCCCACGCTTGCCCTAGCTTCCGTCCGACTGGAATGGGGGAGGGGGAACATCATGCTCATCGGTCATTACGGGCCAGCGGTCTATGATACGCAGCGCGGTTCAGCGCAGCCAATCATCAGACTCTGGGAAGCGTTCCTAGCGGTTCAGGCGATGGATCTGGTCGCCGGTATCTTGGTTATGTTCAGTATTGAGGGCGGCGGCGTTGTCGTCGATGGCAAGCCCATCTTCCACATTCCGTGGTCGCATTCTTTGCTTGGTTCGCTAGTGATCGCAGCAGCGGCAGGCCTTTTTTACAAAAGCGTGCGCAAGAAGGAGGGGTGGCGCGAGTTTTGGATAATTTTCGGACTCGCTTTCTCCCATTGGATCCTCGATCTCGTCGTGCACCGCCCTGATCTGCCGATCTATCCCGGCGGCGAGCTGATGCTTGGCTTTGCCCTTTGGGATTTTCCGTGGGTAGCCTTCGCGCTTGAGGCAAGTCTGCTTGCTTGGGCATTTTGGTATTGGCAGCGTGTGACTGTTGCCAAGAATTGGAAGTATGATTGGGGTATATGGGCGCTATACGCTTTTATGTGCGCGGTGCATTTCATCTTTATCGTGAGCGAGGGATTGGCTGTGCAAGCCGGAACCTACGACCCCAATGCCGCGCCGCCGGA
>CAZAIG010000115.1:0-7799 GCA_964485135.1 uncultured Porphyrobacter sp. | reverse complement strand
CTTCAGGCGGTGGTTGATCCAGGTTATATGTTCCGCATCGGCGCAGTGATCAGCCTTGTCGGCGGAACAATGTTCTTGCTGTGGCTGGGTGAGCAAATCACTGCACGCGGTATCGGCAACGGCGTATCGTTGATCATTATGGCGGGTATCGTCGCGCAGTTCCCGACCTTTGCCAGCAACCTTTTCGAAGGCGGTCGCACAGGCTCAATCAGCCCGGCGATTATCATCGGCTTTATTGTGATGGTGGTGGTTTTGATCCTCGTCATCTCTTTCATGGAGCGGGCGCAGCGGCGCTTGCTGATCCAATACCCAAAGCGCGCAACACAGCGCGGTATGATGCAGGCCGACCGTTCGCACCTTCCGCTTAAGCTGAACACAGCCGGCGTTATTCCGCCGATCTTTGCCAGCTCGCTTTTGCTGCTGCCGCTTACGATTGTGCAGTTTGCTGGAAATTCGATTGATACGGAAACAACCGTTGGCAGCAATTTGCAAGCCGTTGTGCAATATCTTCAGCATGGTCAGCCTCTCTACATGACCCTCTATGCGATTGGGATTATCTTCTTCGCGTTCTTCTACACAGCGGTTGTGTTCAACCCGGAAGAGACAGCCGATAACCTCAAGAAAAACGGAGGCTTTATCCCTGGCATTCGTCCCGGTAAGCGCACGGCCGATTATCTCGACTATGTTTTGACCCGTATCACTGTGGTTGGCGCGATCTATCTGACGCTGGTCTGCGTAGTGCCGGAATATATGATCGCGCAGACGGGAATTCCGCTCTTCCTTGGCGGGACCAGCCTGCTCATTGTGGTGAACGTGACCGTCGATACGATCAGCCAGATCCAGTCGCATTTACTCGCGCATCAATATGATGGGCTTATCAAGAAAGCGAAGTTGAAGGGC
The DNA here is from genome assembly GCA_964485135.1 of uncultured Porphyrobacter sp. Taxonomy (GTDB): domain Bacteria; phylum Pseudomonadota; class Alphaproteobacteria; order Sphingomonadales; family Sphingomonadaceae; genus Erythrobacter. The sequence continues at coordinate 6,899 of CAZAIG010000115.1, read as the reverse complement.
CGCCAGCGCTAGACGGCGCGAGGGCAGGCTATCATTGGGGGAAGAGACGAGCGCATGAATATCATTCTTCTTGGACCGCCGGGAGCAGGCAAAGGCACGCAAAGCGCGCGACTGGTCGAGAACCATGGAATGAAGCAGCTCTCTACCGGCGATATGCTGCGCGCGGCGGTAAAGGCGCAGACGCCCGTCGGTCTCAAAGCGAAGGCAGTAATGGACGCAGGCGAGCTGGTCTCTGATGAAATCGTCTCTGATCTAATCGATGATGAGCTGGCGGCTTTGGATAGCAGCACTGGCGTAATCTTTGATGGCTATCCGCGGACAGAGGCGCAGGCAGCGATCCTTGATGAATTGCTGGCTAAACATGGCCGTAGCCTCGATCATGTAATCGAACTGGCCGTGGATGTTGAGGCTTTGGTTGAGCGGATCACTGGCCGGTTTTCTTGCGCCAATTGCGGGGCGCTTTACCATGATACGGCGAACCCTCCTGCAAAAGAGGGCGTATGCGACGGCTGCGGTTCCACCGAATTCAAACGCCGCCCCGACGATAATGAGGAAACCGTGCGCACTCGCATGGATGAGTATCGCGGCAAGACAGCGCCTATTCTACCCGGATATGAGGCGCGCGATATTGTCTCTCGTGTCGACGGAATGGCCGATATTGATGCGGTCACTGCGGCAATCGAGGCGGTTATCAGCTAATTGTTGGCGGCAAAACCTGTCGCATTGATACTTTTCAGCCTTTAAGACTTAGCCTAGGCTCTCATTTTACGGGGAGAGGGCTTTCACAATGATCCAGTCAACGGCCAGACGTATGCTGCTAGTCGCTGGCTTGCTGTGTGGCAGTCTCGCGCTATTCGCACAGCCTGCTTCTGCAGAAGTGGTCAAAGCCGATGCTGATGGGTTCGTAACCCGCGACATGGCGGTGGTGACGGCTGATACCAAAGCGGTTTGGCTTGCGCTGATTTCTCCTGCGAAATGGTGGAAGAAAGAGCACACTTGGTCCGGTGATGCGGCCAATTTGATGCTGCGCCCTCAGGCTGGCGGCTGTTTCTGCGAACGCATTCCCGAAGATCCGGACTCCGATGAAGTCACGCTCGAAGGCAGCGTTGAGCATATGCGCGTCATCCAGGCATTTCCTGAAAAAGTGCTGCGCATGCGCGGGGGGCTAGGTCCATTGCAAAGCGAGGCGGCGACGGGCGTTTTGACTATTGCTCTTGGCGAAAGTGAGGTTGATGGAGCCAAGACCACGACGATCGTTTGGGAATATGTCGTGGGTGGTTACATGCGCTACAAAGGGCCAGAGATTGCCAAGGCTGTGAACGCGGTTATGTCGCAGCAATTGGTCAGCTTGGCGAATATGCTTGGCCGTGCCAATACACCTCAAAACTCCGTCGAGGACGAGGTGGCTCATGAAAAGCCGACCGAGAAATCGGCAGGTGTCGACGAGGCGAACGAAAGCGAAGACCGGATGGCGTCGCTCGAAGAGGCGGTTGAGGCGCTCAAGGATGAAGAATAGGTTTAGAATTCCGCCCAGACGCGCCGGTAATAGAGCGCGCAGGCAAAACGGGACGCATCGTATCAATCAATGGCTCACCCATGGTGGGGGCAAGCATTAGGAGTAGATGCAATGGCAGTTTCCGATCACGTCGATCTTGCGACATTTATGGAAGGGGTGAAAAAGAGGAACCCCGGACAGGTCGAATTTATTCAGGCAGTCCAAGAAGTTGCTCAGGATATTTATAGCTTCATTGAAGATAAGGAAGAATATCACGCCGCCCAAATCCTGCGGCGAATGGCTGAACCAGACCGAGTGATTTCCTTCCGCGTATGCTGGGAAGATGACAATCACAATATCCGCGTTCAGCGCGGTTGGCGGGTGCAGAACAACAATGCGATTGGTCCTTATAAAGGTGGCATTCGTTTCCATCCTAGTGTGACCGAGAGCGTGCTGAAATTCCTTGCTTTTGAGCAGACGTTTAAGAACTCGCTTACTGGCCTGCCGATGGGCGGCGGCAAGGGCGGAGCAAACTTTAACCCGCGCGGTAAATCCGACAGTGAAGTGATGCGGTTCTGCCAGTCATTCATGACCGAACTTTATCGTCATATCGGCCCTGATACTGATGTGCCTGCGGGCGATATCGGTGTAGGTGGGCGCGAGATTGGCTATATGTTCGGCCAGTATAAACGCCTCACAAATCGCTGGGAAGGGGTGCTGACTGGCAAGGGGCAGGAATATGGCGGGTCACAGATGCGGCCCGAGGCGACCGGCTATGGCGCGGTCTATTTCTTGCAGAATATGCTGAAACATGGCGGCCATGATGTTGAGGGCAAGACTGCCGTAATCTCTGGCTCTGGCAATGTGGCGACCCACGCGGCGGAGAAGGTCACGCAATTGGGCGGTAAGGTTCTTACCCTTTCCGATAGCAGCGGCTTTATCCATGATCCCGATGGACTGGATCAGGAGAAGATCGACTTTGTGAAGCATCTTAAGACGGTTAAACGTGGGCGCATCAGCGAATATGTTGATGAATATAAGGGCGCAACTTTCCATGAAGGCAAACGCCCTTGGGATGTAGCCTGCGATTTGGCGTTGCCGTGCGCAACCCAAAATGAGCTCAATGAAGATGAGGCCAAAGCGCTCGTGAAAAACGGCGTGCAGGGCGTTTCGGAAGGAGCGAATATGCCAACCACTTTGGAGGGCGTGAAGGTCTTCCATGATGCCAAGATTATGTATGGTCCGGGCAAGGCGGCGAACGCAGGCGGTGTGGCTGTGTCCGGACTTGAAATGAGCCAGAATTCAGAGCGCATTAGCTGGAACCACGAGCGCTTGGGAGAAATGCTAACCGAATTGATGGAGGGCATTCATGAAAAATGCGTCGAATATGGCGAGCATGATGGCCATGTCGACTATGTGAAGGGCGCGAATATCGCCGGCTTTAAGAAAGTTGCCGATGCCATGCTGGCCTTTGGCGTAGTTTAGCGCAATTTGAAATGAGCGGGGCTGCACGGGCTATTTGATCCGCGCGCGCAGCCTCAGCTCGAAATTGGGATCGCCGGAACCAGTATCTCCGCCCATAGCACCTACAGGCCTTGCGCGAATATGGGTCACAGCGGGGTCTGTTCCATCGCCGCTGTCGATTGGAGTATAGCCAAAATTGCTGCCATCGGTAGAAAAGTCGATGCAATCGCTTGTGCTAGCGAGTGAGATAAAGTTGCAGGTCAAATTGGTGGACGGGCTTCCGTCAGCAAACTGCACTGGCCCGCTTCCGGGACCTGCAAAGTCGGTTACGATTAAGGCCAGATCGCTGGGCAGCTGATCAGTTACGATTACACTGTCGTAATTGGGTGGGGCGTTGCCCTGATTGGTCACGTCAATGGCGTATTCAACGACCGCGTCAGGCAGATCGAAATCACCATAGGTCCCCGTGGTAGAAAACTTGACTTTTGACGTGATCAAATCTGCAGCTAGGTCCGCATGGAAATTCCGCGAAAAGGCGATGATGCCCGCACGCTCAGCGTCCGCGGCTGCGACATTGCGTTCAGTATCTTGATCGCGGTCTTCATCGATCCGAACACTGATTGTAGTGGCGTTGATAGTGCAGAAACGGAACCATCCGCCATCATCGTTTCTTCGTGATAGTTTCTTGGCTACGACCACCGCAGCGTTCGTTAAACCAGTGCTGTTTGAAAAGCAGCCATTGTCCCAGCCGCGAATGTTGAAACCTGATGTTGCGGCATTCCAATCCACCGAGGTACCAGAGGTATCGTCGAACGATCCTGATCCCCCATCGGGGAATGCGATCCAGCCGATTTGCTCTGTGGTTGGCCACGGGCCACTATTGGCCTGACTGCGGTCAAGCGCGATTTGGAATCCTGTGATAGAGGGGTTTTGGGCAATGGAAGTGATATGTGGCTGTGAATTGGTGTTGGCAGGGTCATTGGCCTCGCTGTTCGCGGTTTGTAAATTGTGCAGGATCGTTGGCACCGATGACATCGCTTTGCTGAAGGTAACATTGGCCCAGCTAGCAGTGCCGCCAGTAAAGCCGCTGCCAAATTGGACGGCAGATGTGTTGATATGGCCCGCCTCTATTACTGCGCCGCCGGGCAATACATGCCGGCCCGGTTCGACCGCGATATAGTGTGTTACCATGGTGACGTGCCGGCCATCCCAGTTTGGCGGCTCCAAGATCAATTCATCAAACCCTGTCGTGGTGACATTGGTAATGCGTACCGAGGCTGAATTGCTACCATTCGATGATCCAATCGCAACAACGATCGGCGGGACATCAAACGTCTGCTGAAAGGGAACAAATTGAGGGGTGCGAGTGGCAGCGTTAAAGGTATCGTGAGCAGTAAATGTCCCTGCTTCGATCCTTCCCGCTTTAGCCGGTTCTGACAAAACGCACGCGAATAGCAGCGCTATCGAAAGAAGTCCGACAGCTATATTTTGACGTACGAATATCTTAACCATATCCATACCGAAATATTTATAGCACAAAACTTAACGATAGCTTAGGTGTTTACCCTGTTTTACAGATCGCGCTTTCTAGGTTGACGCGGGGTTCGAATCGCCTTAAGCGCGCCTTTCATTCGGCAATATCGAACGAGTCCATCGGGCAGCAACTTTATAGATGTGCGCCGTGTTGGGCCTTTGTCATTTCGGTTCGAAATCGCCAGGATGAATTGTAGCGATGAGATGGAGATGGCAACCGCCGATCTCTGTGGAGCATGGAGAAATATTAAGTGGCTCGTATTGCCGGGGTAAATATCCCAACAAATAAGCGCGTGATTATTGCGCTCACCTATATTCATGGAATTGGTCGTACTACGGCTGTTCAAATCGCAGATAAGCTCAAAATTGATCACGCTCGCCGCGTTCAAGATCTTAGCGATGCCGAAGTTCTGCAAATTCGTGAAGCCATTGACGCTGACCACACCGTTGAAGGCGATCTTCGCCGCCAAACGGCAATGAACATTAAACGCTTGATGGACCTGCGTTCTTACCGCGGATTGCGTCACCGTAATGGATTGCCTGTTCGCGGACAGCGCACTCACACCAACGCTCGCACCCGCAAGGGTAAGGCGAAGCCGATTGCCGGTAAGAAGAAGTAATTCGCTGCGGAGCAATCCAGCAGCTCTTGCCTTCTTTTACATTCACTAAGGAATACGAACCATGGCACGCGAACCAGGTCGAGTTAAAAAACGCGATAAGAAAAACATCTCAAGCGGCGTTGCGCATATCAACGCTAGCTTTAACAATACGATGATCACCATCACCGATGCGCAGGGGAATGCCATTAGCTGGTCCAGCGCGGGCATGATGGGCTTTAAAGGCAGCCGTAAATCTACGCCTTATGCGGCGCAGGTTGCGGCAGATGATGCTGGCAAGAAAGCGGCTGAGCACGGTGTGCGCACTTTGGAAGTCGAAGTAAAAGGTCCAGGTTCAGGCCGTGAGAGCGCGCTTCGCGGTCTTGCGGCTGTTGGCTTTGCCATCACGTCGATCCGCGATGTGACACCGATCCCGCACAACGGGGTTCGGCCGTCTAAGCGTCGCCGCGTCTGATCCGCACTTTATCGGCGCTGGGATGATCCGGCGCTAACTAAGTTCCACAGGATCAACAAGCGCTAGCAAAGCTCAATTGGTCCTTCACTGCTGATACAAATCCAGGGGAAATCCATGTCCGTCAATATGAAGAACTGGCAGGAACTAAAGAAACCCAACACTCTCGAAATCAAAGAGGGTGGTGACAAAGGGCGTAAGTCTGTGTTTGTCGCTGAACCGCTTGAGCGCGGTTTTGGCCTAACACTGGGCAATGCGCTGCGCCGCGTGCTGCTTAGCTCGCTTCAAGGTGCTGCGATCACCTCGATCAAAATCGAAAATGTGCTGCACGAGTTTTCGTCGCTTGCTGGCGTTCGCGAAGATGTGACCGACATCGTTTTGAACGTGAAGCAAATCTCGCTCAAAATGGAAGGTGAAGGCGCCAAGCGTTTGCAGCTTTCCGCAACCGGCCCTGCCGAAGTGAAAGCGGGCGACATTGCTGTGTCTGGCGATATCGAAGTGATGAACAAGGATCTCGTGATCTGTCACTTGGATGAGGGTGCGACACTTAACATGGAGCTGATCGCTGACGTGGGCAAAGGCTATGCGCCTGCCGTGCAAAACCGTCCAGCAGATGCGCCGATTGGCTTGATCCCGGTTGACTCGCTCTATTCGCCAGTACGTCAGGTGAGTTACAAGGTAGAAAATGCTCGGGTCGGTCAAGAACTTGACTACGATAAGCTCTCGCTGACTGTTGAGACAGATGGCACTGTCTCTCCTGAGGATGCCGTCGCTTACGCTGCGCGCATTTTGCAGGATCAGCTCACATTGTTCGTACACTTCGAAGATGGCATTCCGCAGCCGCAATCGGCAATGATTGGTCAAGCCGCGACCCCGCAAGAAGACGATGCGAACCAACTCAACCGCTACCTTCTTAAGAAGGTCGACGAATTGGAGCTCAGCGTACGTTCGGCCAACTGTCTTAAGAACGACAACATCATCTACATCGGAGATCTGGTTCAGAAAACCGAAGCAGAGATGCTGCGCACGCCAAACTTTGGTCGCAAATCTTTGAACGAGATCAAAGAAGTGCTCTCCAGTATGGGTCTGCGACTCGGTATGGACATCCCTGGATGGCCGCCTGAGAATATTGAGGAAATGGCCAAGAAGCTTGAGCAAGAGCTTCTGGGTTAATTGATGAATAGGGCATGGGCCGGACCCTTAACTCCGGCCCGTACCGAGCTACCTAATACGGGCTCTTTACAAACACGAAGGAATATCAAATGCGTCACGGAATTTCACAGCGTAAGCTCAGCCGCAAATCGGGCCACCGCAAGGCTCTTTTCCGCAATATGGCGGC
>CAZAIG010000114.1:6109-7811 GCA_964485135.1 uncultured Porphyrobacter sp. | reverse complement strand
GCGGTGCGCGGCAATGCAGGCCAGCACAGTCACGCGGCAGCCATGGGCGGACGCCGGATGCTCTGCCAAACGCTCAACGCTGAGTTCGGCCCGCAAGGCATTCATGTCGCGCATATTGTCGTCGATGGAGCCGTGAATGCGCCTGACACACTTGGCAAGATGCTGGGCGATAAGTGGGATGCGTTCAAGTCATCGAAAGGTGATGAAGGCGTGATTGATCCAGCCGATTTGGCCGAGACTTATTGGCATCTAGCCCAGCAGCCCAAGAATTGCTGGACGCATGAAGTGGACGCGCGGCCATGGACGGATACGGCATGGTGGAATGATAACCCCAGCCCCGATATCGCCAATCTTTCGGGCAATAAGCGGAAATAGCGCGGCCGATCAGCGGAGCAGTTTTGCCATCGCTGCGCGCAGCTCTGTGTCCTTGTCTGCGTCACTGATTCGGCCCGCTTCGGCGTCAAACTTCTGATCGTAGAGGTCGAGCGAAAAACTCGCTTTCACCTCGCCGCCGAAATGCGGGAAGGCGGTTTCTGCGAGCGCGAGCACGCGGCTCGCACCGCCCGGCCCGGTGGAGGTCGATGTCAGCACAATCGGCTTTCCCTGAAACACATCGCGGCCCAACCGGCTGCACCAATCAAACAGGTTTTTGAAAGCGGCTGTGTAGAGGCCATTGTGCTCAGGCATACCGATGATGAGCGCATCGGCTGCGCCAATCTTGGCCAAGAAGTCATGCGCTAGGCTGGGAATGCCGCTCTCTTCCTCGCGGTCATGGCGATAGATCGGCATCTCGTAATCATGAATGTCGAGCGTTTCGATTGTCGCGCCATCGAGCAGGCTGGCAGCATAATCCACCAGCGTGCGGTTGATGGAGACAGAGGAATTGCTGGTCGAAAAGGCGAGAATTCTTTTGGACATTGAGGCGGATTATCCTTTCCAGCTGCGGCGTTCTTCGGCCTGGCTGAGAACTTCATAGGCGACTTGCAAAGCCTGAAACTGTTTCGCGGCTTCTGCATCGCCGGGTTTGACATCGGGATGGACCAATTTTGCGCCTTTGCGATACGCCTTTTTAATAGCGTCAAAATCTGCATCGCTGTCGAGCCCAAGCAGTTCAAGCGCGCGCATCTCATCGGCGCTGCGGCTGCCGTCACCCGACCCGCTCCAACCGTAATGCGATGCCTCAGCATAACCCGAATTATCGCGTTGTTCAGCCTGCGCGCGTGCCTTCGCCTCGGCTTTATCTAGCCCTTCGAAATAGTCCCATTTGCGGTTGTATTCGGCGGCATGCGCCTGACAGAAAAACCACCGGTCCGGGCTATTGGGCGCTTTGGGTGCAGGGCATAGCCCCGCCTCGCTGCAACCATCGCGGTCGCATTCTTTTTGCGCGACAGCCTCGCGCGAGCTGCCATATTCCCGCCAGCGCGGAAAACCCCAATCGTTTGACCGGCCGCGCCCGCTCATGATCGGCACGCCTGTTGCAGACAAGCGGAGAGAAAAGAGCGAGGGGTGCCAAATATCATGCGCAAAAGCTTAGGCGCGATAGACGTGATTGGGAAGGACAATTGATCAGTTTCGAAACGAAATGTTGCAATGCAATAATATGTTCATATATCGGAGTTATCGGGTCCACTGCCGACAAAGGACGCATATGAGCAAACAACTCGCCATTTCCAGCTGTGTCTCTATCTTCGCGATGGCGTGC
>CAZAIG010000114.1:0-6009 GCA_964485135.1 uncultured Porphyrobacter sp. | reverse complement strand
CTAATTGACAACCACGCTGACCGCACGCCGGTTGAGCGCCCAACTTTCCGGATCGCTGCCAAGAGCTTCTGGGCGTTCCTTGCCATAGCTCACCGTGGAAATGCGATTGGCGGCCACGCCCAGGCTAACCAGATAGTTCTTGGCTGCATTCGCGCGCCGCTCGCCCAGGGCAAGGTTGTATTCGCGGGTGCCGCGTTCATCCGCATGCCCTTCGATGGTGATCGAAACGCCGCTATATTGCCCCATATATTGCGCCTGCGCCTGAAGCGCGCCTGCATCAACGCTGTCAATGTTGAACCGGTCCGTGTCGAAATAGATGACGTTCTGGCCGTTGACCGCATTTTCGAAGTGACGCTGTGAACCAACACTCGGTCCGATGGGTTGGGTCGATGTTGTGCCCGTCCCTTGCGTTCCAATACCCGTGCCCGATGGCGGCGGTGGCAGTTCCTCTGGTGCCTTTTTCGAGCAAGCAGCAAGGCTTGCCGTTCCAGCGAGGAGCATAATAGCGGCAAAACGGTTGGTCATGGGTTCAGCTTCCTTTTGCGTAATTATCTGTAGTTTAGCAGGTGTCAGCGCAGTGAACAGACTGCTTGGCAAGTTTGTGCCGCAGTGGAGCGAAATTCGCCCCAAATTGCGGGCATTTGAGCGCGTGACGCCCACTGGCAGCGCAGATTTATCATGGCTGGATCGGCCCCCAAGCTGGATCGGAGGCATCCACCGGCGTCGGCAAGCGGCGCTCATTCTCTCCGGTCAAATCCACTTGGTAGATTGAGCTTTTGCCTGATCCGCGCGAGGTGCGGAAGAACTGGATGATCCGTCCATTGGGCGCCCATGTCGGCGCCTCATCCTGCCACCCCTTGGTCAGCACGCGAAGGCCGCGTCCCGCCGGCGTCATCACGGCAATGTTAAAGTCGCCAGCGATGCGAGTGAAAGCGATCTGATCGCCGCGCGGGCTCCACTCCGGCGTGGCGCAGCGCCCGCCAAAGAACGTCAGCCGCTTTTCATTCGATCCATCAGCATCCATCACATAGCACTGCTGAGAGCCGCTGCGGTCGCTTTCAAACACGATTTTGCGGCCGTCGGGTGAGAACGACCCGCCGATGTCAATGCCTGGCGCATTGGTCAGCCGCGTGCTTTTCCCGCCGCTGGAGGACACTTTATAAATATCGGTATTGCCGTTCACCGCCATCGAATACAGGATCGTGCGACCATCCGGGCTCCAACGCGGAGCGAAAGTGGGATTAGTGCTCTGGCTGATCAGCACCTGCTTACCCGAGCCGATGTTATAGACATATAGGCGCGGGTTCCCATCGACATAGGAGAGGTAAAGCAGCCGCTTATAATCCGGCGAATAGCGCGGGGTTAGCGCGGTTGCGCTCCCCAGCGTTAGGAAGCGGTGATTGGCTCCATCGCTATCCATCACAGCAAGGCGTTTAACGCGGTTATCCTTTGGCCCCGTCTCTGCGATATAGGCGATCCGGCTGTCAAAAAACGGATCCTCGCCCGTCAGCGCTGAGTAGATAAGGTCAGAGCATTTATGCGCCGCGCGCCGCCAGTCGGCAGGCGAAACCACCCAGCCTTCGCGCACCATCTCATCTTTCAGCGGCACGTCATAAAGATAGCAGCCAACGTTCAGCCGCCCGTCTTGCCGAGCATTGGCGAAACCGTGGACCAGCATATCGGCCCCGCGCCCGCTCCATGTGCCCCAGCTGGGCGCAGTGATCTGCGGAAAATTGGGCTGCGGCAAAGCGTCAGGACCGGTGGGTTTGAACAGGCCATTGTTGCGCAGATTGGCAGTGATCACGCGGGCTATTTCCTTGCCCAAGGCGGCTGTGCCCGATGAATTCGCTGGGGTCGGCGCGTTGCGATTGGTCGCAAAGGCTGGGATGGCAATGCCGATATCCTGCCAATCGCTATCATCGGTTACCGTGCCGCGAAGGGGGCCATCATCATTGTCAGCGTCACCTTCGACAGCGATGGTTTCGACCTCTTGGCCTTCGGGAAGAGGCGCACCAACATCTTCATTTTGAGCGAGGAGAGGAGCCTGCGCCAAAAGCGCCAGTGGCAGAGCCAAAATGCCCATCAGGAATGTCTGTTTCTTCATCATAGCTTCCTATCAAATTCCCACTCGAGATTGTCCCAGTGCGTGTAGAATTGCTCCGGCAATTTAAACGGCGCGGCAAGGCGCACCGCGCGCAATGCGGCATCGCAGTGCCGCTTTATTTGTGGGCGGTTGCTGGGGGTTACACCCTTAGCCGATTTGCAGCGCGGCGCGCCCTTTAGCGACCCATCGCGATTCAAACGCCATGTAACCGGCGTAACCAATTTGTCTGCATCAAGCCCTGTAGGGGCTTTACCGCGCCAATGCGGGCGCAATGCGCGCGTGATCGCACGGTTAAGTGCAGAACGTTCAGCGCGGCCAAATGGCGCGGCGGACTTGCTCGATCCTGTACTCGACGTACCCGCACCATCTTTAAACGCCTCTCCAAATGCGCTGCCACCGGTTCCCTTTTTGGGCGGGGCTTTCTTGGGCGGAGACTTCTTAGGAGGGGTCTTCTTGGGTGGCGATTTTTTCGGTGGTGATTTTTTGGCCGAAGATTTCTTAGGCGGTGATTTCTTGGGCGGCGTCTTTTTCGCTTCTTTGTCGGGCCGGCGGCGCGGGCTTGTGTCGCGCGGCGTGGTATTTGACGGCGCTGGCGCGGCATCAGGTTCCGGAGGAGCCGGATCAGGCGTGATCTCGGGCACATCGGGCGCCTCCACACCAGGCGTATTGTCTGGCGAGATGACAGGCGCCTGCGCCGCTCGGCTAACTTCAGCCGGATCAGGCGATGTCGCGGTTAGCCCTACTTCGCTAGCCAAGCTCACCGCGATGCGTTCTTGCGGCTTTATCTTTTCTTCTTCGTCCGGTTCGGGCTGAAACAATAAGGCAATGGCAAGCAAGACGTGCAGCAACGCCGCAATCGCCAATCCGGCGAGTTCATCCTTGCGAAAAGTCCTGTTTTCCATCACCTCAACCAAATTATGGTGCGGTATCTGAACCGTCTGTGAGCAGGGATATTGAATTGAACCCCGCTCGGTTCAGTTCGCCCATAACCGCCATCACCCTGCCGTATGGCAAGCCCGTATCACCGCGCAGGACGATATCGGGCCGCTTTTCCGATGCGGCCGCCAATGCCGCAAGCTCATCAGGGAAACCGCCCGCGGGAATGGCTCTATCGCCAATAAAGATCGTGCCGGCTTCATCAACCGAAATGGTCACTTGTTCAGGGTCTTGATCCAGCGCATTGGCCCGGCTTTCGGGCAGATCAATCGGCACGCCAGAGGCGAGCAGCGGCGCTGTGACCATGAAGATAATCAGCAGCACCAACATCACATCGACAAACGGCGTGACGTTGATCTCTGACATGGGCGCACGGCGAGAGCGGCGCGAACCACCTCTGCCCGAAGAAAGAGAAACGCCCACGACTTAAACCTTATCCAATTCGCGGCTCAAAGCGCCGTGGAAGCGGTCAGCAAAGCGTTGAAGGCGGGCCTCTAGCCGGTCCACTCTGCCGCTAAACCGGTTGTAGGCGATAACCGCAGGAATCGCCGCGAACAGACCGATGGCTGTGGCGAACAAAGCCTCCGAAATACCCGGCGCAACCACAGCAAGCGAGGAGCTTTCCTGCGCGCCAATTTGGAAAAAGCTGTTCATGATGCCCCAGACCGTCCCGAACAATCCAACAAACGGCGCGACCGAACCTGTTGTCGCTAGGAAACCCAACCGTTCAGTCAGATCATCCGCCTCTTGCGCTACGCGGCTTTCCATCGCGCTGGCGAGACGCTGGCGCGTCCCTTCGCGGTCAATCGGTTTGGCTTTGGTCGAGCGCTTCCATTCATCCAGCCCCGTGCTGGCAATGCGGGCCATGGGCTGTTTTTCGCGCGCCTGCGTATCCAGCATCTTGCTAAAATCGCTCGTCTGCCAAAAAGCAGCGTCAAAATTGCGCGATCCACGCTCAATTCCGCCCATTCGAAGCGAAAATGAGATGATGATCGCCCATGTCCAAATGCTGGCCAGGATCAAACCCAGCATCACCGCCTGAACGACGATGTCCGCATCCAGAAACAGCTCAAGCGGATCAAGCCGGGTCGGCGCTTCAGCAACGGCAGCGGCTGCTGCGAAAAGGGAAAGATCAGAAGTCATCAGCTCTCTTCATCCAGAATAGTTTTAAATGCATCGCGCCATGCCGCCGGTTGCCGCTTTGGCCTTCCGTCAAGGGCGATAAAGCCGACGCGCAATGACGCCTCGGCCAAGATTTCTTGGGCTTCGCTTCGAAAGCCTCGAATAGCACGCTGCACCATCCGGCAGCTTGCCGCGCCTAAGTCAGTGCAGCGGGTCTCGATCACTACGTCATCATCCAGCTTTGCCGGACGCAGATATTTGAGGTTGATCTCTGCCACCGCATAGGCGCCCGCATCCACGCCGTCGCCCGCTTCAATCGCAGCGCGTTGGTCGATGCCAAGAAGGCGGAGGAGATCGCTGCGCGCGCGCTCAAACCAGCGTAGGTAGTTCGCGTGATAGGTAATCCCCGAAAGGTCGGTATCCTCATAATAGACGCGCACAGCATACAGATGCGCGGGTCCATCGAAACAGCCGTCAGGCGGATTGGGGGTCGGAAGGAGCGCATTCATGGTTAACACGTTCTAACAAAGCGAGGAATCGCTGCATAGGCCGGAATGCCCCGTGCATGCTGAACGGCGATGAAACGAGTCTTTTTTGAGACTAGAACCGCCAAAAACGGGCCAAATGCCCGCAAAGGCGGAAGCGAAGACGAAGGCGCAGCTGGCCAAAGGCCACCTGAAAGGCCGTCCGCAGAGATGCGATATTTGATCGCGAGAGCGAGGAAATGGCGCGCTTGACAGCGTGCCGAAACTCTAACGCGCGATCATCGGCCCCAGCGGCTGTCCGCCGAAGATATGGACATGCAAGTGCGGAACTTCCTGCCCGCCATGCTGACCGATATTCGCAAGCAAGCGATAGCCCGGCTCCACCAACCCCTTCATGCGAGCGACTTCGCCGACAGCGCGGATAAATCCGCCGATTTCCGCATCAGACGCTTTCGCGCTGAAATCATCCCAGCTGACATAGCGCCCCTTGGGGATCACCAGCGTATGCACTTCGGCCTGAGGGTTGATATCTTCAAAGGCGTAAGCCCACTCATCCTCATACACCTTGGTGGAGGGGATTTCGCCGCGCAGAATCTTGGCAAAGATGTTGTTATCATCATAGGGAAGCGTTGCATCAATCGGCATCGTCATTCGCTCCTGCTGGCTTTTTCATCGAGGCCGCTTGTGCCCTCGCGCCGGTCAAGCTCGGCCAAGACCTCATCCAGCGCGACACCCTTATTTTGCAGCAGCACCATCAGGTGGAAGAGCACATCGGCCGCCTCCCCCACCAATTCTTGCTTCGATTCTGACAAAGCGGCGATCACCGCCTCGGTTGCTTCTTCGCCCAGCTTTTGCGCGATTTTGGCTGTGCCTTTGGCGCTCAATTTGGCGACATAGCTGGAATCGGGCGAGGCACTGGCGCGCGCTGTGATTGTCTGTTCGAGGCGTTTGAGTGTTTCCATGCGCTCCACCTATTCTTAACAGGCCCGCGCTGGCAAGCCCGCGGCTCGCACTTTAGAGGCCTCGGGCTGGCAAGCCAGCCGCTCGCAGGGCGTCATGCGCTTCAGCGATGGTATGCGTCCCGAAATGGAAGATCGAGGCGGCGAGCACCGCGCTGGCATGCCCTTCGCGCACGCCATCAACCAAATGGTCGAGATTGCCGACCCCGCCCGAGGCGACGACGGGAATGCTCACAGAATCGGCGATCGTTCGGGTCAGCTCCAGATCATATCCGGCCTGAGTGCCATCGCCATCCATGCTGGTGACAAGCAGCTCGCCCGCGCCAAGATCAGCCACTTTGCGCGCATATTCCACCGCATCAATGCCGGTTTCCTTGCGGCCACCATGGGTGAAAATTTCCCA
>CAZAIG010000113.1:0-7915 GCA_964485135.1 uncultured Porphyrobacter sp. | reverse complement strand
CTGATCGAAAGACGCGGGTGATCGGTCGGCATGTTGAAGGTCCACATCCACTCCTCAATTTTCAGGCCCTCGGTCGGATTGGGAACGAGGAAACAGCTGATCCCGCGCGCATCGCCTGCTTCGCCGGATGTGCGAGCAAAGACCGCGCAATGGGTCGCTTTGTGCATGCCAGTGATCCACATTTTCTCGCCGTCGATGCGGTAACCGGGCGTGCCATTGCGAGTTTCCGCGACAGCTTTCGTGCCCATGTGGGTGGCGTCGCTGCCATGCTCTGCTTCGGTCAGGCCAAAGGCAACGCGGCGCGTGCGCTCAAACCCGCCAAGGATGAATTCCTGCTGCTGTTCAGGCGTGCCGAATTGTTCGAACATTTCGACGAAAGGGAAATTGCCAACGATGCTATGCTCGTTTTGAAGGTCATTGTGCAGACCCAGCCCCTTTTGCGCGAACCGGTCGCGAATGACCGCCATCCACAGGTTTGAGCCATCCTTACCGCCATATTTCTTGGGCGCGGAGAACCGCCAATGCCCGGCCTTGTCAGCGCGCGCAGTGGCCTCTTTCAGCAGAGCTTCCCATTCCTCATTGGGCAGGCCTTCGCGCTCCCAATCGGTGCGCGCATCCTCGCGCCGGTGATCGAAAAAACGGATATTGTCATCCTGCATTTGCAGCGGAGTAATCTCGGCGTCGATAAAGGCGTCGAGCTCGTCGAGATAGGCCTGAAGGGCGGGTTCAATTGTGAAGTCCATGGGTTAGTCCTCTCTCAACCTTCTGAATTCTTCTCAAAGCGGCCGCCCGGGTGGGTGCAGCGCACCCGCCGTGGGGCGGGCGGGCGCGGGCTTACTTCTGACGAAGCAAGCCGGTTCACAGCCATTTCTTGCGCGCGACCGCAAGTGCGGGATATTTGGGAACGTCGGCAGCCAATTTATCAAGCGCTGCTTGTTTCAAATCAGCCAGCAAACCTTCCGAAGCGAGCGTTTCCTCACCAGCCAAAATCGCGTCCGACAAGTCAGTGCTGGCGACTTCGGGAAGGATGCTGTCTTCGCGCGCGATCATGCCCAGCGCATTGCGGGCAACTGCCAGCTGGAAACGGTTATGACCGGTCATCTGGTCTTTGATCGTAGCGAGCCATTCGGACACCGCAGTGGCAATTTCACCATTGCTTGCCTCACCTTGCTCCTCGCCGTCATCGGGCATATCGACGCGGTGTGCCCGCTCCTCCTCCGGCGCATCCTCTTCGAGCAGAATCAGCAAATCCAGCTCCTGCTCACTTGTCCGGCGGGAAATCACCACCCGTTCCAACATCCGGTCCGCGCCGCTGCGCCATTGCTGCGCCATCTTAATGCAGCCCAGCGCCCACCAGACCGTGCGGTGAATTGTCCAATAGCGGAAACGCGCATGATCCACTTTCACGCCGCCCGCTGCTTCATATGCAGCGAAATACTCCTTTAGCGAACCAAGCCCCAGCGCAGGCCGATCATAGCGCGCGAACCGCCACACCGCCATGCAGCCAAAGGCCAGATCCTCGTGGCGGTCACCGAAATGCGCCAGCTCCCAATCCAATACGCCAGTAAGTTTCCCATCCTCAGCCAGAAAATTACCGAGCCGGTAGTCGCCATGGTTGAGCACCGGCTCGCATTCCTCGGGGCAATTGTCCTCTAGCCATTTGATACCCAGCGCGATGATCGGGCGATCACCGCCGGCCTCTTCAAACTGCTCGCGGAAATCAGCAATCGCGGCGCGGTAATCCATCACAGGCACATCGGCAGGAAGCGCTTTGCGCGTAAGGGCGTGGATCTTGGCCAAATCGCGCGCCAACTCCGCCAGCAGCGCGGTTGCATTTTCCATTTCCAGAATGTCTTTGGGATTGGGCGTTCCAGGCAAAGCGCGCATCACAAAGCCCGAACCGATACCATCATCCGGCTCCAGCTCAGCGACCACTTCGGGCGCAGTGACGCCTGCTGCAAAAGCAGCACGGATCACCGCAGCCTCTGTGTCATGACCGAAAGAGCGGCCTTCCATAAATTCCAAGCTGGGCGCGCGGCGCAGAACGAAGGCCGTTGAAGCATTTTTGGGCCCAGCTTCAAACCGCCAGCTTTCCATTGTTGCCCCGCCGGTGAGCCGCTGAAGATTGTCCGGCTCGCCCATTCCGGCCCGCGCGCACACAGCCCTAAGCCCCACCAAAAGTTCATCCGCGCTTATCATCAATCAAGCCTATAACTATCGCCATCGCGCATAATGCGCCCCGCGCTCGGCTCGGCAAAATGGGTGCCGAGCATCAGCGTGTCTGTGCCGGCAAGCTCGTCCAAAACGCGCTGGCGCGTTGCGGTGGAGCCAGCGCGGTCAAAATCGGCGACCGTATCCCACTCAGCCCGCGCGATTTGGCACGGATGATGGAAAGCGTCGCCGGTGATGAAGGCTTTGGCATCGCCCGAAGTCACTTCAACGCTGACATGGCCGGGCGTGTGGCCATGGGTGGGCACCAGACGGACGCCGGGCACAGGTTCGCACGGAGGATCAACCAAATCGGCAAGCCCAGCGGCCACAACCGGCTCTACCGATTGCTGATGCACCAAAGCTTGCGTCGCCTGAAAGCCAGCGCGATATCGGTCAAAGGGGCGCTCTAATGTCGCGGGATCGACCGGCTCTGCTGCGGCCTCAGCGCTCCAATATTCATATTCACCGCGCGCGAAGAGATAGCGCGCATTCGGGAAAGTCGGCTGCCAGATGCCGTCCACCAGCTGCGTATTGATCCCAACGTGATCGAGGTGAAGATGCGTGCACAGCACCATATCGACGCGCCCAGGATCAAAGCCTGCGGCTGTAAACTTTTCCAGCAGGCCAAACGTCTTTTGATGCCACGCCGGATCAGACGGCAAGTCTTTGTTATCGCCAACGCACGTATCGACGAGGACGATCTTGCCGCTAATCTCAATCACAAAGCACTGGACGAGACCCAGCAGTACGCCGTTTTCATCGACATAATGCGGTGTGAGCCAAGGGATGCCTGCTAAGGCGTCAGGCTTTGCTTTCGGGATCAGGCCGCCCATGCTGAGCGATTGTTCGGCGATAGCGGTAATGCGCGCCTCGCCAATATGCCATTGCTGAAAAGAGCCCGCCGCGCTCAAGCTCCACTAACCTTCGATTTGCTTCTTCATCCGCTTCGCGCGTTTGCTAGGCTTGGGATGGGTGCGAAGCAATTCCACGCTCGGTCCACCAGCGCTCAATTTGGCAAGCTTTTCCATTGCGGTGACACAGCCCTGCGGGTTGTAATTGTTCGCTTTCATAAATGTTACGGCATAATCATCGGCCTTGCGCTCAGCCTTTTGCGAATGCTGCGCCAGCATCACATCGCCAAACATCTTGCCAAGCTGTGAATTGGTAAGGTTGCGCGCCGTGCGGCTGGCAGTTCCCGCGATGCTCAGAGCAGCATCGCGCTGCAAGGCGCCGCGCATGCGTTTCTTGCCATGCTCCAATTTCACATGGCCAATCTCATGCCCGATAACGCAGCGCACCTCATCATCGGTGAACTCATCCATCATGCCGGCAAAGACCCGCACCGTGCCATCACCCATGGCAAAGGCATTCACATCCTTCACCAGATAGGCTTTGATATTGAGGTTCAGTCCGTCGTAATTGTTGAGCCCTTTGGTCAATGCAGCCAGCCGCTTGCCATAGGCGTTGTCGGGGCCAGCGACGGGGTTCTTGGCGTCCATTTCCCTTGCCATCTGGCTAAAGTAATTGACCATTTCTTCGTCGCTAAAGCTTGCAGCCGCTGCGACTTTCTTCGCCGAATTGATGATATCGCCGATTTTGAACTGAGCCATCGCAGGTTCAGCCGATGACCACGCCAACATTCCAATTGCGCCAGCTGCAACGGCTGCGAAAAGCTTGCCGCGTGCGCCGACCTTTCGGCTGGATTGCTTAGGCGTGATCATCGCTTGTCCCCCTAAATTCAGAAATTTCGCCAAATGATTGGGCTTGCTGCCTGAATGCTATGCCGGCGCGTTTTCCTTATTCACCATGATCACCTGAGGATAGGTGAATTCCAGTAGGCCTTCTTTGCCATATTCCGCGCCAAAGCCGGATTGCTTGTGCCCAGCAAACGGAGTGTGCGGCGTCAGTTTCAGGAACTGGTTGATCCACACGGTTCCGGTTTCAAGCTGCTCGGCAATCTCAACGCCCTTATCAGCGTCAGCCGTCCAAACAGCACCAGCCAAACCGTAATCAGAGTTATTCGCACGCTCGATCACTTCTTCTTCAGAAGAGAATTTCATCAAAGGCATTACGGGGCCAAACTGTTCCTCAGCCACGATCCGCGCGTCTTCTGGCGGATTGTCGAGGATGGTCAGCGGCACGAAATAGCCTGTGCCCGATGGATCGGTGTCACCGCCGGTCAGGAATTTGTATCCCTTATCCTTCGCATCTTCGATCAGTTCCAGCACGCGCTCATACTGTTTTTTGTTTTGGATCGGACCAACGCCCGTGCCTTGCTCGCTACCGTCACCCACGGTGACTTGGCTAGCATAGTCGGCAATGGCCTGACTCAACTCGTCATAGATATCTTCATGGATATAGACGCGCTTGGCAGCGATGCAGATTTGTCCCGCGTTCATAAAGCTGGACCAGAACAATTGCTCTGCCACTTTCTTGGGGTCAGCATCAGGAAGCACGATTGATGCGTCATTGCCGCCCAGCTCAAGCGTGATGCGTTTCAGGTCCGCGCTTGCGCCTTCCATGATTTTCTTACCTGTCGCGGTTGAACCAGTGAAGGTGATTTTGTCGATGTCAGCGTGCTCTGTGATGAGCGGGCCGAGACTGTCTTCACCCGTGATGATGTTCACGACGCCCGGAGGCGCTGCATCCGCGATCAACTCAGCAATGCGCAGCGTAGTAAGCGGCGTGAAAGGCGAAGGTTTGAGGATGATCGTGCAGCCTGAAAGCACCGCAGGAACGATTTTTTGAACCGCCATAGAGACGGGGAAATTCCACGGAACAATGCCGCCCACAACGCCCACGGGAACGCGGCGGGTGCGGATCGATTCTTTGTCTGTATCGACATTCATCTCGTCATCAATGTCGAGTTCGGCTTGCGTGTTGATCATATAGGGCGCGCCCATAATCTCTTGCTTGGCCTGTGCATGCGGCTTGCCTTGCTCAGCGGTAAGCAGGCGGAAAAGCTCATCTGTGTTGTCAGAGATCGCTTTGGCCATCGCGCGCAATGCAGCGCGGCGTTCATCCATCGAGCTTTTCTTCCAGCTTTCAAAAGCAGTGCGCGCCGCTGCAACAGCTTCGTCCAGTTCTTTCTGGCCGCAAGCGGGCACTTGGCCGATGACCTCTTCGGTCGCAGGATTAACAACATCAAGCCATTCGCCATTGCTGGTCATCTTACCATTGATCAAATTTTTGTACTGCGTAGCCATGAAAACCTCTCATTCAGAATCGTTCGTATCAATTGGTCGGTAGATTGAACCCATCGCGGGTCAAAGGCAATCACCAACTTATCTATCTATGTAGCGCATTGCGCGCAAAGCCGCGCCTATCGAATGCGCTATCGTTTTGGCGCTATTGGCTCTATTGAGCGGTGAAAGAAAAACGGGAACTGTAAGGCGACATGACAAGCGGCTGGACAATCGGAATTATTGGCGGCTCGGGCCTGTATGAATTGGACGGGCTAGAGGATGCGCAGTGGATCGCTGTTCAGTCCCCTTGGGGCGAGCCGTCTGACGCAGTATTGTGCGGCCGCATCGGGAAGGTGCAATTGCGGTTTCTGCCCCGCCATAGTCGCGGACATGCTGTCTCTCCCAGCGAGCTGAACAGCCGCGCCAATATCGATGTTTTGAAGCGAGCGGGCTGCACCGACATTCTTGCGATCAGCGCGGTGGGATCTTTGCGCGAAGACATTGCGCCGGGCGACTTTGCCATCGCTGACCAATTTATCGACCGGACAAAAGGCCGGCCATCGAGCTTTTTCGGAAGCGGATTTGTTGCCCATGTCTCTATGGCTGATCCCACTTGCCCGCGCCTTTCAGACATGGCGGCAAAGGCGACTCAAAAAGCGGGCGGCACAGCGCATGGGAACGTGACCTATCTGGCGATGGAAGGGCCGCAGTTTTCCACCCGCGCGGAAAGCCGCATGTATCAAAGCTGGGGCGCAGACATAATCGGAATGACCGCTATGCCAGAGGCGAAATTGGCGCGCGAGGCTGAGCTTCCCTACGCATTGATCGGCATGGTCACAGACTATGATTGCTGGAAAGATGGGAGCGCTGTCGATGTCAGCGAAGTCGTCACCCAGATGCAGGCGAATGGCGCCCTTGCCCGCGCCATGCTCTCAGAATTCATCGCCGCACTGCCTGCCGAACGCGCGCCCTCGCCCATCGACACTGCGCTGGATGACGCGGTGATCACTGCGCCGGAAAAGCACGATCCTGATTTGCTGGTGAAATTGGATGCCGTGGCGCGCCGCTTGCTGACCTAGGGGCAATCCCGCAAGACTTGATTACAATTGAAACCGGGTCCAAATCGCAGGTCTTACTGACGCGAGTTTGGAGTCGCACCGCTTGGCACACAACCAGCCCATTGATCGCACCGCTTTGCGCGCCGCATACCGCAGCGACGAAAATGCCTGTTCGGCTGAACGTTTGGCCCAAGCGGCGCCTGCTAGCGCAGTGCATCCGCAAGCGGCTGAACTGGCCGCGAAACTGATCGAAGGGGCCCGCAAGCGCAAAGCCAGCGGGATCGATGCATTCTTGCAGCAGTTTGGGCTTGATACAGAAGAAGGCATTGCGTTGATGTGCCTTGCCGAAGCTTTGCTACGCGTGCCCGATGCAGCCACCGCTGACCTCCTCATCAAAGACAAGATTGGCGAGATTGATTGGGGCGAGCATCTGGGCGAAAGCTCCTCCACCTTTGTCAATGCGGCGACATTTTCGCTGATGCTGACCGGCGAAGTGCTCGATCCGCCAGAGGAACACCAACGCGGAATGGGCGCAACGCTGAAACGCACGATGGGCCGTTTGGGCGAGCCGGTGATCCGCAAAGCGACCTTGCAAGCCATGCGTATCCTTGGCGGGCAATTTGTGTTCGGGCGCGACATCGACGAGGCGCTGAAACGCGCTGCGCCTGAACGCAAACAGGGCCTCACCCACAGTTTTGACATGCTGGGCGAAGCGGCAATGACTTACGATGATGCCGCGCGTTATGCAGCGAGTTATCGCGGGGCATTGAAGCGCTTAGCAAAAGAGGCGCAGGCCAATGCGGGCGAAGACAGCGTTGCGCGCTCGCCCGGTATCTCAGTCAAACTCTCTGCGCTCCACCCCAAATATGACGATCTGCATGCCGAACAAGCGGTCCGCGATTTGGTGCCATTGGTGCGCGAGCTTGCCGAGCTGGCGCGCGATGCCGATATTCATTTCACGGTGGATGCCGAAGAAGCCGAAAGGCTCGAACTCAGCCTTGATATTATCGAGGCTTTGGTCAGCGACGACAGCCTGTTCACCCGCAAGGACGGCAGCCAATGGCGCGGCTTTGGCATGGCATTGCAAGCGTACCAAAAACGCGCTGTGCCGCTGTGTGATTGGGTGGGCAAACTGGCGCGCCGCAATGGCCGCATGCTGTTCGTGCGCCTTGTTAAAGGGGCCTATTGGGACAGCGAGATCAAAGTCAGCCAAGTCGGCGGATATGACGATTATCCGGTCTTCACCCGCAAGCGCGGTACCGATGTGTCCTACCTCGCCTGCGCATCGCGGCTGTTCGCGCATTCCGATGTGATCCGTCCCGCCTTTGCCACGCACAATGCCTATACGATTGCGGCGGTGAAGTGTCTTGCCGCTTCGGCCTCAAGTAGCGAAGCGGTAGGCTACAAATACGAATTTCAGCGGCTGCACGGCATGGGCGAGGAAGTGTATGAAACGCTCGC
>CAZAIG010000112.1:0-7960 GCA_964485135.1 uncultured Porphyrobacter sp. | reverse complement strand
ATCATGGCAGAGATTGGCGTGAAAGCGTGCGAGCAGGCTCTGAAAGTCGCCGGGCGCGATGCAAAGGATGTCGATGCGGTTCTGTGCGCTGCTTCCAACATGCAGCGCGCTTATCCGGCGATGGCGGTCGAAATCCAAGAGGCACTTGGCATTGATGGCTTTGGGTTCGATATGAATGTTGCGTGTTCGTCCGCTACATTTGGCATACAGACAGCGGCAGATTATGTGCGGGCGGGCAATGCGAAAAGCGTGCTGGTCGTCAGCCCAGAGATCACTTCGGGCCACCTCAATTGGCGCGACCGTGACAGCCACTTTATCTTTGGCGATGTTGCGACCGCAGTGCTGGTGGAGGATCAGGCGATGGCGCCGGCAGATCATTGGGATATTCTGGGCACGAAGCTGAAAACCGTTTTCTCCAACAATATCCGCAACAATTTCGGCTTCCTCAACCGAGCAACACCCGAAACGGCGGGCGAGGCGGACAAGCTCTTTGTTCAAGAAGGGCGCAAGGTCTTTAAAGAAGTCGTTCCGATGGTTGCGCAAATGATCGTGGATGAGGCCGAGCGGTTGGGCGTTGATCCCAAGGCTCTGCGCCGCATGTGGCTGCATCAAGCGAACGCAGGAATGAACCGGCTGATCGCTCAGCGGGTCTTGGGCCATGAAGCCAATGCAGACGAAAGCCCGACCGTGCTCGACACTTATGGAAACACCTCAAGTGCAGGCTCGATAATCGCGTTTCACAAGCATTCTAAAGATTTGGCCAGCGGTGACACTGGCCTGATCTGTAGCTTTGGCGCAGGTTACTCGGCTGGAACCGTATTTGTTCGCAAAGCAGGCTGAGCGCACCGCGCCAGAACGCATTCGATGCGGCAAATCTAGAGAATACGCTAATATTTGCGATGTTTGTGCCAGCTCATTTGCACCCGCCGCTTGCCCGCGCGATAGGCAGTGCTTAGATGCGTATCTATGGCAGGTGAAATTCTCGATAATCAGGGCAAGGGCGATGTCAGCTGGAGCTGGCCGCCGATCCACCGTGAGGGCATTAAATTTGGCAGCCTTGCGGTCGGGTTGAGCCTCATACCGTTGTTCCTTGGGTGGGGCTTTGTCGGTTGGCCGATGCTGCTTTTGTCCGCCGGTGTCTTTGCATTCTTCCGCGATCCTGAACGTGTGGTGCCGCAGGATGAAGCAGCGATTGTTGCGCCCGCAGACGGTCTGGTCTCGCTGATCACTCAGTGCGAGCCGCCTGAAGAACTGCGGATCAATGATGGTTCAGGTTATGATGGGCTACCGAGCGGCCCGGTCACGCGCATCTCGATCTTTATGAGCGTGTTTGATGTGCATATTAACCGCTCGCCCATCAGTGGCACGGTCAGCCGTGTCGTCTATATTCCGGGTAAATTTATGAATGCCGACCTTGATAAGGCGAGCGAGGAAAACGAGCGGCAGCATTTCCTGGTAGAGCGTTCAGACGGCTTGCAAATCGGTTTTACCCAAATTGCTGGTCTTGTGGCGCGGCGGATCATTCCCTTTACCAAGCCAGGCGATTTGGTCGCGAGTGGTCAGCGCGTCGGCTTGATCCGATTTGGTAGCCGAGTGGATGTATACTTGCCCAAAGGAACTGAGCCGAAAGTCTTGCTGGGCCAGCGAATTGTCGCAGGCGAGACAATATTGGCAGAGGTCGGTACGGCGAAACTTATCGAAGGTGTGGCGCAGTAATGGGATCGTCTCGGGGCAAATTGCGCCGCGGGCTGTCCATGCGCACCATGCTACCCAATGCGGTCACGGTTGCGGCGTTGTGTGCGGGGCTGACCGGTATTCGCTTTGGAATCATGGAAAACTGGGGATTCGCGGTCGCAGCCATTGTGCTGGCAGGAGTGCTTGACGGGATTGATGGCCGAGTTGCTCGTCTGCTGAACGCACAGTCGCGTTTTGGCGCGGAGTTAGACAGTCTGGCGGATTCGCTCTCATTCGGGATGGCGCCGGCTTTGATCCTATATCTTTGGGCTTTGCAGGACTTGCCGCGGGTAGGGTGGTTCGTTGCTCTTGCCTTTGCCATATGCTGCGCTCTGCGCCTCGCTCGGTTCAATGCACAGATCGATACAGATGAGCAGCCGCATAAGCTGGCCGGATTTTTGACAGGCATCCCCGCGCCAGTGGCTGCCGGTCTAGCGTTTGCGCCATTCTATCTCTGGACGATTACGGAGAATGAGGCGTTTCGCAATCCAGTGATGATTGCCATTTGGATCGGTGCGATTGCGTTTCTCATGATCTCTAACATCGCAACGCTCAGCTGGGCGTCGCTGCGTCCACGCCGCGGTGTCAGGTTGGAACTGATAGCGTTCGCGGGCTTGCTCTTTACAGGCTTGCTGCTCGAGCCATGGTGGGTCTTACTAGGAATTAGCGTGATTTACCTCGCGCTCATGCCTGTCGGTCTTTGGCGCTATGCGAAAGTTAAGCGGCAGAAGCGAATGGCTGATTGAATAGCGGCTGGATCGGTTTAACTGCCGCGACGCGCACCGGCTGAATATCGCGGAACGCAACCACTTTGGCTGAAATCGCTGTTTGCTCGGTAAAATCTTCAAACGCCATCTCTGATCGGATGCTGCTCCACGCATTGCGGAGCCGCACTGCACTATCCGCCAAAGAGGCAAGGGCTATCACAGTGGCAGCGGCAAAGAGCAAAGTAAGAGTAAAAGCGATCATAGCGTGTCCTTTGGGGGTGAAGGGTACAAAGGCCCATTCGTGCGGCTTTGCCCATTGGTTACTGTTCACCGTGTGTTCTCTATGCGTTGTTCCTTATACGTTCCGCTGTGTCAACAGATTTATTCACTTTTTGTTCTATGCTCGGAAGCGCGAGCGAAATAGTGCGGTGAATTAGTACTGGATTTCTCCTCTCGCTGGCGCTAGACGCGCCGCACCCGAGGCTAAGGCCATGTGTCCGCACTGCCAGCCCCCTCGGGAATTCACATGGAACGCACACATACCGGTGCTCTCGCGGGATACTCCGCATAGGGTCATCAGCTTTCCAGAGGAACAACCGGAAGGAATTATACTATGGCGGGACCTACCGTCACGATGCAGCAATTGATCGAGGCCGGCGCACACTTCGGCCACCAAACCCACCGTTGGAACCCGCGTATGAAGCCGTATATCTTCGGCGCGCGCAACGGCGTTCACATCATCGACCTGTCGCAGACCGTGCCATTGTTCGCACGTGCTCTCGACTTTGTTCAGTCCACCGTGCGTTCAGGCGGTAAGGTTCTGTTTGTGGGCACCAAGCGTCAGGCTCAAGAGCCCATCGCGCAAACCGCGCAGGCTTGCGGTCAGCACTTCGTCAACCACCGCTGGCTGGGCGGCATGCTCACCAATTGGAAGACGATCAGCAATTCGATCAAAGAGATGAAGTCTTTGGAAGAGAAGCTCTCCGGCGACACCAGCGGATTTACCAAGAAAGAAGTTCTGCAGCTGACGCGCAAGCGCGACAAGCTGGAACTGTCACTCGGCGGTATCCGCGATATGGGCGGCATTCCTGATGTGATGTTTGTGATCGATGCCAACAAGGAAGAGCTGGCGATCAAAGAAGCCGCTGTTCTGGGCATCCCAGTGATCGCTATCCTCGACAGCAATGTTGATCCATCGGGCATCGCTTTCCCAGTCCCCGGCAATGACGATGCCAGCCGCGCTGTTCGTATGTATTGCGAAGCGATTGGCGAAGCAGCGATGGCCGGAAAAGGCGGCGCTGTGGCCGATTCAGGCGAAGATGTTGGCGCAATGGATACTCCTCCTGCCGAAGCGGCTGCTGAATAAACATTTCTCCGGCGCGCGGGGCTCGCCCCGTGTTGCCATTTCAACCTATCGCGCCGGTTCGCCCAATTGATGGGTGAGACCGGCGCCTCGGATCAATTCAAAAAGGAAATCACCATGGCTGCATTCTCCGCCGCTGATGTGAAGAAACTGCGCGAAATAACCGGCGCTGGCATGATGGACGCGAAAAAGGCTCTCGAAGAAGCTGGCGGCGACATCGACGCCGCGCAGGACGCCCTGCGCGCCAAGGGTCTGGCTGCGGTTCAGAAGAAATCTTCGCGCACCGCTGCAGAAGGTCTCGTCGGCGTGGCTGTGGATGGTACCAAAGGCGTTGCGGTTGAAGTGAACTCTGAAACCGATTTCGTTGCCAAGAACGACCAGTTCCAGGACTTCGTTACAAAAACCACGGCTGCGGCGCTTGGCCTTGGCTCTGACGATGTCGAAGCTTTGAAAGCGGCCGCCTACCCCGATGGCGGCACCGTATCAGACAAGCTGACCGACAATGTTGCAACGATTGGCGAGAACCAACAGGTCCGCCGCATGAAGAGCGTTTCTGTCTCTTCGGGCGCGGTCGTGCCTTATGTGCACAACGCAGCCGCCGAAGGCCTCGGCAAAATCGGTGTTCTGGTTGCCTTGGAAAGCGACCTTGGCGCAGACGTGCTTGAGCCATTTGGCAAGCAGCTGGCGATGCATATCGCCTCTATGTTCCCGCAAGCGCTGAACGCTGACGGTCTCGACGCAGAAGTTGTTGAGCGCGAGCGCAAGATCGCTCAGGAAAAGGCAGCCGAAAGCGGCAAGCCTGAACAAGTGCAGGAAAAAATGGTCGAAGGCGCGATCAAGAAGTTTGCCAAAGAGAACGCTCTGCTTAGCCAAATGTTCGTGATGGACAACAAGACCAGCGTTGAGGACACGGTTGCTAAGTTCGGCAAGGATAATGGCGGCTCTGTTGTGCTGACCGATTATGTCCGCTTCCAACTCGGTGAAGGCATCGAGAAGAAGGAAGAAGACTTCGCCGCAGAAGTGGCCGCTGCTGTCAAAGGCTAAGCTGGGTTTTCTTCCAATCTAAAAGATCATGGCCGCTGAACCTTAACGGGTTTGGCGGCTTTTTCTTTGCGCGTTCTTTACCCATTTGCGAAGGCCTCAAAATGTACACGAATTGCCGTCATTTGCATTCTTTTGAAATAAGCTTACGCTGAGCTTTCGAGCAGGTCAGACAATGACCGCCGAAAAATGGGAGAGGACGAATGAGGGGTAGGGGATTCCTGCTTGCCGGCATTTGCACCACTGCGGTTGCATTTCCAGCGCATGCACAAGAAGCAAACGACACAAACGAAGATCTGGCCGATGACAATGTCATCGTAGTGACGGCGCAGCGACAGGCACAAAGCCTGCAAGAAGTGCCCATCGCAGTGAGCGCGTTCGATTCTGAGGCGTTGGAGGCGCAGCAGATTGAAAACGCTAGCGATCTTCAGCTGACATTGCCGAATGTCTCCTTTACCAAAAGCAACTTTACCGCATCCAGCTTTACCATCCGCGGGATCGGCGACCTATGCGTTGGCGTAAGCTGCGACAGCGCAACAGCAATCCACTTAAACTCTGCGCCGCTTTTTAGTACGCGCCTGTTTGAAACGGAATATTTCGATCTTGAGCGCGTTGAAGTCCTGCGCGGTCCGCAGGGCACTTTGTTTGGCCGCAATGCGACATCGGGCGTGGTCAATGTGGTGACTGCTAAGCCAGATTTGTCGGGCTTTGGCGGCAAAGCGGAAGTGCAGTACGGCAATTTTAATAGCATCACCGCAAAGGGAATGCTCAACGCACCGATCGGTGAAACCTTGGGCGCGCGCGTAGCTGGATTCTATCTAAAGCGCGACGGTTATACCGAGAACCTGTTCGACGGAAACGACATCGATGGCCGTGATATGTATGCGGTGCGCGGTTCGCTTCGGTGGGAGCCGACACCCGATACGACTGTCGATTTGATGGGCTATTACTTCAAAGAGGATGATGACCGGTTGAGAATCCAGAAACAGCTGTGTCAACGTGATGACACCGGCGTTCTGGGCTGTCTCAACAACCGCCGTGATTTTGACAAGGTCAACACCAATGCGACCTTTACCGGAACCTTAGGCTCTTCGGAGTTTTTCGCTCTCAATGGCCTTCCCGGCGTATTGGGTCTGAACAGCCTTTACGGGCCGGATGGTTTTGCCAACTTTGACGAGCCGGATGATGTGCGGGTAGTGAACACGCCGTTTACGCCTGAATATGAAACAGACGAGCTGCAATTGCAGGCGCATATCGAGCATGATTTCGGCGCTGTCGCTCTGTCGGTTACCGGCACATATCAAGAGACATCGGTGGATTCGCGGCAGGATTACAACCTCGGCGTGCAAAGCACTGCTACGATTGATCCGGCTTTGGCTACCTTTAACGCTCTGGCAGCAGGCGGAGCGGGGCCCTTGGGCGCGTTTCAACCAGTGCTCGATGCGGTCACCAATGGCGCGCAGTATTGTACGTCTGACACTGATCCAACCGGCCTTGGTAGCTTTGGCGGCAACCGGATTTGCGGCGATGTTCCTTTGTCCTTTGACCGGTCCGACCAAGATAACACCAGCTGGTCAGTCGAAGCGATCCTTTCCAGCGATCTGGATGGCCCGTTCAATTTCCTTATCGGCGGCATTTATGCTGAGAATGACCTTGGCCAAAACAGCTATTATGTTAATTCGTTTGCGATTGACTATATCACGGGCGTTCTGGGCGGCGGCGCTGGTTATTTGGGTACGCCGTTTTTCCGCAGCAATACCCGTGATTTCCAACTGGAAAGCTACGGCATTTTCGGCGAGGCCTATTTCGATGTCACCGACCGTCTGAGCATCACCGCTGGCCTGCGCTATAACAATGACAAAAAGTCAATCGTAGCGCGTTCGACGCTTGCCAGCTTCTTGGTCCCGTTTGGACAAACTGGCGATGCGTTCGACTCGCCCTTTGTCGGCGCGTTTGACGCTGATCCCGGCACGCCAGGCAATCAGCTGGTTCAAGAACGCAGCGTGGCCTTTGATGAGATCACAGGCCGGTTCGTGGTCGATTATGAGATCACACCAGATAACAATCTCTACGTTTCCTATTCGCGCGGCTACAAATCCGGCGGTATCAACCCACCTTTGCAGCCGATCTTTGACGTTTCAGAGAGCTTTGATCCTGAATCGATCGACGCGTTTGAAATTGGCAGTAAGAACGTGTTTGGCAACGGAGAGCTCATCCTCAATGCGACAGCGTTCTATTACAAATACAAAGATTTGCAGCTAAGCCGGATTATCGCGCGGACATCGGTCAATGATACGATTGACGCCAATATCTGGGGTGCTGAGCTAGAGGCGATTATGCGGCCAAGCGACAATTGGCTGGTCAATATGAGCCTGAGCTATCTCAACGCGAAAGTGGCAGGCGATCAGTTCTTCTCCAACCCGCGCGATCCCGGTGGTGGCGATCCCAACAATGTGATCATCAAGGATATCACCAACGGTTCGCTGTGCGCAGTAACCGGCGCTGGCGCTAACGCATTTGTGAATGCGATCAACCCGGGCCTTGGCCTACAGGGAACAGCGCCATTCGCAGCTGATGGCGGAATAGCCTCCAACGGTGCATTTAGTATTTGCTCTGTGCTTGAAGGGCAAGCAGCGGCCATCGGTCCCATGTTTGGCGGCATTGAGGTGCTAAGCCCCGGCGTTCAGGTGAATCTGCGCGGTAATAAATTGCCACAAGCCCCTGAATATAAAGCATCTTTGGGTGTGCAATACACAGGCGAATTTGAAAGCGGCATGACTTTGGTACCGCGTTTTGACCTCGCCATGACGGGCGAGCAGTTTGGCAATGTCTTTAACGGCGGGGTGAACCGGATCAAACCGTTCGTCCAGGCGAATGCGCAAATCCAGCTCAATAGCGCCAACGAAAATTGGTTCGTTCGCGGCTTTGTCCAGAACATCTTCGACAGCGATTCAGTGACGGGTCTGTATGTCACGGATGCAAGCTCGGGCCTGTTCACCAATATCTTCACTCTCGATCCACGCCGCTACGGCGTTGCGGTCGGGTTCGAATTTTAGCCCGGAAGAGAGCCTCTTCTTTACAAGATGACGCAAGGGCCGGGCACTGCGCTCGGCCC
>CAZAIG010000111.1:0-8033 GCA_964485135.1 uncultured Porphyrobacter sp. | reverse complement strand
AACTATGGCCGCAATGACTTGCAATCAAAGCGATTCAGCTTCCGCAAATGGGTCGGTATCTGACTGACTGCTTTTCTACAGATCGAATAAAAAGCAGAAGTTCCGCTAACGACCCATTTGCGGACGTTGACAACGCTCCTACCAGCACGGATCATCCGACCCTTGCCTTCAGAAGCTGTCGATAGGATTTCCAACGGTCGCAACGCTCCATCCAGCTTGGACAGGCGGGCCTGTGATGCCGTAAAGAGCGTATCCGTCAATAGGGGAATAGATGCGCTCTACCTCTTGCCCAGCATAGTCGCGGATTGTGCCGATCAAATCGCCTTTCCACCAATAGCGGCGGTTGGGGTCTTCTGGATAGAATAGCCCAGAATGGTTGGCGCGCGCCGCAGTCGTGCTTTCAAACAGGCGAAGCGGAGCAGGCACTTTGTGCAGAGGCTTTTCCCAGATACTGAGGATTGAGAGAGCATTCTCCACCCCTTTCACAATGCCTGCGACATATTGCTCGTCGCGGCTGCCATTCTGTCCGAACTCGACCAGAACAGTGGGGATGCCGGCGGCCACGCCCTGACGGTTGAGAGAACGGCGGGTGTCGATTTGCGCCTGCGTGTTCATCGCGTACCGTACAACATTGGCAAAACCGAAGCCTTTGCCCACTGCGAGCGCTTGCTCAAAATTGGTAGCCAGCGGACCGCCATAGACGCCCACAAATGGCTCAAGATACTCAGCACCATCGCCGCAATGCAGATCGAGAAGGAAGTCCGCTCGCGCCACAACCTCGCGTGACAAAATGTCGGCAATCCTTTCCGTAGAAGTGCCATTGCGGCTACCAGGGAAACTGCGGTTCAGGTTCTTACCATCGATCGGGTTCACATGAGGTGATTTGCCTTCATAAGCAGGAATATTGGCGATGCGCACCAATATGACCGTGCCCGTCAATTCTGCCGGATCAATCCGATCTGCCAGACGATCTGCGGCCAAGATTGGCGGAAATTCGTAGCCATGCACACCTGAAACCGAGGCCAGCACTGGGCCGTCTTTTTTGCCATGCAAGACTGTTACAGGAATAAAGGAGGCTGGCTCGTCAGCAGACGCGGGAACTGGAAGGCGAAAGTCGCTGCGCGTTCCGGGGGCGACGATCTCATCGCCGATTACAAAGGGCTGTGCATCGGAAGCAAAAGCGGCAGGCGCTGTAAAGGTGATGAAGATGCTTGCGAGCATCAAACGCAAAAGGATGAGTATTTTCATAGTTCGCAGATTAGGACGACGGCGCAAATTTTGGCAAGTCCTTCAGCAGCTCCTCATCATATTCCGCTTCGGGGAACATGAGCGGATAATGGAAGTCCCGCAATTGCTTGTGAAATGCGCGCACATCATCTTCATAGGCAATCATGGCTTGCGCATCTGTAAGCGCGAGCTTTTCAAAGCTACGCTCAACAAATGATGTTGGCGAAAAGAAGGAAGCAAGGCCTGCTTTGCGGTCTCTTTCAATCCGAGCATCGCGGTAAGCCTTTGCCAGCGGCGCAACGCGCTGATCTCCGACTTGATGGAAGGCGTAATACCATTTCCATGCCCATGGCCCGTCGATAGTCGCATGCTCGCTCAATTCAGGATGCTCAGCAACGAAGGGCTCCATCGTTGCTTCTTTGGGTAGGTCCCATGCGTCATTCACCGTTTCGCGCTGGAGCAGCAATATCTCGCCGCCATCAGGCACAGACGTGCTCACCTCAATCGCTGCTTTGGAAACCGCTGGCATGACGATTGCCAAGGCCAGCCAAACGCCAACGAGCGACGTGAGCAATACGGAAGGCGACGCGTTGATCCGGCTAACCAGCTCAACAATCACCCACCACACGAGCAATGCCGCAATCACGATCCCGCTGGCTTGCAAGCTTATGCGAAAAGCTGAGCCTTCTATCATCGACGCCGCCCACAGTGGCGCCAACAGCAGCACAGTTAGAGCCGCAAAACGAACAAAGGCACGAGGCAACCAAAGGCTTAGAGAGGAGCCGGAGGTCGCAACGAGCAGATCATGCCGCCGCGCGGTGCGTTCTGACGCGCGCAAATCATAGAGTAAAAGGATCAGCAGTAGCGGCGCGACAGAGGCCGCCAGAAAAGCAAAATCAAACCGTCCGACCAAGCCGAAATCTGCATTGCTCGTGTCCGCCTCGTGGATTTGCCCTTCAAGTGCGAGCATGCGCACACGGTGTTTCCATGGGCTGCTGTCTCGCTGCCCCATGGCTGCAAATGCAAAGTCCGATGGCGGCGCATAGGTGAAGTGAAATGCGTAATAGGCCGCGCTTCCCCACTCCTCATGGCCCTGCAATGCGTTGGCGCGGTCGGCAGCATCCTCTTCAATCAAAGTCGCGATTGTTGTGCGCTGTTCGCGGGCTTCGGACACGCCAAAACTAACCGCGATCACCGACAGAATGAAGGCCAGCGCAAGCCAAAACATTGCGCCACGGTCCTTGGCAAGAAAACGAATTTCACGCGATAGACTGCTCATCATGATAGTTTCACCCGGCGTGCTGCAAAGAACACTGCGCCCAAGCTTACGGCTAGCCAAAGCAAAAGCACCCCAACCGACAGAATCGCGCGGCCAAGCCGTTTGCTTGCTGGATCGGCTGTAAACCGAAATTCATCGAGCACTTTCCAGCTATCTGCATTGATGCGCGCCGCGCGGGATGTTTCTTCATTGGTGCTGCGATTGATGTCGACTGCATAGTCCAAATCATCAACATGCGCTTGATTTAAGGATTGGACAAAATCGAAGCGCAGCACCTCACTCTCGCGCAAGAAACGGTGGTGGGTGGCCAGATCAGTGCCCGATAGGGTGCGAGACAATGAACTGATCGCAATGGATGGCGATACCAGGCCGAAAATATCGAACATGCGCGATTGGCTTGTCTCTAAGCCCATACGCTTATTGCTATATTCATTCATCAGATCAGTGAGCTCTGCTTCGGAATAAGTGGCAACGACGCCGCGCCAATTGATAGGAAGCTCTTCGATCGTTTCAGCTTCATATTGTTCAAGAACTTGCGCCTCGAGCCGCTTAAAAGCCGGATCGGCTGCATCGTGACCATCGCCCAGCTTGCGCTGCTCAGCCAGCATGACCAGATCGCTTTCAATCTTACCGGGCGCATCAATCGCAGCGCTGCTGACATTGATCGCAAAGCGCGGCACAATGAGCGCCGCAAAAAGCCATGCGAAGATGAGCGCGCCAAGCGAAACCGTTCGCTGTGTGAGGATTGTCGAGGCAGCAAGGACAATCGCGCCCCATACGCATAAATAGACGAAATAGCTCAGCACCAAGGAGCCTGCGGCCAGTCCGCTTTCGCCAAGAGCCACGGCATAGGCCGCGACTGCAACAAGCGGGATCATAAAGATCACGATGACCGCAAGCAGAGCCGCCCCTTTACCGATGGCCAATCTAACACCCGATTGGCCTTGAGCCAGCATAACAGCAAGCGTTCCGCTTTCCCGCTCCCTCAGGAACAAGGCATGGCCCAGCACAATCAGCAGAAGCGGCATCAGCAATTGATACAGGCTAGCAGGCGTCAGCGCGGCAAATCCGCCAAGGTCTGCAGCCGCTTTTGTGTCGGCAAACATAGCGGTGTTCTGACGATGACCTTCTAAAAATATCGATTGGCCCGTTACCGCGTCCACACCGGGCTCAAAAACGGCCAGCGGCGGCGGGGGACGAAAGGCATAATGGCCGTAGTGAACCATGCGATGCGGGTGTCGGTCAGGCTGAGCGAAGAAAGTCTCCTCCGCTGCGACCTGCTGTTCCATCCGCTGCGATTGTTCATCAGCAACCCGCCCAGCGGTTAGAACACTGGTAACAGCGAGCAAGACGGCGACAATCAATGCGGCCACCACGACCACTTTGGACCGAAGCCACAGCCGCCATTCCTCGCGCGCTATCCGCCAAACCATGCTCATGCGGGTTGACGCTCCGCAAAGGCAGCATGGACGGTTTCAGTGTCGATGCGCTCGCCATTTTCTGCTGAGAAGCTTCCTACCAGTGTTCCGTCCCTTAGCAGTCCAACACGGTCTGCCACCTGACATGCACCGTAAACATCATGCGTAACCATCAAAACCGTCTGGCCGCCCTCTGCCATTGCTTTTACCAAATCATGAAACTCATCGATTGCAACCGGATCGAGGCCGGAGGTTGGCTCGTCGAGCAACAGGATCGGTGTCTCACGCAGAATTGCCAATGCAATCGCAGTCTTCTGCCGCATCCCTTTGGAATAGGACTGTAGGCGACGCATGCGCGCTTCGGCTGGCAAAGCCACGCGATCAAGCGCAGCATCAATATCAGCCCTGCTCGCTGACCGTCCTGCTAGATCGAGGAAGTAATCTAAATTCTCATATGCGGTCATATGGCCGTAAAGCGCCGCAGCCTCTGGCAAATAGGCGATAGATCCGCGTGCAGCAGCGACATCGCTGCTAACCTCATGGCCATTGACCAAAACTTCTCCGCCCGATGGTTCCAGAAAACCAAGCAGTGTGAGCAAGGTTGAAGACTTGCCTGCTCCATTGCCGCCTAAGAGTGCAAAGACCTCTCCCTTTGCGACAGCGAAGGAAACACCGTCTAAAACGGTATTTCCTTCACGAACCAGAGAAAGCGAACGGACTTCCAACGGCGATGTCATTGTTTGTACCCTCTACCCTTAGAAGCTGTAGCGAATAGTGCCACGGAATGTACGCGGAGAACCAGGCTGCACCCATACATCGGCGAAGGAGTTGGTGAAGAAGGTCTCATCAAAAATGTTGTCGACATCTGCGCGCAGCAACACGCCTTCGATAATCTCGATTTCAGCGAATGCTCGTGCAGTCGTATAGGCTGGCAAATCAAAATCAAAGCCGGTGAAGCCATTACGCGAGCCGACATGCAGCATGCCGCCACCGACCGAAGCGAGGGTATTGCCAATCTCGAAATCTTGGCTTGCCTGAATGGCCAGCTGGTTGCGCGGCGAGTTTATGAGCGCATCGCCAGCTTCGACCATGGCGCCAAAGCCGCTTTCCTCTAGAGTATTGTTGGTGAACTCAGCATCAGTATGCGCGTAGGAAAGAAACAAATTCAGCCCGCTATCAAAACTGACATTGGCGTCAAATTCCAAACCACGGCTGCGCGCTTCTCCTGCTGTGAACAAGAAGAAGCCGGTGACACCGGGGCGATCATCATTCGCTAGGATATTGCTTTGCTCAATGTGGAACAGCGTCAGGTTGATCGGGCCGGAAACCGAGTTTGAATAGGCACCGAGGTCAAGCTTTGCTCCGATTTCGTAGCTTTCGGTGATGTTGGGATCAAAGCCATTGCCTTCAAAATCCGAACCGGTTTGTTGGCGAAAACCTTCGCCATATGAACCATAAAAGCTCAAGCCTTCGTCAGCCAAATAGACGATGCCGAACTGTGGTGAAAAGCGATCAAAGCTTCCCTCACTAGGCACCGCACCGAAATCGGACAGCGACTGATCGAAACTATCGAACCGCCCGCCAATACGCACTTGCAATTGGTCGGTAATCTCAATCTGGTCTTGTAAATAGAAACCAAACCCATCGAGGGTTTCGACCCGATCTGTGTTCAGGCTCGCAATTTCAGCTGGTGATGGAAATTGCCCAAAGACCGGATTGAACGCGTTTAGGAGCAATAAGGCTTGCGCATCCAGCGTTGCAACGTCGATGCTAGGGTCTGTTCCAATAAATGGTCCACGGAACCGGTTGATAAACAGGTTGCTATCAAAACTATCGTAATCCGCCCCAAAAATGAGATTGTGCGTCAACGAGCCCGTTTCAAACTGGCCCGAAATCTCCGCCCGTGCGACGAAGTATTCAGAATCGAAATCACGAAAGCGAAAGAAGCGCGAGATCGTCTGACCATCAAGATTGAACGTTTGGCGTCCGAGGAAATTGTTTTCTGACGCGCCGCCAACCAACGTTGTATCACGGAACCCGACCCCCGCAAGCAAGTTCCAATTTTCTGAGAAATCGTGTTGCAATTCGAGCTGATGCCCCAGAACATCGGTTTCAATCGGGCCATCTTGGGGTTCCCCGGTAAAGGTCGTGATTGGCGAGAAGCCAAACTCTTCTGCGAAAACCACACCGCGGTCGAATGGGATGTCCTGTTCCGAATACTCCAATTCGTAAGTGATCGTGGTGGCCTCTCCCAAGAGTGCGGTGACAGAAGGGTAAATGCCGAAACGTTGAGACTCAATTGGCCCCCTGAAGCTGCCAGCATCTTCATAAAAGCCTGCAACGCGAACCCCGATATTGTCGCCCAAACTTGTCTGAACATCCACGTCCCCGCGATAGAAATCGAACGAGCCTCCTTGGAATTGAGCATAACCAGAGGTTTCGAATTGCGGGCGTTTGGTAACGAGGTTGACCGTACCGCCTGGCTCGCCGCGACCATATAGCGCCGAGCGCGGGCCCTTAAGGACTTCAACCGCTTCGACCCCCGATATATCGCGCGGCCCTCCAAAGCCGCGTCCTGCGTTAAAGCCATTCACCAGAAACCCGCTTGGCAAATTGATGTCGCCTTGGAAGCCGCGCACCGAAAACGCATTCCAAAGCCCGCCAAAGTTGTTTTGCCGAGCCACCGAAGCCGAAAGATCAAGCGCCTGATTAAGGTCGAGAGCGTTGGCATCACGAAGCAAGTCTTCATCGATCACTTGATTGATTTGCGGAGTTTCTAACTCGTCAAAATCGCCGCGATATGCGCGACGTTCTGTCACGAGGATTTCATTCGCCGAGACTTCGGTTAACTCACCGTCGCTATTTTCCTGCGCGAGGGCTGGCGCGGTCAATAGCGGGCAAAGGGCAAATGCCGAGACTGAAACGCAAAGTGGTAGTTTAGTCATAACTTATGTTCCGCTTGATTTGGGTGTGTTTGAAAATTCGAAAAATATGAGCCGCAGCAAGCACGATGCCGCCAAGAACAGTCGGCAGTGTTTCGTCCACGCCAAGCCGTTCAGCAAAAAGGGCCCCCGCTATGAAGGTGATACCTAACAGAGCGGGGACCAAAAATTGCGCCCCGCGGGCAGAACGGTCGGTGGCAATGACGCTGAAGGAAGCAACGATGGCTAAGGCCGTCAGCAGCCAGTGAACCCACTCAGCCTCAGCCAAGACTGCAAAAAAGGGCAACGCAGCCGCAACAATTGGCAAAGCGATGCAATGCGCAATGCAAGCAAGGCTGAACGTCGTGGCAGCGCCATCAAGTTTGGCGGGCGTTAGATTAGTTGAAGACTGCATGTCGACTCAATGTAATGTTATCACATGCCACCTATCGAACGACCGCGAGAGCGTCAATGGGCCTTATCTTCGAGCAATGCTTTCAAGGTAGCCGATGCAGAGAATGATGAAAATCGGTCACACCTTCTAAGGCGAAACCTCATAATTGGGGCCAGCGCTCGACATCATTGGCAAAATACATCGAAGCAAAGGGCACGAGGATTTTGGAAATGAAATGCTAAGTTGAACTTAGTCCGCTTACACCCCCAGAATGCGACATTCTGCCAGGGTGTTGTTGGGTTTAGCTGCTGACGGTCTGTTTTGTATGATGCTGACATCGCAGCTGGAGTTCTTCCAATTTCTCCCATTGCGATACGCTGGTTTACTTTGACCAGCGTTCCAGCAAGATGAACAGTCGCGACGCTATGGAGATCTTATGCCAACCTACGATAGACCAACGCGAGAATTAATGCATGAATGGGCTGGTCTGAACCTAGAGCCTGGGCGGACATTTGAGGTGGCTCAGGTCATTGAGTGGTTTGAAAAACACTATCCATTGACGAAGAAGGGTACTGTCATAGCCCACGTTCATGGCATGGCTGTAAATACACAATCTCGTCACAGTCACTCTGCAATCAAACCCGGTAGCGGCCATGACCTTTTTTATAGGGTGGGTCGCGGCACATTTCGGCTTTGGGACCAGGCAAACGATCCCGTTCCGATCTACAAATCGCTGGACGCTCCGGCTCGGCCGGAAAATGATGTCGATGAAGACGAGGCCCCGGAAGGGAGCA
>CAZAIG010000110.1:2047-8255 GCA_964485135.1 uncultured Porphyrobacter sp. | reverse complement strand
TTTTGGCCGATTGAGAACCCTTCATCATCTTTTTCGATCAGGAAGGCTGTGATCCCCTTGCTGGCCGCGCTGCCATCGGTTTTGGCATAGACTACCAAAGTATCGGCCTCAGCGGCATTGGTGATCCAGAACTTGGTGCCATTGAGCACATAGCCACCCTGGACCGCCTCGGCCTTTAACTTCATCGAAACAACATCGCTGCCCGCACTCGCCTCCGACATGGCAAGCGAACCCACATGCTCACCCGAAATCAGCCCGGGCAGATATTTCGCTTTCTGCTCATCATTGCCCCAGCGGCGGATCTGATTGACGCAAAGGTTCGAATGCGCGCCGTAAGATAGGCCCAAGGATGCGCTGGCGCGGCTCACTTCCTCGACTGCAATCACATGCTCCAGATAGCCAAGGCCAAGGCCGCCATCCGCCTCATCAACGGTCAACCCATGCAGACCCAACTCGCCCATCTGCGCCCATAGCTCATCGCGCGGAAAATAATCCTCGCGGTCGATCTTTTCAGCCAGCGGAGCGATTTGCTCATCGGCAAAACGGCCCACGCTTGTTCGGATCATCGCGGCGCTTTCGCCCAGCTGGAAATCAAAATCGGGAGTGCTGCGCATTGCCTGTCCTGCTGCTTTCTACTTCACCCCTCTTATCAGCCCATCGGCCACGCGCAAACTGGTTGCAGATGAAATCGCTCTAAGGAATGGTCTGGATTGCTAGCGCAGTCATTTGGTGGGTAGGATGCACTGAAAACTCTACAAATTGAATGCCAGTTTAGTCAGTAATACTCACGAGATTTATACAATACTCTTTAGGTTGTTGATTATAATCAACACATCTTTGTTGCAAAAATAACCCGCTCAATTAAGTAATTTTAATCTGTATGAAGTTCGATAGGAAATAGAGCGATGTCCGAATTTATCGATGCTTCTTATGAAATACAGATATTTGCCGATAGCATTCCCGATATTGCTTGGTCAGGCACAGTCAGCAAACAAGGACCGCAATTCCACTACTTTAACGCACGATGGGAAAACGTAACCGGCAAGCCCCCTCCGAAAAATGCCGATGAATTTGGCGAATTTATTCATCCTGGTGATTATGAGGCCGCCCGCGCAACGCTCGAAACGGCCATGCGCAGTGCGACGGGGCACGAAGCCCAATGGCGGCTAAAGCAAGCAGATGGTACGTATCGCTGGGTTCTATCCCGCTCTGTTCCATCCACGAATGACCCGGCAACCGCGCGCTGGTTCGGTACAATCACCGATATTGATGACGCGCACCGCCGATCCGAAAGCCGTGCACTCTTGGCGCGTGAATTGTCGCACCGGATCAAGAATATTTTCTCGGTCATCTCTGGACTCATATCCCTTAGATCGCGGGGTAAGCCAGAGCTAGAAGGCTTTGCGCAAGAATTGACGGGCACTCTGCTGGCACTTGGCAGAGCGCAGGACTTTGTGCGTCCGCTGGGCGAAACCACTGGAGAGGAATTGGTTGAATTGCTCAAAGTTCTGATGGCCCCGTACCATGGTGGAAGATATGGTGGCAAAACGCAGGTCAATATTTCGGGCGATGAAGTGCCCTTCGGCACCCGCGCTGCGACGCCGATTGCCCTAATTTTCCATGAGCTGGCGACGAATGCGGCCAAGTACGGCGCGCTGTCCGAACCCGGTGGTACGGTGGACATCACAATCACGCTCAACGAGCAGAATGCCGTCATCACCTGGGTGGAGGAAGGCGGTCCACCAGCCCCTGCGCCAG
Organism: uncultured Porphyrobacter sp.; assembly: GCA_964485135.1. Lineage (GTDB taxonomy): Bacteria > Pseudomonadota > Alphaproteobacteria > Sphingomonadales > Sphingomonadaceae > Erythrobacter. Next base: position 6,497 of record CAZAIG010000110.1, on the reverse strand, counting down.
AGGAAAAAGGGTTTGGAACGCGCCTTATCATAATGTCCATTCGTAATCAGCTGGGCGGCGCTATTGACCAACAATGGCTACACAGCGGGATGCGTTCGACCATCACGATCCCGCGTTCTTCGCTTGAAACTTAGAAAAACACACCTTGGCCTAGAGTTATTGCGGGCCTAAGCTGCGCAGCGTGATGACAGATTTTTCCAAATATCGACGCATTCTGCTGGCCGCTGCGGTGCCGCTGATGCTTGTGTCCTGCGCACAAGGTGATCAGACTTCAGAAGCAGAAACCGAACAAGCACAAGCGGACGCAGCAGGTTCCGATGCGGGTTCAGAACGGGACGGAACAGCGGACGCCGCTGACACTGCCGCGCAAACAGATGCGGCTGATGACCCTGTCAAAATGCCGGTCATGAGCCAAACCGGCTGGCGTGTTCAGGGCGAAGATGGCGCGGTCTACACGACCTTTTTCGACCCTGATGGGACATATCGTGACTTTAAGAACGGCGAGCCACTGCAAACTGGCACCTGGGAAGAGCGCGTGGACGGCAAATTGTGCTTTACCCCGTCAGCAGAAGGACGGATCGGCGAATGTTGGGAGCTTGGTCCGGTGACAAGCGCCGGAATCATGAAACCCGTCAATGATGCCGGAAAAGCGATCGAACTGCGCACAGTGACCTATATTGCTCCGGAAGAAGAGGGTTAGCCGATCTCTTCCGAAGCCGTTTCCATCCCTTTGAGCGCAGTCAGTTTTGACAAGGTAGGGCGCGTTTATGGCGATGTGATCGCAGTGGATGCGGCGGAGTGCACCATTGAAAGCGGAAGCTTTGTCGCTCTTGTCGGTGCATCGGGCTCCGGCAAGTCAACCTTGTTGAAAATGGTCAACGCGCTGGTCGCACCATCCAGCGGCCGCGTTTTGGTCGCAGGGGAAGACGTGACCACGCTTCCCCCGCCACAATTGCGCCGCCGGATCGGCTATGTTTTTCAAGGGATTGGCCTGTTCCCGCATATGAACTTAGCGGAAAATATCGCGATTGGTCCGCGCCTGCATGGCGAAAGGTTGAGCGAGGCGCGCATTGCCGAACTGCTCGAACTGGTAGAGCTGGACCCTGATATGGCGAAACGCATGCCGGATGAGCTTTCGGGCGGACAGCGGCAAAGAGTGGGCGTTGCACGCGCGCTTGCCAATTCGCCGCAGCTTCTCTTGATGGATGAACCTTTTGGCGCGCTCGATCCGATTACCCGTGATGCATTGGGCGCTAGGGTGCGCGCGCTTCATAATGAGCTTGGTCTCACCACGGTTATGGTCACGCATGATATGGCCGAAGCTTTGCTGCTGGCCGACCGCGTTCTGGTAATGGATGCAGGGGCTATTGTGGCGGATGAAACGCCCGCTGCTCTGCTCGCAGGCAGAGGCGGCGACATAGCACAGAGCCTTGTCGCTGTGCCGCGCGATCAGGCAGCAAAGCTGGCGAGCATCACAGCGTGAGAATTACCGCGTGCACAAGCGGCCGCCCAGGTGGGCAAGGAACGCGCCCACCCCAGTGGTCTTTGGGGCGTGGGCGGGCGCGGACTTGCTTCTGGCGAAGCAGGTCAAGAAACACGAATGGCAATAAGGCATGAACGATTTCTGGGTCGCTCTTAACGGGCTTGGCGATCAGCTTGCCGCGCATGTCCTGCTATCGGCTAGCGCGATTGCACTCGGCATTATCGTCGCTTTGCCTTTGGCGGTGTGGGCGAGCCGGAATCAGGCTGTTTCCAAAGTGGCGCTGGGCTTTGCCAGCCTGGTGCAGACGATCCCGGCGCTAGCCCTATTGGCGCTGTTCTTCCCCATATTGCTCAGCCTGCGCAGCGTCTTTGGCGAAGGGCTGCCAACGCTTGGCTTTCTGCCCGCTCTGCTGGCGCTCGCGCTTTACGCTCTGCTGCCAATTTTGAGGAACGCGATCACAGCGCAGGCCAATCTCGACCCCGGTGTGCTTGAGGCCGCAGACGGCGTCGGCATGACAGCTGCGCAGAAATTGCGGCTGGTCGAGGCACCGCTGGCCGCCCCCTTCATCATGGCAGGGATCCGCACGGCTTCGGTCTGGACGATCGGCGCGGCAACGCTTGCGACCACGATCGGGCAGACCAGCCTAGGCGATCCGATTTTTGCCGGATTGCAGACGCAAAACTGGACCTTGGTTCTGGCCGGATGCCTTGCCTCTGCCGCGCTCGCGCTAACCGCAGATGCTTTGCTGGGCCTGATCGAGCGCGGACTGCTGAACCGTAAACCTATGCTCAGCCTATGCGGATTGGCTATAGTCGCCGCCGGAATTATCGCAGCGCTTTTCGTGCAGTTCGGCGGCAGCAAAGAGGAGCGCATCGTGATCGGCGCGAAGCAGTTTTCCGAGCAATATATTCTTGCTCGCCTAATCGGTGCGCAGCTTGAAAAGGCAGGCTTTGCCGCTGAATATCGCGACGGTCTGGGCAGCGCGGTGGCGCATAGCGCTGTGACAAGCAGCGATATCGATATTCTGGTGGACTACACTGGCACGATCTGGACCAATCAGCTCAAACGCACCGATAATCCCGGGCGCGAGGCGATGTATGAGGCAATCGTGCGGTGGGAAACGGAGACATCCGGCGCGCTGGTGCTGGGGCGGCTCGGCTTTGAAAACGCCTATGCCTTTGCCATGCGAGAGGACCGGGCGGCACAATTGGGGCTTGAGACATTGGAAGATTTGGCCCGCGCTGCACCGCAACTAACCGTCGGCGGTGATCCAGAGTTTTTTGAGCGGCCCGAATGGATTGCCGTGCGCGATGCATACGGTTTTCGCTTTGCACGCAAACGCAATTTTGCCCCGACTTTCATGTATAACGCGCTGAAATCGGGCGAGGCTGATGTGATCAGCGCCTATACATCTGACGGGCGGATTGCTGCTGACCGGCTGAAAGTTCTGACCGATCCCAAGGAGGCCCTGCCAAGCTATGATGCGCTGGTTTTGATCAGCCCGAACTCCGCAAAAAACACCGCTTTGGTTGAGGCGCTTGGGCCGCTGGTCGGCGCGATTGATGTGGAGGCTATGCGCGAGGCCAACTTTGCCGTGGACCGTGAAGGCGAAGGAAAGTTAAGCCCGCGCCAAGCGGCGGACGAACTGGCGGACAAAATCGGGCTTTAGAACCCTGCGCCATCAGGCCAGCCGGGCGCGGCCAATCCCATCACTTTGAACAGAGCGCCCATCTGGCTGTCATCCACCAATCGGGCGCGCTGCCGAACGATTTTCTCGGACTTTTCGGGTGCCGCTTGCGCCAAAGCCTGAGCGCGCAGATCAATGCCCATGGCGGCCAGCCAAGCGCCCTGTGTCTCGGTTCCCAGATGCCGCGCGCCTTGTCTTTTCGCGACCTCAGCCAAAGCACCAAAGTCGACATGCGCGGTTAAGTCTGCTGCGCCCGGCGCAGCCAAGGGATCGACTTTTTGATGGCTGGCAATTGCTTGAAAAGAGGAGCCGCTGGCGAGCTTTGAAGAGCCATAGTCGATAACCAATGCAGCGCCGCCTTGTGCAACCAGCCTATCCGCTAGCTCCGACAGGATCGCAGCCGCCGCTGGGCAGGTTTCAATCAAAGCGCCCTCATCCGCATCGCGCCATTCAGCAGGCACAGCATCATCCATCGGCCTGTCACCGGCGACAAAGGCCAAAGCGTCATCTTCCAGCCCGATCATACGTTCGCGCCAACCGCTTTCGGTCTTAATCAATTGATGAATCGCAAGCGCATCGAAAAACTCATTCGCTACGATCAGCAGCGGCGCATCATCGGGCAAAGTAGCCGCGCTATCGTGATGCACCGCGCCCGGCACAGCCCTAGTCTGAACGGTGCGCAGCGCGGCAGAGGCCTCCACCAGATGCACTTGCGGCTTTAACCCATGGGCCGCCATCGCGCGCAAAGCATCGGTTGCAAGCGTCCCGCGCCCCGGCCCAAGCTCGACATAGTGCACCGCTTCAGGCTTACCTGCCCGGGTCCACACATCCGCGCACCACAACCCGATCAGTTCGCCAAACATCTGGCTGATTTCAGGAGCTGTGATGAAATCTCCGCTTGGCTTATCAGCAGCACTCAACGGATCGCGGTGGTTGTAGTAGTGCGCGTTCGCCTCGCCCATATATTGCGCGAGCGTGATGGGACCGGTTTCGCGGATCAGGCGGCGGAAACGTGCTGCTAAATCGCCGCTCATCTACGCGTCTTGCGGCGCTCTACTGCTGACGGCGGGATCCTTGCGGACAAGCGCATAGATGATCACGGCTACACCGGCCAAGAACATCGGAATACTCAGCCATTGCCCTTGGCTGAGGCCCGTTTCGATCACGCGGTCGGCCAAATGCGCATCCGGTTCGCGGAAATATTCATTAAAGAACCGCGCGCCCGCCATGCCGATGGTGAACACTCCGACGAGCAGGCCGGGCCGGTATCGCGCATTGGT
>CAZAIG010000110.1:0-1947 GCA_964485135.1 uncultured Porphyrobacter sp. | reverse complement strand
AATCGCCAAAAGCACGCCCAGAACGCCGCCGTGAAAGCTCATCCCGCCATCCCACAGGCGCAGCAAATCCCAGCTCACAAAGCCTTCGCCAGTAAAGCTGGTGAACAGGCTCGCCTTGCCCGTATCGCCGCCTGTGTAGAATGCGGCATAACCCAACCGCCCACCCAGAATGACGCCCAATGTGCAATAGAAAAACAGATCATCGGCATGCCGCTGTGCCATCGGCGCACCGGGCGCTTTGATCATTTTGGACAAATGCCAATAAGCGAAAATCACCCCGATCAAATAGGCCAGCGAATAGTATCGCAATTGGAACGATCCGATTTCAAACAGGTACGATTTCAGCCCCAAATCGGTCCACAAAATGGGGTCAGAAGCCCCGGATAAAGCAAGTAGTGACAGCAAGGCGACAAGTCCCTAATGATTGGAGCGCCGCAGCGGCACACATGTTCTGCGCGGCTTTTGGCACAGCATGGCTAGTGGGGAAAGCCTGCGCTTAGTTTTGGCGGCGACAATTTTGGGATGGATAGTCCCGAATGCGTTTGCTGCCCGTTGTGAGAGGAAGTTTAAAGGCATGCTCAGCGAGCTAGATATTGCACTAGAAAAAATCACCGGTCAGCTGGTTTCAGAAGGCCAACCGTTCGAAACTGCACCCCTAGAGCAAGACGGTTACACGGTTCCGGTGTTCAAGAACGCGCCGCCTAGCCTGGCGCATTACTTTGCCCATTTCTGTAACGAGCATGCCGATGCGGAGTTCATCGTTGATGGTGACACCCGCCTGACCTTTGGCGAGACCTATCAGGCGGCTTTGCATGCCGCCGCTGGCCTCACCCATATTCACGGCGTAAAGAAAGGCGACCGGGTTGGTATCGCCGCGCGTAACTCAGCCAATTGGATCATCGCCTATATGGGCATCATCATGTCAGGCGGCTGCGCGACTTTGCTGAATGGCTTTTGGTCAGGTGACGAGCTTGCTTACGGTATTGATCTAGCAGAATGCACCGTTGTTCTGGCTGATGCGGGCCGCGCGAAACGGCTTGATGGGCATACTCATAACGCCAAGGTCGTTCTGTTCGAGCATGACTGCGCACCATCAGAGGGCCTCGCTGCTCTTTGGCAAGCGGAAGAAAACCCCGGCATGACCGCTATGGCAATGCTGGGTCAGCTTGGCCCAGAAGACATGGCGACGATCCTGTACACATCGGGTTCCACAGGCCGGTCAAAAGCCGCATGGTCCGATCACCGCGGGGTAGTGTCTGGCACGATGAGCTATGTCACGCAAAGCGCCATGGCCAAAGTGCTGATGGAAAGCCGCGGCGAAGATCTCAGCGCGCAGCCATGCGCATTGGTGGCAGTGCCTTTGTTCCACGTTACTGGCGAGGTTCCCTTGTTCCTCCAATCCTTCGCCATTGCGCGCAAATTGGTGATGATGCCGCGCTGGGATGCGCTAAAGGCAATCCAGCTGATCGCAGAGGAAAAAGTCACCTATTTCGTCGGTGTTCCCTTGATGAGCTTTGAGATTGCCAATCATCCTGATCTTGCCAGTTACGACACATCGTCATGCAAAAGCTTTGCCGCTGGCGGTGCGCCGCGTCCGGTTGAACATGTAACCAAGATCAAAGAAGCCTTTCCCGGCGGCTTCCCGCTTTTGGGCTACGGTCTCACTGAAACCAACGCGGTGGGCTGCGGCAATTTTAACGAGAATTATATCGCTAAACCCGGCTCAACCGGAACCGCTAGCAAGCCGATGGTTGAACTCGCGATCCTCGACAATGATGGAAAGCCGGTTGAACAAGGCAAGGTGGATGAAGTTTGCATTCGTTCCGCCGCCAATTTCAAAGGCTATTGGAAGAACGATGAAGCCACCAAGGAAGCTTTCACCGATGATGGTTTCTTCCGCACTGGCGATTTGGGTTATCTCGATGAAGCGGGCTATCTCTACATCGT
>CAZAIG010000109.1:5969-8265 GCA_964485135.1 uncultured Porphyrobacter sp. | reverse complement strand
ATGCGATTGGCAGACCGCCTCTCTCACTTGCGCGGCGCAGCGATGAAGCTGGGCCAAATGATCAGCATGGATGCGGGCGATCTGCTGCCTCAAGAGCTTTCAGACATTCTGGCGACCCTGCGCGACCGCGCGAATTTTATGCCAGCGCGCCAATTGGACAGTGTGCTGAAAGAGCAATGGGGCACAGACTGGCGCAAGCAATTCAAATGGTTCAACCCGCGCCCCATCGCCGCAGCCTCTATCGGGCAAGTGCACAAGGCGATGACCCGCGATGGCGAACAACTGGCCATCAAAGTGCAATATCCTGGCGTTGCCGACAGTATCGACAGCGACGTTGATAATGTTGCAACTTTGCTGCGCATTTCCGGCCTGCTTCCCGAGGAATTGGATATTTCTGGCTTGCTTGCTGCTGCTAAAGAACAGCTAAAAGAAGAAGCCGATTATATCCGCGAAGGCGACCAGATGCAGCTCTATGCTCAGCGGCTTGCAAATGATGATGGCTTCATCGTGCCTATACTCAATAAAGAGCTTACCCGCGAACGCATTTTGGTGATGAGCTTTGAAAGCGGCGTGCCGATTGAAAGTCTGACCGAAGAGCCGCAGGAATTGCGCAATTCAGTGTTTGAAAGGTTTGTGACATTGGTCGCACGCGAATTGTTCGAATTCGGCGTTATGCAAACCGATCCCAACTTTGCGAATTTCCAATATCGGCCGGAAACAGGCGAAATTGTTCTCCTCGATTTTGGAGCGACGCGCGCGGTTCCAGCAGACATTCAAAAAAGCTATCGAAATTTGCTGACCGCTGGCCTCGCCTGCGACAAAGACCAGATCATCGCCGAAGCGATTGCCGCTGACTTTATGAGCGCGAATGTGCTTGAAAGGCACCCGGAACGGATTGAGGCCATGGTGGACATCATCATACGCGAATTGAACGTCGATGGGGATTTCGACTTTGGCGACCGCAGCTTTGTTCCGCTGTTGAGCGATGAAGGAATGGCCATCGCGGAGGACCGGCAAAGCTGGCACTTGCCGCCATCTGATACGCTTTTTGTGCAGCGCAAGGTGTCGGGCACAGCCCTGCTTGGCGCCCGGTTGGAAGCGAAGGTGAATATCCGGAAGATCGTTGAAAGCGCTTTGGCAGGGACACTGAAATGAGTGAAATTTCTGTCCTGATGGTTTGCCTCGGAAATATCTGCCGCTCCCCCTTAGCAGAAGGCGCGTTTCGCAGCACCGCTGAGGCGCAGGGACTGGACATTATGATCGATAGCTGCGGCACAGCAGCCTATCATATTGGCGAACCGCCGGATCAACGCTCAATTGCGATTGCTGCGCAGCATAGTGTTGATTTAACTGCGCTTCGTGCTCGGCAACTGTGCGCGGCAGATTTCACCGAATTCACACATATCCTTGCGATGGATCATGAAAATCTGCGCAGTGTTCGCGCGATTGCTCCAGCGAATTCTACCGCCGAAATTGCGCTGCTACTGGATGTTGTGAACGGACGCGAAGGCGAGGCTATTGCTGATCCCTATTACGGTAGTGATGACGGATTTGCGGCGACTTGGAATGATGTAACAGCAGCCGCCGAAGCTTTCTTTCAAAAGCTCAAGCGCGCTTGATTTCACCCCCCGCGCAAAAGCTGCACACCCCAATCGCGTTCGAACAGATAAAGCAGCATCCGCGCTGCTTCACCGCGCTCAGATGTCAGCCCACCATCACGCTCCATCAACAATCGCGCATCTGCGTCCGCCACTGACAAAAGCCGGGTGATCTGGTCGACATCTGCGATTTTGAAGGCAGCATCTCCCGATTGGCGCGTGCCCAGCAATTCGCCTCCGCCGCGTAGAGCAAGGTCTTCCTCAGCAATACGAAAACCGTCCTGTGTCTCGCGCATCAGGGCGAGCCGTTTGCGGCCCGTTTCGGACAGTTCACCCCCGCGCAGAAGCAAGCATACGGACTTCTCGCTGCCCCGCCCAACACGCCCGCGCAATTGGTGAAGCTGCGCCAGGCCAAACCGCTCAGCCTGCTCGATCACCATCAAGGTTGAGGCTGGCACATCCACGCCCACCTCAATCACGGTCGTAGCAATCAGCAGCTTGGCCTTTCCGCTGGCAAAGGCCTGCATATTCGCGTCTTTCACCGCTGGGTCGAGTTGACCGTGAACCATCGTAACGGCATCGCCGAACCGTTCTTTCAGCGCAGCATAGCGCGCCTCTGCCGCTGCAATATCGTTTTGCTGCCAAGCCCCATCCATCTCGCGCACCATGGGGCAGACCCAATAGGCTTGCTGTCCGCT
>CAZAIG010000109.1:3442-5869 GCA_964485135.1 uncultured Porphyrobacter sp. | reverse complement strand
TGTCCTGAAAAATCGCATGGGTTCCAACGAGGATATCGATCGAACCATCAAGCAGGCCGAGCAATATTCCCTCGCGCTCTTTGCCTTTTGCTCGTCCTGTTAGGATTGCGACCTCAACCCCGGTAGGCGCAGCCATCTCGCGCAAAGTTGCATAGTGCTGACGAGCAAGAATTTCGGTCGGGGCCAGCAATGCCGCCTGCTTACCTGCTTCATTGGCGATCAACATAGCTTTGAGCGCGACGACAGTTTTACCCGCGCCCACATCGCCCTGAAGCAGGCGCAGCATCGGCGATTCCTGCGCCAGATCGCCTTCAATCTCTGCCACAGAGCGGGTTTGCGCCCCTGTAAGTGGGAATGGCAGATCTAGCTTGCCGCGAAGGCTGCCATCGCCTTTTAGGCTTGCACCCTTGCGGCGGCGATTGTCCGCCCTTACCAGCTTTAACGCCAAAGCGTTCGCCAGAAGCTCATCATAGGCAAGCCTGTCACGCGCAGGCGTGTTATCATCCTTATGCGTCAGCTGGATTGCATCGTGCCAGCTTGGCCAGCCTTCCTTGTCCAATTGGGTAGGCTCAATCCATTCGGGAAGCTGCGGCGCAGCTGATAGCGCTTGTTCCACCATGCCCGTAACGCGCGGCTGGGTTAACCCGCTGGCCAAAGCGTAAACCGGCTCGCACAAGCGCCCCAGATTGGCATCGCCCTGCTCTTCAATATGGTCAGGATGAACGATCTGGAGCATATCGCCATATCGGTCGAGCCGCCCAGCAATCCAGCGCTTTTCACCTACGGGGAGCTGCTTTTTCGCGGTGTAGGATGCGCGGCCAAAAAACGTCAGCGCGCAGATATTGCCAGCGCTATCTTGCGACAAAACCCGGTAAGGCCCACGCCCAGGATTATAGGGTGCCTTATGCTCAATTGGGGTAAGCGCAATGATGACATGCTCGCCCTCGCCCGCATCATCCAAAGTGTCCACCGCGCGCCGCGTCACAAACCGCTCTGGCAAGTGATAGGCAACGTCGCGCAGCCGCATCAGTCCCAGCTTTTCCAGCGGCTTCATCAGCTTCGGGCCAACGCCATCAAGGCTATCGGTCTCGGCAAACAAGGGATTGAGGATTTCAGGACGCATAACCAATCGCTAACATGCAATTTTTGTCATTGCGAGGAGGCCAAGCACTTTTGGCCGACGCGGCAATCCATCTTCCACGGTTTCGTTGGGGGCAAAGGCCTGAAAATGGATTGCTTCGCTTGAAGCTCGCAATGACGTATTGCGAGAATGCTAGGCAGCGACTAACTGCCCTTCCATGCCCAAGCCGCAAGATTCATCAACACCCGATCTTTCCGCCCGTTTTGCCCGCGCCAAGTTTCGCAGTTGGCACCGCGGCACGCGCGAAGCAGACTACACATTCGGCGGGTATTTTGATCGCTATAACGGGACTTGGGATGAAGCCGGCCTAAGCTGGTTTGAAGCGTTGCTCGACGAAGATGATGTCGATGTGCTGGCCTGGGCGTTTGGAACAGCCGACGTTCCGCCGCAGTTTTTGGGACCAATGATGGAGGCGATGCAGCGGCTCGATTTTGTAGAGATACCGCGATAATCCGCACGGCCTTTTGAATGAGCAATATTGACCGCCTGTTAGCCGCTACAAAGCCGCTCACCCTTGCCTCGCTTGTACGCGGAGCGCAGCCATTGGTGCTGGCTGATCTAGCGCGGGCAAGCAAAGGCCGAGCGGTCTTTATAGCTTCCGACGATGCGACCATGCGCTCGATCAGCGATGCAGCCCGATATTTCGCGCCTGAGGTGGAAGTGGTTGAATTTCCGGCATGGGATTGCCTGCCTTATGACCGCGCCAGCCCAGCGCTGTCGATCAGCGCACGGCGGCTGTCTGCATTGTTCAAAATACAAGCGCCTTTGTCGGGATCACAACTGGTCGTCACTACGGTCAATGCGGTGCTTCAGCGGGTGCTCACCCCGTTCCGCATCCGCGAAAGCGTGCGCCAGTTTAAGGTGGGTACAACCATCGGGCACGAAAGTCTGGCCGCGCTGCTCCAACGCCAAGGATACAGCCGCGTCGACACAGTGGTGGATCACGGCGAATTTGCCTTGCGCGGATCGATTGTCGACATCTTCCCCTCTTCACTGGAGCAGGGGCTGCGGCTCGATTTCTTTGGTGATGAACTGGAAAGCCTGCGGCTGTTCGACACCTCCACTCAGATGAGCACCGGCACGCTAAAAGAGCATTTGCTGCTGCCCGCATCAGAAGCTTTGCTGGACGAAGCATCGATCAAACGGTTCCGCAGTCGCTACCGCGAATTGTTTGGAGCGACCGCGACGCAGGACCCTTTGTACGAGGCAGTGTCGGACGGCAGGCGGCTGGCCGGAATGGAGCATTGGCTGCCCTTGTTCGAGGAGGAGCTGGCCAGCTTCTTCGA
>CAZAIG010000109.1:0-3342 GCA_964485135.1 uncultured Porphyrobacter sp. | reverse complement strand
GAGCGCGCGCGCAGCGAGAATGTCTACGAAAATGCGGTGAAGCATCTCAGTGCGATTAAAGCGCGCGGCAAACGCCCCTTGTTCGCGGCTTATTCCACCGGAAGCAGGGCGCGGATTGCATCGATACTGGCTGAAGCAGGGTTGGAGGCAAAGCTGGCAGATAGCTGGCAAGAGGCCTTGGGCATGTCAGCCAATGGCGATCCGGTGGCGGTGGTTTTGCCGCTGGAAACCGGCTTTGCCAATGAGACACTAGAGCTGCTGACCGAGCAAGACGTGCTCGGCGATAGGCTGGTTCGGCGTAAGAAAAAACGGCGCGATGCCGATGCATTTATGGCCGAATTGCAATCGCTCAGTCGCGGCGATTTGGTTGTTCATGTTGAGCATGGGATCGGAAAGTATCTTGGCCTTGAGCCTGTGCCTGTGGGCCAAAGCCAGCATGACTGTGTGCGGCTGGAATATCGCGGCGGCGACAAGCTGTTTATCCCGGTTGAGAACATCGATGTCCTTTCGCGCTATGGCTCTTCCGAAGATGCTGTCATGCTCGACAAGCTTGGAGGAGAAGCGTGGCAGAAACGCCGCTCTCAACTCAAAGAGCGCATCCGCGCTATCGCGGGCGAATTGATGGCGGTTGCTGCCCAGCGCGCTCTGAAAAAAGCGCCTGTGCTTACTGCTGATCCGGCCAGCTACAACCAGTTTCTCGACCGGTTCCCTTGGGAAGAAACCGATGATCAAGACCGCGCGATTGCTGATGTCTTGCGCGACTTGGAAAGCGGACGCCCGATGGACCGTCTCGTTTGCGGCGATGTAGGCTTTGGCAAAACGGAAGTCGCTTTGCGCGCCGCATTCGTTGCAGCGATGAACGGTCAGCAAGTTGCCATCGTAGCGCCCACGACGCTCCTTGCGCGCCAGCATTTCACCAATTTCAGCGAACGGTTCGCTGGTTTCCCGCTCAAGATTGGGCGCCTTTCGCGCCTCGTCCCGCAAAAGGAAATGACCGAAACGCGCGAAGGACTGACCAGCGGCGACATCGACATTGTCGTGGGCACGCATGCGATCCTTGCCAAAACGACTGAGTTCAAAAACCTCGGCCTGGTTGTGGTTGACGAAGAGCAGCGTTTCGGCGTCACCCACAAGGAAAAGCTGAAAGCGCTGCGTGCTGACGTGCATATGCTCACGCTAACCGCAACGCCGATCCCGCGCACGTTGCAAATGGCGATGACGGGTCTGCGCGAGCTATCCACCATCCAAACCCCGCCGGTCGACCGGCTCGCAGTACGCACATACGTGATGGAGTGGGACGATATGGTGATGCGCGAGGCTTTGCTGCGCGAGCATCACCGCGGCGGGCAGAGCTTTATCGTCGTCCCGCGCATTTCCGACATGGCAGACGTGGAGGAATGGCTGAAAGAAAACGTGCCAGAGGTCAAAGCCATCGCCGCGCACGGACAGATGGGCGCGGGCGAGATCGAAGAGCGGATGAGCGCCTTCTACGAAGGTAAGTATGAAGTCTTGCTCTCCACCACTATCGTGGAATCCGGCCTCGACCTGCCGAGCGCAAACACCATCATCATCCACCGTGCCGACATATTCGGCCTTGCCCAGCTCTACCAATTGCGCGGGCGTGTGGGCCGGTCAAAACTGCGCGCTTACGCCTATCTTACCCACGCGAAGAATGTAGTGCTTTCCGAAGTTGCAGAGAAACGCCTGAAGGTCTTGGGCGATCTCGACACTTTGGGCGCAGGTTTCCAGCTTGCCAGTCATGATCTCGACATTCGCGGCGCTGGGAACCTGCTTGGCGATGAGCAATCGGGGCACATCCGCGAGGTTGGCTTTGAACTTTACCAATCGATGCTCGAAGATGCGATTTTGACCGCAAAGGCTGGCGCAGCGGGCTTGCCGGCAGAACGCGATACGCTTTCGCCCCAGATCACCGTAGATGCGCCAATTATGATTCCAGAGGATTATGTGCCCGATCTTGCCGTGCGCATGGCGCTCTATCGCCGCCTCAATGATGCAGCAGACAAGGCCGAGATCGAAAGCATGGCTGCAGAGATGATCGACCGGTTCGGGCCTCTGCCCGATGCAACCTCCAATCTGGTTCGGCTGATCGAGATTAAACACCAAGCCATAGCCGCCAATATCGCCAAAATTGATGTCGGTGCGCGCGGGACTTTGGTCAGCTTCCACAAGGATAATTTCCCCGATCCCGCTGGCCTGCTCGCATATGTTGACCGGCTGCAAGGCACTGCGAAGCTGCGCCCGGATATGAAGCTGGTTATCAACCGCGCATGGAGCGATCCAAAAAGCCGGCTCAACGGACTATTCCAACTGACCAAGGGGCTAAGCGGGGTTGTAAGGAAAGCGGCCAAACAAGCGAACTAGCCAGCCTTACCCCTTCGCAAAGCGCAGCATTTCATCATTGCGCATCGGTTCCGCTTTCAAAAAGCCCTGCCAATAAGTGCAGCCTTCCTCCACGATCACTCGGCGCTGTCCCTCTGTCTCGATCCCTTCCGCAACAACTTTCAGATCGAGCGCATGGGCAAGCTGCACAATCGCATGCAGAACGGCGAGGTCGCGCTCGTCCGTCGTGATCCCCTCAATCATCGCGCGGTCGAGCTTCAGAATATCTAGCGGCAGGCTCTTCAAATAGCCAAAGTTGCAATATCCTGCACCAAAGTCATCAAGCGCAATTTTCAGCCCCGCCCCGTTAAGCGCTGCCAAAGCCTCTGCTGCCATATCCAGATCGTTGAGCAAAACGTCCTCGGTAATCTCAAGCGTAAGCCGTGCCGGCGCAATGCCCGATTGACCCACAAGCGAGGCAAAATCGCGCGCAAAGCTGGGCTCTGCGATTTCTTCAGGCGTTATGTTGAGCGACAAGGTCAGATCCGATGGCCATCCGCGTGCCATCTCCAATGCTTGGGCCACGACATGGCGCGAGACGGGCGCGACTAGCCCAGCTTTTTCAGCGATAGAGAACAGATCGCGCGCGCCAATCTCACCCAAAGTGGGATGCTGCCAGCGCGAAAGAGCCTCTGCGCCCACCATCCGCCCGTCATCGCAGGCAAACTGCGGCTGAAACAATACCTCAATCTCATTGCGGCCAAGAGCGGCAAGCAGATCAGTTTGCAGCGCCGTTTCAAGCGCATGCGGCAAGGCATTGCTGCGCATTGTGGGGCGATATGACGGCGTTTTGACCATTGCGTTCCCTTAGCCCTAGCGAATTTCATAAGCAGCCGCCAAATCCAATGCGTTGAAAAATGGCACAGCCCCCCATAGAAGAGCAAAAAACGAAGGTCGCTAGCATCAGATTTAGGGGAGCCAAGTGGCCGATTCTCAAAAATA
>CAZAIG010000108.1:0-8290 GCA_964485135.1 uncultured Porphyrobacter sp. | reverse complement strand
CAGCCTGAAACCGATGTCATGTTGGCGGAAGAACGCAATCGCTGTGTCATTCGCGCCGCCCTTTGGCTCAGCCAGAGTGGTGAGACCGCGCGCTTCTAATTCGCGCCGGAACGCTTCTTCTATCGGGCTGGTATCAGGCAATCCTAAACTGGGCGCTGATTGCAAGGTCGCTTTGGCGAGGCGCTCCACAACGCTGGTGAACTTTGCCTGCGCGTAGGAGTGATAAGCATAGCCAGCGTTCTCAGCGGCGGCTTGCTGAGCCTTCTGACGCCAATTTTTTAGCCGCGCAGGGGTAGGGCGATTGAGAAAAAGCGTGCGGCCAAACAGCTTATCAACGGCTGCTTCGACTTCGGGACGCAAACCGGCAACGATACGCTTTAGCCGTTCCGCGTCGCGCGATTGCAATTCCAACTGTTCCAAATTGTCGCGGATAGGCTGCTCACGCGGGATGGTCGAAAGCGAACCAAAGATTGCGGCAAAGAAACCCACCGGGCGGCTCAAATCATCCTTCACGGCACCGTAACGGTCGGGCCGTGGGTCGATGTAGACAAAACGCCGATCAACCTCGCGCTGGGCGGGGCGCCCTTCTAAAGCCCGTATCGCGCCGCCGAATGGTGCATTTACAAGCACTGATCCGTCGATCAGCGAAATGTCCTCTGCCGTCCCTTCGCGGTAGTGAACCGGCATGATCCGCCTGAGGAAATGTTCTCGTCGCGGCCAAGCTTCATCTTGCTCTGCTGAAAGCTGGTCGATCTCCCGTGTTTGCAGCGGCGGGAAAGCGCCGGGGAAGCTTGCCGTTGAGCGTGCAGCCATGGTTAGCTCAAGCAGGTTGGCCAATGACTGGCCCGCTTGAGCGGGGGCGTTGGCGTTAAAAGCGATTGGCAAACGATGCTCAGTTTCCTGAACAATCGGCGGACTATTCAGCCGCAAGAGCTCCAAGTGTCCGCGGAAATCGGTGGCGGTCACAAACAAGTCAATCGGATGCCCCGGCGGTAGTAAAGGCTGTTCGAGTTCGCTTGCCTCCATAGCTTTCAACGCATTGAACAACAGCTTACTGAAATTGCCCCCTGAGAAAGGCGGTTCGAACCAGCGTCCGCGAACCAATTTGGAGACTTTCTCACGCACTTCTGCGCGGGTTTCAGGCGCTACGCTTTCGCTTACCGCATTGCCCGGCCTGCGCAGCACCCACTCTGCCAATGGCTGCGCCCAAATTTTCGCGTAGCGCCAAAGCGGTTCAGCCTCTGGATCGACAAGCTCATCAATGTCGGCATTGTCTAGCCACAATTTGGTCAGCGGTTCCAAGGATTGCCCGGAATGGATCGCTTGGGAGAGGAAAACCGCGTTAATGCCTCCTGCACTTGCGCCGGTCAGAATGTCAGGCAGAAAGCGTAATCGTATCTGACAGCGATCTTGGATCGTCTCCAGCAAATCTTGATACACCGCCTGAACGCCGCCTGCTGGTGCTTGCTCTTGATGAAAATTGCGGCTGGCGCGGGCCAGATGCCAAATCTCTTTGGTTACGCCGTGCATATAGACCGCAAGGCTAACGCCGCCGTAACAAACCAGAGCAAGGCGCAATTCTTTTTGACGCATGGCCTTTGATTAAGGGGATAATTTGTGAATGCAATTGCGTTCTACTTATGTTCTGGTAATGCCTGTGCATGGTTAAATCGAAAAAACGTTATGTCTGCCAATCCTGCGGCAGCGTTTCACAAAAGTGGCAGGGACAATGTCCCGATTGCGGAGAGTGGAACACTTTAACCGAAGAAGCGCCCGCGACCGTCTTTTCGCAAAAGCATGATTTGTCGAGTGGAGGGCGGCCAGTGCAGTTTGTGCCACTTGATGCACCAACGAAACTGCCGGAAAGGCGCAAGACCGGTTCTGCTGAATTGGACCGCGCGCTGGGCGGGGGGCTCGTACCCGGCTCTGCCATATTGATGGGCGGCGACCCGGGGATCGGCAAATCCACTTTGTTACTGCAAACGGCGGCGCGGATTGCTCGCCAAGGCGCGAATGTCATCTATGTCAGCGGAGAAGAGGCTGCAGGGCAAGTGCGGATGCGTGCATCGCGGTTGGGTCTGGCCGATGCACCGTTGCAATTGGCATCAGAGACTTCGGTGCGCGATATCCTCACGACACTGGGGAATATGGAACAGCCCGATATGCTGGTGATCGATTCCATTCAAACCATGCATTCCGACACAATCGAAGGTGCGCCGGGAACCGTCAGTCAAGTGCGCGGCTGCGCCTTAGAACTGATCCGCTATGCAAAGGAGAACAACGTCGTTCTCGTGCTGGTCGGTCATGTGACTAAGGATGGCAATATCGCCGGCCCGCGCGTTCTTGAACATATGGTCGATGTTGTGATGAGCTTTGAAGGGGAGCGTAGTCACCAATACCGCATCCTTCGCGCGCTCAAAAACCGCTTTGGCGCAGTCGATGAAATCGGCGTCTTTTCGATGGAGAGTGAAGGGCTAACCGAAGTTTCCAACCCGTCGATGCTATTCTTGTCGGGCCGCGACCAACCCTTGGCAGGCAGCGCAGTTTTCCCTGCATTGGAAGGGACGCGGCCAGTATTGGTCGAAATACAAGCGCTCATCGTTCGGCTGCAATCAGGCGCAACGCCGCGCCGTTCCGTTGTAGGCTGGGAGAACAGCAGGCTGGCGATGCTGCTCGCTGTGCTGGAGGCGCGCTGCGGGTTGAGTTTTAGCTCGGCAGAGGTCTATCTCAACATCGCTGGCGGCTACCGACTTTCTGATCCCGGCGCAGACTTGGCAGTGGCCGCCGCGCTCGTCTCCGCCCTATCGGACAAAGCTCTGCCCCCGCAAAGCGTATGGTTTGGTGAAGTTTCGCTTGCTGGCGAAGTGCGGCCTGTCGCTCATGCTGATCTGCGCGTAAAAGAGGCGGCGAAGCTGGGCTTTGGCAAGGGGTTTGGGCCAGAGGATAAGAAGGCCGGATCGGTCAAATTGGAATATCGCGCGATCAAGCAACTTGGAAACCTCGTTGACCAGGTGATGGGATAAGCATAATCATCGCAAGTGATGACCGGGTTCGATTTCGTTGTTTTATTCATCGTAGCGGTGGCTGCGATTGGCGGCTTTATGCGCGGACTTGTTCAAGAAGTCTTGTCACTCGCAGCATGGTTTTTGGCCGCGTTCTCAATCTATTACTTGCACAAACCTTTAACGGTGGGCCTGCGTGAATATCTCGACACGGAGCCAGCAACATCGCTTCTTGCCTTCGCATTGCTGCTTCTGATTCCCTACGCAGCGATGAAACTCATCGCTGGCAGTGTAGGCGAAACATCACGCAATTCAGTACTTGGACCGATTGACCGTGTTCTTGGATTTGGGTTCGGTGCTGTTAAAGGCACGCTCATCGCTGTGTTTGCTTTCTCCGTTCTGGCACTGGGTTACGACTCAATTTGGGGATACAAAGGGCGTCCGGTCTGGATCACAACAGCGCGGACATACCCAATTGTTGACGCAGGTTCGCGGAGCTTAGTTGCACTGGTCGCGGAAAGGCGTGAGCGGCTTAAGAACGAAGCCGTTCAAGACGACAGATAATCCGAAGCAGATTGCACAGTGACAGGTGAAAAACTCTACACGCCGCAATTGCTTGGGCTAGCGACCCAGCTTTCCACGTTTCCATACACTGGCGAACGACCACTTAATCACGAAGCCCGCTCACAAACCTGCGGAAGCATGGTAAAAGTCGAGCTCTCGGTCGCGTCCAACCAAACGATCAACGCGATCGGTATGCAGGTTCAAGCGTGCGCTGTGGGTCAAGCAGCCGCAGCCATTATGGGCAAGGGCGCAATTGGAAAGGCCCACATCGATCTGGCGGAAGCCTATAGCCAGATTGAGCAATGGCTGTTGGGCGCAGCAATTTCTCCCACTTGGCCAAGTTTCGAACCTTTGCTGCCAGTACTGAAACACAAAGGCCGGCACGGTGCGCTGCTTTTGCCGTGGCGAAGCGCGCTTGGAGCACTTTCCTTAGCTGAAACACCAAGCTAAGGTCGCCCCCGAACGAAGGTTTGGGGGAATCATGGCGGAAACGGCAGCTAGAGTAGAAACACGCGAACCGAGCGAGAATGAGATTAAGCTGGTTATCGCCGCTAGCTCTGCTGGCACCATTTTTGAATGGTATGATTTCTTCATCTACGGCACGCTTGCAGCATTGCTTAGCCCCGTCTTTTTTCCGTCAGGCAATGAAACGCTAAGCCTGCTTTACGTGTGGGCGACTTTCGCTGTTGGCTTTGGTTTCCGTCCTATTGGTGCGATCCTATTTGGATATTTGGGCGACAAGCTAGGACGCAAATACACCTTTCTCGTGACCGTTACGCTGATGGGAATTGCGACCGCTGGGGTGGGGCTTGTGCCCTCTGCGGCCACCATTGGAGTGGCAGCCCCGATCATCATCATTTCGTTCCGAATATTACAGGGTCTTGCTTTGGGCGGCGAATATGGTGGCGCGGCCATCTACGTCGCCGAGCATGCACCGCCAGACAAGCGCGGGCTTTACACCAGCTTTATTCAAGCCAGCGTTGCCGGTGGTTTCGTTCTTTCGATCGCAGTAGTGCTCGCCTGCCGCGCGTTCATTCCGGCAGACGATTTCGCAGAATGGGGCTGGCGCGTGCCGTTTCTGCTTTCGATCATTCTCCTTGGCATTTCACTTTGGATGAGGCTGAAACTGTCAGAAAGCCCAGTTTTCCAGGCGATGAAAGAGGCAGGCGAAATGGCCGGCAACCCTTTCATTGAAAGCTTTACCTACCCAGGCAACAAGAAACGTATTTTCGTCGCCTTGTTCGGCGTCGCTGCTGGCCTCACCGTCATTTGGTACACTGCGTTTTTCTACAGCTTGTCCTTCCTCAAAGGGCCGATGCGGGTGGAAGACACAACAGCTGAGATATTGATCGGGATCGGCGGCTTCCTGTCGTTAGGCCTATTCATAGTAGTCGGGAAATGGTCCGATAAAGTAGGGCGAAAGAAGCCAATCCTTTGGGGCAATATTGCGATATTGCTGCTGCTGTTCCCTATCTTTTGGGCGATGGGCAATGTCGCCAATTCGGGACTGGAAGAATCCTCGGCGCGTGCACCAGTAACCATCGCTGGTAAGCAATGTGATTACGATCCGTTTGCTGATGAGCAGGGGACCAATTGCGGGCGTTTGCTGCAAGATATGGCGGGCCTTGGCCTGCCTTATGAAGTGAGCGCGTCTGATACGCTCACAATCAAGGCTGGCGCTACGTCCATGAATCTGGAAACCTATCAATGGGACGATCCCGAAGCGCGCGTTGGCCAACTCAGCGGCTTTCTTACTGAGAGTGGTTATAATTTGGACGATCAAATACCAGGGCTTGGCAGTATGCTTGCGATTGTCGGATTGCTGATCGTGTTGGGCGGTTTGTCGGCTGCGAATTATGGCTCAGTCGCGGCGCTTCTCACAGAGATGTTCCCGGCAAAAATCCGCTACTCGTCGATGTCGATCCCCTATCATATTGGAGCAGGCTATTTCGGCGGGTTTCTCCCCTTGATCGCAGCTTACATCGTGGCTCGCACGGGTGATCTGTATGCGGGGCTTTGGTACACTTGGATATTTATCCTGATCGCGACTGTGGTCGCATGGTGGGGGCTGGATGGCGGACCACCGAAAGATTTCGACGAGAATGGCTGAGAAGCAGCAACCGCCTGAACCGACACTCAGGCTGACGATCGATAAAGAAGCGCTAGAGGGTAACTACTGCGCGCTTGACCGCCTGTCTGGTCAGGCGAAGGCAGGTGCTGCGATAAAGGCCAACTGCTACGGACTTGGCATTGATCAATGTCTGCCAACCTTGCGAAACGCGGGCGCGGAAACCTTCTATGTTGCCCATTGGAGCGAGGTTGATGCAGCCTTGCACCATGTGCCCGCGTCCGCGGTCCGCGTTTTGCACGGCCCTTCCAATGCGGCAGAAGCTACCTATGCGATCGCTACGGGAGCTGTGCCGGTCATAAACTCCCTGCATCAGGCCAGTGTTTGGAGTGAGGCAAACGGAGGCCCATGCGATTTGATGATCGACACTGGCATAAACCGTTTGGGTTTATCTCCATCCGAAGTTGGTGAGCCGATCGTAAAGAAGCTTAGTGTGGACTGCTTGATGTCGCATCTCGCCAGCGCGGATGAAGATTGCGCAATGAATACGCAGCAGCTTGCTACATTTGATGAGTGCAGCAAAGCGATACCGCACAAAAGCCTCAGCCTTGCCAATAGCGCAGGTGTTGCGTTGGGCGGTGACTATGCTTTTGATCTCACGCGACCTGGGCTATCGCTCTACGGCGGGATAGCAAGGCCAGAGCTTTCGGACGTCATTCGCCAAGTCGCCTATCCTGAAGCAGCTATTTTGCAGAAACGAGCCATCAAAGCTGGCGAGCGTATCGGATATAATGGTGAGTTTGTCGCGCCGCGTGATATGACCGTGGCGGTGGTCTCACTTGGCTATGCTGACGGTTTCCTAAGAACGTGGAATTCGGATGGCGACGGTGTGCTTTTCTATGGCGAGACGCCTCTTGCACTGCTAGGCAAAGTGTCGATGGATATGGTCGTGGTTGATCTCGCCAAAGCCCCGGAATTGCGCGAAGGGGACTGGCT
Organism: uncultured Porphyrobacter sp.; assembly: GCA_964485135.1. GTDB lineage: Bacteria > Pseudomonadota > Alphaproteobacteria > Sphingomonadales > Sphingomonadaceae > Erythrobacter. The sequence goes on along the minus strand of CAZAIG010000108.1, from coordinate 1,660 downwards.
CTCCGTGCCTTATTCTCTTTCAGTAGCGGCGCAGCAAACCGCTCTTTCTCAATACGAATTACTGACCATACTGGGACAGCGTTTCGCCCGGTAACCAACAATTGTTGCACTGCACATTGTGCAAGTGCTAAGGCGCAGCATCTAAGTGATCAGGCGAACGAACCATGGCCAAAAAATCTCAAGAAGCGGGCGGCCCCGTCATTATCAAGAAATACGCCAACCGGCGGCTCTATAACACCAGCTCGTCAAGCTATATCACGCTGGATGATCTTGCGAACATGGTGCGCGAAAATGTCGATTTTCAGGTGGTGGACGCCAAAACGGGCGACGACATCACCCATTCAATCCTAACCCAGATCATCGTCGAAGAAGAAGCGAATGGCGATGAGCAAATGCTCCCAATCAGTTTCCTGCGCCAATTGATCGGCATGTATGGCAATTCGATGCAGTCGGTCATGCCCAGCTATCTTGAAGCGAGTATGGCCAATTTTCGCGCCAATCAGAGCAAAATTGCTGAGCTGCTTGGCAAAGGTTTGAACAGCGGGATTGGTAGCACCATTTCAGAAGGGCTCGCCAATTCACCCATCGGCAAGATCCACGAAACCAATATGGCGATGATGCGCGCAGCGACCGAAGCCTGGATGCCAGGCGCATCTTCGGTCAGCAGCAGTAGTAGTAGTAGCGCATCTGCTGGCAATGCTTCTTCATCTTCCTTTTCAACCTCGGCACCATCTTCAGAAGATGAAATCGCCATTCTGCGCGAGCAAATGGCGCAAATGCAGAAGAAGCTGGACGAACTGGGCAAATAGCGCCACCGCGCGTCCTACCCTTGATCAGATACAACGGAAATTATGTCCAACATTCGCCACGCCCTAACCACTAAGCGCGAAGATGATTTCGCGGCTTGGTACCAAGAAGTCATCACCGCAGCGGATATGGCCGAAGAGTCGGGCGTGCGTGGCTGCATGGTGATTAAACCATGGGGTTACGGCATTTGGGAGCGTATTCAGCGCCTGATGGATGACCGGATCAAAGCGGCCGGCGTGCAAAACTGCTACTTCCCGATCTTCATCCCGCTTGCCAATTTTGAGCGTGAGGCTGACCATGTCGAAGGCTTTGCGAAAGAAATGGCGGTCGTCACACATCACCGGTTGATTGCCGATGGGGAGGGCGGTCTTGTGCCTGATCCTGCGGCCAAGCTGGAAGAGCCCTTGGTTGTGCGCCCAACCTCAGAAACCATTATCGGCGATGCGATGGCGCGCTGGGTGCAAAGCTGGCGCGACCTGCCGCTGCTCACCAATCAATGGGCCAATGTCGTGCGCTGGGAAATGCGTACTCGGATGTTCCTGCGCACCAGCGAGTTTCTCTGGCAAGAGGGGCATACCGCGCATGAAAATCGCGAGGATGCAATAGAGGAAACGCAGCGCGCGCTGGAAATGTATCGGGCGTGCGCCGAAGAAGATCTCGCTATGCCGGTGATCACGGGCGAAAAGCCAGAGAATGAGCGTTTTCCCGGTGCGGTCGAAACCTGGTCGATCGAAGCGATGATGCAAGATGGAAAAGCCTTGCAGGCGGGCACATCGCATTATCTCGGCACCAATTTCGCGGAAGCCGCTGGCATCACCTTCCAATCGCGCGAGGGCAAGGAAACCCATTGCCA
>CAZAIG010000107.1:0-8290 GCA_964485135.1 uncultured Porphyrobacter sp. | reverse complement strand
ATCCGCGCAATCCGCGCAGCAGACACAAACTTGCTCAATGGAACAAGCCCCTTCAACTTCAAACAATCGCTTGCTTGTCTAGGGGGAGAATAGATGGCGGCAGGATTTTTCCTACCGCCACCACTTTGAGTTCATTGGAGTAGTTAGCGCGACATCATTCCGGTAACGATAGAGCCAAGAATTCCGCCCAGCGCACCCCCGCCGCTGCCTGATCCGCCACCAGCTTGTTTAGCCATATAGCCAGCCACCGCCATAGCGAGGATCGGCAACATTTTCTTGAGCATGCCTTCATCTAAACCAGTGAGCGCAGCCACTTCGCCAGCCACCGAACGGCTTACGTCCTTGCTGCCAAAGATATTGCCCAGAATGTCATTGCCAGTTTGTACTGGCGTGGGCTTGGGCGCGAGGACGCTTTCAAGCAGGCCTCCTCCACCACCGCCCAAAACGGCGCCAGCCAATCCGCCAAGGCCGCCGAGAGGATCCCCGCCTGAACCACCTGACGCACCGCCGGTCGCACTGCGGCCCATTCCCGCCACAATCGCGGGGAGCAATGCGCCAGCTGCCGTTTTGGCCGTTTGCGGATCTACTCCCAATTCACCGGCCAAGGAATCGATCACGCCAGATTGCTGCAAAATCTGTGCTAAGCTCATGTTTTGTATCCTTGCGCTCTTGGTCTAATTTTTGCCGAAAAGGCCTTTGGCCATGCCAAGCACATCATTGATCGGATTGCCGTCTCCATCCTGGTCAAGCATGCCTGCAATATTACCAAGAATACCGCCTTCGCCGCCTTCGCCCTGCATTTTGCCAGCGAGGTCACCCAAGGCGCCTTCGCCGCCCATTTGCTCCATAATGCCGCCAAGCGCGCCAGCGTCTAGGCCGGTTTTCTCTGCCGCCAGTTCAACCGTATCGCCCTCTTCTCCATGCGAGGCGCCCAGCGCCGCTACAGCTTTTTCCGCCATGCTTGGGTCGATACCCGCCTTTTCCGCGATTGCCGCAATCGTATCGGGTGATCCGCCGACTTGGCTCAAAATACCGTCGAGAATGCTCATGTTTGTAATCCCTCCATAGTTGTAAAGTCTGACACCTATGTGGGGGTTAAGGGCGCAAAAGAAAAGGCCCCGCTCCTACTGGAACGGGGCCCCTCTCCCAAACTGGTGTAAATTAATATTAGGCAGCGACCGTGCGATTGGGCGCTGACTGGCGCACACCTTCGTCAACATGCGCTTCAAACTCGGCAAAGTTGTCGATGAACAGCTTAACCAATTTGGCCGCCATCGCGTCATATTCTTCGCCGCTAGCCCATGTGCTTCGCGGGTCAAGAATCGCGCTGTCGACATCCGGTACAGCCACCGGCACGTCAAAGCCGAAATTGTCGTCTTTGCGGAACTGCGCATCGTTCAAAGAACCATCAAGCGCTGCATTAAGCAAAGCGCGGGTCGCCTTGATCGGCATACGGTGCCCCTCGCCATATTTGCCGCCTGTCCATCCCGTGTTGACAAGCCAGCACTGCGCGCCGCCAGCAGCAATGCGCTCTTTCAAAAGGTTACCGTAAACGCTGGGATGGCGCGGCATGAAGGGCGCACCAAAGCAGGTGGAGAAGGTCGCCTCAGGTTCGGTCACGCCCATTTCGGTGCCCGCGACCTTGGCGGTGTAGCCAGAGAGGAAGTGATACATCGCTTGATCCGGCGTCAAACGCGCTATGGGAGGCAGCACGCCAAACGCATCAGCTGTCAGCATGATCACATTGCTGGGCACTGGCCCCAGGTTCTTTTCAGACGTGTTGGGAATGTAATCGAGCGGATAGGCCCCGCGCGTATTCTCAGCCAAGGAATTATCATCAAAGTCGAGACCGCGGGTGACTGGGTCCATCACCACATTTTCCAGCACCGTACCAAAGCGGCGCGTGGTGGCGTAGATTTCCGGCTCTGCCTCTTCGGACAGGCGGATCATCTTGGCATAACAGCCGCCCTCAAAATTAAACACGGCTGTGTCTGACCAGCCATGCTCATCATCCCCGATCAGCGTGCGCGATGCATCCGCTGAAAGCGTGGTTTTGCCCGTGCCCGATAGGCCAAAGAACACCGCCGTTTTGCCATCGGGACCGATATTGGCAGAGCAATGCATCGGCATCACGCCCTTCGTCGGCAGCAGATAGTTGAGAATGCCGAAAACGCTCTTCTTCATCTCGCCGGCATATTTGGTGCCGCCGATCAGGATCAATTTCTCTTCCAAATTGACCGCGATCACAGTCTCGCTGCGAGTGCCGTGACGGGCGGGATCGGCGCGGAAGCTAGGCAGATCGATGATCGTATATTCTGGAGTGAAATCGGCCAGCTCTTCGGCTGTCGGGCGGACAAGAAGCGTGCGAATGAAGAGATTATGCCAAGCCAGCTCGTTGATCACGCGCACATTGACGCGGTGCTCTGGCTGAGACCCACCGAACAGATCGGCGACGTAGAGCGTTTCTTTGTCGCCAACAGCTGCCAAAAAATCCTCTTTCAGTGCAGCGAAATGCTCCGGCGTCATCGCGGCATTGACCTTGCCCCACCACACGCTGTTCTCTGTCTCAGCATTGCGGACAATGAACTTGTCATTTGCGCTGCGGCCGGTGTGCGCTCCTGTCTTCACAACCAAAGAGCCATATTTCGACAGCTCGCCTTCGCCGCTGCGGATCGCTGCCTCTACCAATTCACAGGTACCCAGATTGGGATGAATGTCAGCCTTGGCAAAAATGCCTTGGCTATCAAGCGATTGGGCGAGAGGGGTCGGCACAAATTTCTCCTGAAATGGTCGAGCTTTTTAGCGATTTAGGGAATCACTGCATACGAATGCGCTATAGTCACTTTGCGCATAGAGCGCGCGCGAGGCGGCGTCAAACCTGCACGAGCAAGAATGCCCACTTTTGCAGCGTTGCAATAGAAAATGGCATAATCGAACTCTAAGATGTGAGCGCATTGTTTCATCGTGCCAAAGCCGCTAATCGTCTTTGCATGCTTGTGATCCAAGAGACATTCCATGGCTGAAGATAACACCAGCCAAGCTAACGGCACCGATGAGATCGTCATCGCCCTGGTCGATGATGATCGCAATATTCTGACTTCGGTTTCGATTGCGCTACAGGCTGAAGGGTATGTCACACGAGTGTATTCCGACGGTGAAACCGCGCTCAAAGCTCTGTTGGAAAATCCGCCTGATCTGGCCGTTTTCGACATCAAAATGCCCAAAATGGACGGGCTCGAACTGCTCACGAAAGTACACGAGCACATCGCTCTGCCGGTGATATTCCTGACCAGTAAAGATGATGAACAGGATGAAGAGCAAGGGTTAGAGCTTGGCGCAGATGACTACATCGCCAAACCATTCAGCCTGCGTCTGCTCACGGCGCGGATCCGAGCAATTCTCAGGCGATCAAATCCGGCGCGCATGCTTGATAGTGACCGCACAGAAGGTGAGGCAGCAGGCCCGATCGTATCGCGTGGGCGCTTGTTCATGGACCCAGCTAAACATCAGGTCACTTGGGACGACGTGCCAGTATCCCTGACAGTGACCGAGTTTCTTATCTTGGAGGCGCTCGCCAGCCGCCCCGGAGTGATCAAGAGCCGCAATCAGCTGATGGATGCGGCCTATCCCGATGATGTCTTTGTCGATGACCGCACCGTCGACAGCCACATAAAACGCATGCGGCGTAAATTCCGTGTGTGTGACAAGAGCTTCTCAGCGATCGAGACGCTGTATGGGGCAGGCTACAGCTACACCGATGGCTGAAAAGGACGATCAACAGGTTGGTCGTGAGTTTCGTGGGGAACCGGTTGGCCCCCTTAGCGGTAGTGGCAGGCTGACGCTCACAGCGCGCATATTGTTCGTGAACATCCTGCCTCTGGCTCTGCTCGGCGGCGGATTGTTCTACATCGATAGCTACCGCGCACAGCTTTTATCTGAACGGTATAAGCTAGCACGGATTGAGGCACAGATCACGGCAGAGGCACTGGCAGGGGCGACCCGCGAACGGCAAGAAGCCTTGCTTGTCCAGATTGGCAAAGAGCAAAATATGCGCTTGCGCATGTTCGATGCACAAGGGCTGTTATGGGCCGACAGTTTTGCGCTCGACGAGCCTTCTTTCGTTTTTGCTGATCCTGAGAAACAAACCATGGGCCAAACAGCGGCCCGATGGCTCGATAGCGGCGTCGGCGCGATTGTGAGCGCAGAGCCCGTACCGCCTTATGTAGAGCCTGCGACCCAGCAAGCTGATGCATGGCCAGTGCTTGCCAAAGCGCGCGACGAAGGCGTCTCAAAAATCGAATTGAGCCAAGCGCCCGATGGCAGTCCAGTGGTAACAGCCGCTGCGCCGGTCGGCCTGAATGGTGCGACTTTAATGACCACGCGCAATGCTGTAGATATTACCGAGGCCGTCCGCAATGCACGCACGACGCTGGGCATTGGCGTGCTGCTCGCGCTGTTTGGCTCAACGATGCTATCATTGTTTCTAGCACGAACGATTGTTGCCCCAATCAAACTCTTGTCCAATGCCGCCATTCGCGTGCGTCAAGGTCGCGGCCGCGATGTGGAAGTCCCTCGTTTGCCTGAAAGACGCGATGAGATCGGCTCGCTGGCCCGCACTATATCCGATATGACAGCGGCGCTTCGCAACCGGATTGACGGTGTTGAGAGCTTTGCCGCCGATGTCGCGCATGAGATTAAGAACCCGCTCGCCTCCCTGCGCAGCGCGATAGAATCGCTTCCGCGCGTCGAGGATCCTGAACTGCGGGGCAAACTGCTTGACATCGCGACCCATGACGTGCGCCGGATCGACCGATTGGTTACGGAGATCTCCGATGCCAGCCGGATCGATGCGGAAATGTCACGCGCCACGCTTGAGCGGATTGATTTAACCAAACTCCTCAATGCAATTATCGGATCGCGCGAAGACAGGGCGGAAAACTTAAACCACCCCATCGCTATCAAGCACACTGGCTGGTCGGCTGTGGTAACAGGCGTTGCCCCGCGATTAGAGCGAGTGATCGAAAACCTGCTCGACAACGCGGTGTCCTTCTCACCCAAAGGCGCAGCGATTGAAGTCGCCTTGGATAATGATGGCGAAAATGTTGTTCTTACCGTCAGCGACCACGGGCCCGGCATTCCAGAAGACTCGCGCGAGAAGATCTTCCGCCGCTTCCATTCGGTCAGGCCAGAGGCAGAGGATTTTGGCAATCACTCCGGGTTAGGCTTGGCGATTGCGCGCACTATCGCAGAGGCGCACGACGGATCACTCACCGCTGTATCCCGCGCAGATGGCGGCGACGGCGCTTGTTTGCGCCTGACCTTACCAGCGGCGCAATGACAGGCCGAATTATGAGCGGAGTAAGCGCGGTCGCAATAGGCGCGCGCGCGCTGTTGATCGAGGGGCCATCAAGCAGCGGCAAAAGCAGCCTTGCCCTTGCTCTTATAGACCGCGGTGCAGCCTTGATCGGCGATGACGGCGTGGAGATATCGCAAGATGGCGCGCATATCATCATCAATCCGCCGCCCAATATTGCGGGCAAAATCGAGATACGTCATGTGGGCATTGCAGATGTACCCGCCGTATCGGCGCGATTGGCTTTGATCATTTCGCTTGATCCATCTGCCCCGCGCTATGTTGAGAAAGCCGCCACATGCAAGCTTTTGGATGGTACAATTCCTGCAATCACTCTTGCCCCGCACGATCCAACACTTCCGTTAAGGGCGGAATGGGCATTGGCGATGCATGGGCTGGACACCTCTGACTAAACGGCGCAAATAGCTGCCCGCCATGAGCTCATCTTCCCGCACACCTCAATCCTCGAAAAAAAGTGCCAAGCAGAGCATTCTGCTCGTCACGGGATTATCGGGCGCTGGTAAGTCGACCGCCTTGCAAGTGCTGGAAGATTTGGGCTGGGAGACGATCGACAACTTCCCCGTCCGCTTGCTCAAAAGCCTGCTGTCGAGCCCCGACCAACAGGATGCGCAGCTGGCGATTGGTTTCGACTCGCGTACCAGAGGCTTTGTGCCGCATGATGTGATCGATCTGGTCAAAGAGCTGACCGATCTGCCGCACATTCAGCTCACCACCATGTATATCGATTGTTCGTCGGGCGAGCTCGAGCGCCGCTACAATGAAACGCGCCGCCGACATCCCATGGCGCATGGCCGGCCATTGCAAGACGGGATTCGCGCCGAGCGTGAGCTGCTGGAACCGATGCGCAGGTGGGCTGATATGGTGGTCGACACCAGCACCTTTGCCAGCAATCAATTGCAACAGAATATGCGCGAATTGTTTGGCGAAAGCGCCGAACAGCCGATGACCGTTACCGTCTCTAGCTTTGGCTTTGCGCGCGGCATGCCGCCGCTTGCTGATCTCGTTTTCGACATGCGTTTCCTCGATAATCCGCATTGGATTGACGAATTACGCGAACAAACTGGCCTAGATAAACCGGTGGCCGATCACATTCGCAAAGACCCCGGCTTTGCCCCTGCTTTTGAACGGATCAGTGACCTGATTACCGACCTACTGCCGCGCTATGCGGCTCAAGGCAAAAGCTACGTCCACATCGCTTTGGGCTGCACTGGCGGGCGGCACCGATCCGTCTTTACCGCAGAACAGATCGCTCAAAACTTGCGCGACAATGGCTTTTCGCCCACTGTCCGCCACCGCAATTTGGGTTCGCGCGCCACCGACGCCATCGAACAGATGAAACGGTAGTGCGCTCTTGTGTATATTTTGAAAGCACCGCATCGATGATTGGCATGATTTTGGTCACGCATGGGTCTTTGGCAGAACATTTTGTGCAAGCGATGGAACACGTCGTCGGCGCTCAGGACGCGGTCGCCACAATTTGCATTGGCCCCAGTGATGATATGGAGAAGCGGCGAGCCGACATCGCGGACGCCATTTCCAAGGTGAACTCAGGGTCGGGCGTTATCATGCTTACTGATTTGTTCGGCGGGACCCCCTCCAATCTAGCCATATCACTGCTCGAACGCGGCGAAGTCGAAGTGATCGCGGGGATAAACTTGCCTATGCTCATCCGGCTCGCTGGAGCACGCAAAACAATGGACGTTGAGCAAGCTGTTGACGCTGCGAAAGAGGCTGGGCGCAATTATATCACGGTCGCATCAGAATTCCTTGGCGATGAGAAGCCGAAGAAAGAGGCGCGCGCATGACTCACCGTAAAACTGTGACCATAGTCAATAAACGCGGCCTTCATGCACGGGCGAGCGCCAAATTTGTGGGCGCGGTGGCCGAGATTCCCGACGTCACTCAAGTGCGCGTGGCTAAGGACGGTAATGAGGCCGCTGGCGGCTCTATTCTTGGCCTGATGATGCTGGGCGCCGCCAAAGGGGATGATATCGAAGTCATTGTTGAAGGCGAAAATGCCGAAGATGTTTTGGCCGATCTTACCGCTCTGGTTGAAGACGGTTTTGGCGAAGAGTGATCCCAGTTCCGGCAGGATTGTGAGCAGGAATTTGAGCGGAATTCTGTGATGCGGCGCGAAATCACTGGCTTTTCCAATCCAACGGTCAAATTTCTGCGTAGCCTGCGCGAAAAAAAGCACCGTAAAGCAGCTGGCAAATTTATGGCGGAGGGGCTGCGATTGCTCACCGATGCGCGCGAATGCGGCCACCTGCCCGAAACATTAGTGATGGCAAAAGGGCGCGAACCGCATAGTCTGCTGGATGCGCTGCAAGCGGATGTGACCCGCAGCAGCGGCGAAGTAATTGAAACAACGCCCGATATTCTGGCCAAGATTACCGGCAAATCGAATCCTCAAGCAGTCGCCGGTGTATTTGCCGAGTTTCAGACAGGACTTGATTCAATCAAGCGCGAGGCTGCGCCGATCTGGATGGTGGCGCAGAATTTGCGCGATCCGGGCAATTTGGGAACCATGCTGCGCACCTGCGATGCGGTGGGCGCTGGCGGGCTGATCCTGATTGATGATTGCGCCGATCCGTTTTCGGTTGAGGCCGTGCGCGCGAGCATGGGGGCGCTCTTCACCGTAGGCGTTGCTCAGGCGCGGTGGGAGGACTTTGTGCCATGGCTGCGCAATGGAGAGGGGCAATTGGTCGCCGCGTCACTGCGCGATGCGGTTCCCTATCGCGGCGCGCCTTATGCTGCACCGTGCTTCATCCTTATCGGCAATGAATCGCAAGGCCTGCCGGAAAGCTATGAGGCGCAATGCGATCTGCGCGTGACTATGCCGATGCGCGGACGCGCCGACAGCTTGAACGCGGCGGTTGCCGGGGCAGTGCTGGCTTATGAGGTTTTGGCTTCGCT
>CAZAIG010000106.1:6168-8582 GCA_964485135.1 uncultured Porphyrobacter sp. | reverse complement strand
GAGGTCAAGCAGACCTTTAGCCACGGCCGCACCAATAAGGTGGCGGTTGAGGTAAAGCGTCGCCGCAAGCTCACTAAGCCGGGCGAAACGCCTGCGCCTGCGCCTGCGCCTACTCCTGAGCCAGTGGCAAAGGAAGAACCGCCTAAGCAAGAGGCTCCGAAGAAGCCAGCAGCGCCGACAGAGACGCCGCAAGAACGCGTTGCCCGGATGCAGCGTGAGGCCGAAGAAGAGCGCCTCAAACTGGCAGAAGATGCCCGCAAACGAGAAGATAAAAAGGCTAAACAGGCAGCCGAGGACGAGAAAAAGCGCGCCGAGGACAACCGCGCTTCTGAAAAAGCAGCTGAAGAAGAGGCTGCCCGGCAAGCAGAGGTAGATGCGAAAGCAGCGGCTGAAGCAGAAGCAGCCGCCCTCACTGGCGACGCTGCGCCAGATCCTGCAGCGGGCACGCCAACGCCATCTGCGCGCAAGTTTACACCTATCGCGCGTCCAGAGCCCAAACGGCCTGAGAAAAAGAAGAAAGAAGAGAAACGCGGCGGCGGGGGCGGAGATAAGCGCCGTTCGGGCAAGCTGACCGTTTCCAAAGCGCTGAACGAGGATGAAGGGCGCCGCGCGCGTTCACTTGCTGCGCTGAAGCGCGCACGTGAGAAAGAGCGCCGTGCGCAAGGCGGCCCTTCCAAACCGCGCGAGAAACAAGTGCGCGATGTGATCGTGCCAGAGGCGATTACCGTTGGTGAGCTTGCCAAAAGGATGGGCGAAAAAGGTGCCGATCTGGTCAAGGAGCTTTTCAACCTTGATATGATGGTCACGGTCAATCAGACGATTGATGCGGACACAGCCGAACTGCTTGTCGAACAATTTGGCCACAATATCGAGCGCGTATCAGAGGCTGACATTGATATTCAGGCCAGCGAAGATGTTGATCCAGAAGAGACGCAAAAACCGCGTCCGCCTGTCGTCACCATTATGGGCCATGTCGATCACGGCAAAACCAGTCTGCTCGACGCTCTGCGCGGCACCAATGTGATTAAAGGCGAGGCCGGCGGCATCACGCAGCATATCGGTAGCTATCAGGTCACGACCAAGGATAAGCAGAAAATCACTTTCCTTGATACGCCGGGCCACGCAGCCTTCACCGAAATGCGTCAACGCGGCGCGAATGTGACCGATATTGTCGTGCTTGTTGTGGCCGCCGATGACGGGATCATGCCGCAAACAATCGAGGCGATTAAGCACACCAAAGCGGCTGGCTGCCCGATGATCGTTGCGATCAATAAGATGGATAAGCCAGAGGCCAATGCAGACAATGTGCGCAACCGCTTGCTTGAGCATGAAGTGATCGTCGAAAGCCTGTCGGGCGAGGTGCAGGACGTGGAAATCTCTGCACTGAAAGGTGATGGGCTTGATGATTTGCTCGAGAAAATCGCGCTTCAGGCTGAATTGCTTGAGCTGAAAGCGCGCCCGGACCGTGATGCCGAAGCTATCGTGATCGAGGCTCAGCTCGATAAGGGCCGCGGCCCTGTCGCCACTGTGCTGGTCACGCGCGGCACTCTGAAACGCGGCGATACGTTCGTTGTCGGCACAGAAAGCGGCAAAGTTCGCGCGATTGTCAATGATGCTGGCAAGCAGATCAAAGAGGCTGGTCCATCTATGCCGGTCGAAGTGCTTGGCCTGGGCGGGGTGCCATCGGCGGGCGATATGCTGACCGTGGTTGAAAACGAGCAGCGCGCCCGCGAAGTTGCCGAATATCGCCGCGAAAAAGCGACCGAGAAACGCACCGCGCTTGCGCCGACCAGCTTCGACACGATGTTCAACAATATGCAGAGCGATGTGGTCGAATTCCCCGTTCTGGTGAAGGCGGATGTGCAAGGCAGTGTGGAGGCAATCAACACTGCGCTTCACAATCTCAGCAATGATCTGATCAAAGTCCGCGTGCTGCATGCTGGCGTTGGCGCGATCACTGAAAGCGATGTGACGCTGGCAGCAGCGTCCAACGCGCCGATCATCGGCTTTAACGTGCGGCCCAATCCAAAGGCTCGCGAGCTAGTGAAACGCGACAATGTCGAGATGAAATATTTCGATGTGATCTATCACCTGACCGATGAAATCGGCAAGGAAATGGCCGGTGAGCTTGGTCCTGAAAAGATCGAGCATGTCGTGGGCCGCGCCGAAGTCAAAGATGTCTTCAAATCGGGCAAGCGCGACAAGGCAGCGGGTCTTTTGGTTATCGAAGGGCTTATCCGCAAAGGGCTGCACGCCCGCCTTACCCGCGAGGATGTGATCGTCTCTGCGACCACCATCGCTTCTCTGCGCCGCTTTAAAGACGACGTGGACGAGGTCCGTTCGGGGCTGGAATGCGGCGTTGTGCTGGCGGACACGAATGATGTGCAGCCGGGCGATAATCTGGAAGTCTTTGA
>CAZAIG010000106.1:0-6068 GCA_964485135.1 uncultured Porphyrobacter sp. | reverse complement strand
CAGCGCTCACCATCGGCTGAGCTGATGAACAGCGAATATGTCAGCTTTGATGCGGAGGCATCCGAGCTGACCACGCGCTTTACCCCTCCGCCCAGTTTCGCCTCCCCGCGCGGCGCGGTGCAAGGCGGGCTGATCGCAGGGTTTCTGGACGAGGTTATGGGCGGGGCGCTGCTTGCGTCGTCAGATGGAGAGCGTCTGCCGCTCAATCTCGATATGAACCTCACCTTTGTTTCAATGGTGCCGCTCGCGCCTATCATTGCCAAAGGGCGCGTGGTGAAGGCCGGACGGCGCGTCGCATTCTTGGAAGGCGCGCTTTATGACGAGGAAAGCGGCAAGCTGCTCGCGCGTGCGACTTCGACCGCGCTGCCTACAGGTGTTCCTATCGATGGCGAGACGGCAGGGGTGAAGAGCTGATGGCGCGCTATCTTGCGCTACTCGGCAGCATCAATATCGGCGGCAATCGCGTCAAAATGGCCGATTTGAAGGCGACTTTTGCAGCGGAGGGATTTCAGGAACTTGTCACGGTTGCAGCCAGCGGAAATCTGATCCTGACAGACGAGCGCGATCCTGCTTTTATCGAAACCCATTTGGAGCGTATTCTGGCCGATAAATTCGGCTTCAAAAGCTGCGTTATGGTGAGAACCCGCGAGCAGGTTCAGGCTGCGATTGATGATAATCCCTTTCACGGTACGGGGCCGGAGCATGGCAGTGATAAGATGGTGCATTCCATCTTTCTCAGCCAGCAGCCAGAGCGATCCGCATTTGATGCGATGCTAACGGATCACAAAGCCAGAGGCGGCGAGCGGCTTGCGTTAGGCGACCGCGTGCTCTTTCTCGACTATGTTCACGGTGTTGGCGTATCCGATATTTCGAACAAATATCTTGAGCGGCGGATGAAAGTGAAGGGCACGGCGCGCAATATGAACTCGCTCAAAAACATCCTGTCGAAGATGGATTAGCGTGATAAGAGGCGCATATGGCAAAGCAGCAATTCAGCCCAGAACAGCAATCGGTTCGCGTCCTAAAAGTGGGCGAGCGCGTGCGGCACATCCTGTCTGAATTGCTGGCGCGCGGCGAGGTGCATGATGAGGTGGTCTCAGCTGCCAATATCGCGGTGACAGAGGTGCGCATGACGCCCGATCTGCGCAATGCCACTGCCTATGTGAAGCCGCTTTTGGGCAATGAAGAAGCCGCCGTCATCACGGCCTTGCGGCAAAACACAGCATTTCTTCAACGCGAGGTTGCCAAGAGATTGGGACTGAAATTCGCACCCAAATTGAAGTTCAAGCCAGATGAGAGCTTTGATGAGGCAGATAGGATCGAGAAACTGCTGTCTGATCCCAAAGTCGCGCGCGATTTAGAAGCTGAAGATTAGACGCTAAGCCTCGGTGGCTTTAACCCGGCACCATGCGCGCTTTCAAATTGATAGTCACGGTCTTGCCAACAATCACTCCGAACGACGTCATCCCGTAATGGCGCCGGTTGATCTTCATTTGCCCAGTTAGGCCAATCGGCTTTCCCATCGCGCTTGCTGGAGCGCGGTCAAAACTGACAAAAAGCGTTTCGGGCCGGGTCACGCCGCGCGCGGTCAGCTTGCCAGAAATCCGCCCCTTTGTAGCGCTGGTCATAGTCAGGTTCGATCCAACGAATTTGGCTGTTGGATATTTGTCGACCCAAAAGAACTTCTCTGACTTCAAACGCTTCAACGTCAGCGAATCCGGCGCTTTGATATCGCGGGTGTTGATCGTGACATTCACCCGAGCGGCGCTGGGCCGGTTGGGCGCAAACTTCACTGCGCCGGTGATCGTGTTGAACGTGGCTGTGCGGCTGCCAATGCCAAGAAAGGGCACTTTGGCAGAGATTGAACTGGCCTTTGTATCCAGCGTGTATGACTGCGGCGCGGCGCCTGTCAGGGCAAACGCCATTAACGGCAAGGCCAGCGCGCGCGCGCCAGTCCCGGCAATGGTGCGGTCGCGAATAAGGGGCGTGGTCAACATGTGTCTCTCCTTACCCTTCTATTCGCTTCTACAGCCTGAATGGTTTCACTTAAATTGTGAAATCTATTCAACCGTTGGCGGAAGCGCATAGGCGACCGGTGCATCCGGCCCGAGCGGCAGGCCAAGATAGAACCACAAGACTATCAGCACCGTGCCGGAGATCAGCAGCCATACCGAATAGGGCAGCATCATCGCGGTCAGGCTGCCGAGGCCAAAGTCCTTTTGCCAGCGCCTTGCGAACACCAGTATCAGCGGGAAATAGACCATTAGCGGTGTGATGATATTGGTCGCGCTGTCACCCACACGGTAAGCTGCCGTTGCGCCTTCTGGACTGATCCCGAGCAGCATGAGCATCGGCACAAGGATAGGGGCGAGCAATGCCCATTTCGCAGAAGCCGATCCCACAAACAGGTTAAGCACGCCAGTGAAGATCACCATCAGGCCCAGCACGATTGGCAATGGCAAGCCAGTGGCTTGGATCGCATCGGCGCCGTGCACGGCCGAAATCAGGCCAAGGTTCGACCAATTGAACATCGCCACGAAATGCGCTGCGGCAAAGGCAAGGACGAGGTAATAGCCCATATCCTTCATGCTTTCGGCCATCATATTCACCAGATCGCGGTGATCCTTAATCACGCCGACCGCGCGTCCATAAGCCCACCCTGCAAGCAGGAAGAGGAGAAAGAACGCGCCGACTAAGCTTTGATACAGCGGGCGCAGTTCGGTGTGGATTGTGCAATCCTGCACCCCTTCGCAGGCGGCCTCATCAATCAGCGGGGTGCCGGGCGCGAACACCATGACGAGCCAGAGTGCCACAACGAAAAGGATCGCAAGACCAGCATGCCGCAAACCTTTGGATACCAGCGGACCGTCAGCGGCAGCGACTTCGGCATCATCATCGCCCGATCCCGCCTGCGCGCCGCCCGTCCATGCGCCCAGACGCGGCTCGATAATCTTATCTGTCACATACCAAATGATTGGCAGATAGATGAATGTCATCGCCGCAATGAACCACCAGTTTCCAGCGATATTCGCGCTCCAGCTTGGATCAAGCGAGCTTGCTGCAACCGCTTCCTCAGTTATGCCAAACAGCAATGCGTCCAATTGACCGGGTGAGACATTGGCCGAAAAGCCGCCCGACACCCCTGCAAACGCCGCAGCGATACCGGCCAAAGGATGACGTCCGGCAGCGGCGAATAATATGCCCGCCAGCGGGATCAGCACGACATAACCAGCATCGGCTGCGTGGTTGCCAATCATCGCCACCAGCGCGACGACAGGCGTAAGAAGAAATGTGGGCGCGCTCCTGACTGCCGATGACATACCAGCGGCAAAGAAGCCTGACCTTTCCGCTACGCCTGCACCCAGCATCACCACCAGCACATAGCCAAGCGGGTGGAAGTGCGTGAATGTCTTGGGCATTTCGACCCATAATTTCTGGATGTTTTCTGGCGACAAAAGGCTAACGGCGGAGATGACTTCGGCGCTGCCGGTTGCCTCGTCAATCTTGGTCGGGTGGACAGCAGAAACACCTGATAGCGCCGCGACAATCGAAATAACCACCAAGGCAATGATCAGATAGAAAAAGATAAAGACTGGATCGGGCAATTTGTTACCAGTCCGTTCAACCCAGCCCAGAATACCTTTTTGCGCCTGACCTGCTGCGTTCGTTTCGCTCATTTACACACCCTCATCACCTGTTGCACTTTCGCTGCGTGCATCATTGCGTTTAAACTTGCGGTCTATGGCTAAGCTGTATTTCTATTACGCGTCAATGAACGCGGGCAAATCGACCACCCTTTTGCAGGCGGATTTCAACTATCGCGAGCGCGGAATGCGGACCATGCTTTGGACTGCAGCGATTGATGATCGCAGCCTTGATAAAGCGATTGCGAGCCGGATAGGGCTTGCCGCGGATGCCTACCGCTTTGCGCCGGACACCGATATGTGGGCTGTGATTAGCGACTATCATTCGGTTGAGCCGATTGACTGCGTTCTGGTGGATGAAGCGCAGTTCCTTTCTCCTGAACAGGTTTGGCAATTAGGGCGTTTGGCGGATGAGGCAGGAATACCAGTGCTTTGTTATGGTTTGCGTACTGATTTTCAGGGCGAGCTATTTCCTGGTTCGGCAGTTTTGCTAGGCATTGCGGATTCTTTGGTTGAGCTGAAAGCGGTCTGCCATTGCGGGCGCAAGGCGAGCATGAACTTGCGGGTCGATGAAAGCGGAGCGGCGATTAAGCAGGGCGCCCAGACAGAGATTGGCGGAAACGACCGCTATGTTGCGCTATGCCGCAAGCATTTTTCTGAGGCGCTGGCGGGATAGAGGTTTTGTCCCTATCTATCTACTATGTCTGAAACGCTTACTCTTGCCATCTTGCTGATACCCAGCCTCATCATAGCCATCGTCTTTCACGAGGTTGCGCACGGTCTGGCCGCTCTAAAGCTGGGCGATACGACTGCGAAGGACCTCAACCGGCTGAGCCTTAATCCCATCCGACATGTGGATCCGATTGGTACATTGCTGGTTCCCGGAGGATTGGCATTGGCAGGCGCGCCAGTATTTGGCTGGGCAAAGCCTGTTCCGGTCAAGAAGAACAGGCTGACCAATCCGCGTTACGGCATGATGGCAGTGGCAGCAGCTGGACCGGGTTCGAACTTTATCATGGCGCTTGTCGGAGCGGTCATTTTGGGCGTGGTGGGTGCAAGCGGAGCAATCGCGCCGGATACTGAGCCATCATTGCTCGTGCAGGGGCTGTTTTACTTCATCATGATCAATACGTTTCTGGGCATTTTTAACCTGCTGCCGATCCCGCCATTTGACGGAAGCCACATCTTAGAAGGCGTGCTGCCGCGTTCAATTGCTCCGCATTTTGCGAAGCTGCGCAATTTGGGCATGCTGCTGTTCTTTGGCTTGGTCGCGGTGACATGGTTCCTGCCGGAGCTGGGCATATTGGAGAATACGGTAGGCGTGCCGGTCGATTGGATGCTGGGGCAATATCTGCAATTGTCGCAGTGGATCGCTGGATAACAGCCTAGCTCAAGCCGCCGATGCCGCGTCAATAAAGCGCGCCCTAGGATGAACCTCAGTCACTGCTCGTAGCCATTCGTCGCGCTTGCCGTTTTCCAGAAGAGCGACAATGCATCCGCCAAAACCGCCGCCGGTCAGGCGCGCGCCTATGGCTCCGAATTTCATGGCATCGGCCACTAGTTCATCGATGGCGGGCAGCGACATTTGAAACAGGTCGCGCATGCTCCCATGGCTTTCATTCATCAGCGCGCCCAATTGCGCCATATCGCCGCCTTTTAATGCCTGAGCAGCCGCAAGAACGCGCTTGTGCTCACTGGCGCAGTGGAGCGCGCGCGATTTGGCTGGGTGAGGGCAGTCGCTTGCCTGAATGTCTTCCTCATCCAGCAAGCACAGATCATCGGTCCCGAAATGCGCTTTGGCAATGTCGCATTCCTCTTTGCGTTCGGCATAGCGCCCTTCGGTTAGTTGGCGCGTGACGCCTGAATGCAGCACCACCAGCTCATGCGTTTTGGGCAAAGGGACAAGGCTGTATTCCAGCGTTTTGGTGTCGAGCGCCATCGCCGTGCCGGGCTTTGCAAGAGCGACCGCCATCTGGTCCATAATGCCGCATGGCACGCCCATATAACTGTTTTCAACCCGGCGCGCGGCGACTGCCAGATCGACATCGGACTGCGCGCCGTGACCTGCACTGCGAGCCGCCTTTAGAATGGAGACGATCAGCGCGGCAGAGGATGACAGGCCAGCGCCTTGCGGGATAGTGCTTTCAATCGCGATATCCGCCCCGCCAGCGATCAATCCTAGCGATCGTGCCTCTTGCAAAGCGCCGACGCATGGATCCGACCACTCGCCGCTGGCTTTTTCGCTCAGGCTGCGAACGGACGGTTCGGGATAATCATTCGCGCTGACATTTACCGTGTCATCACCGCGCGGGTTCAGTTTCACGCTAAGCGACACCGAAAGTGCCGCGGGCAGGACCATGCCGCCATTGTAATCGGTATGCTCACCGATCAGATTGACGCGTCCGGGCGCAAATCCAGAATGTT
>CAZAIG010000105.1:0-8615 GCA_964485135.1 uncultured Porphyrobacter sp. | reverse complement strand
GCTGTTGCCCGCAGCATCCACGCCGTCTTTTCATGCACAGTGATCCGCGGCGTCACCACGTCGGCGGTGGCATCATCGCCAATCTCTTCGGCAATGCGCAGCACTTCACGCGCAGATTTGGCCACTTCGTGATGGCCGCTAGCCAGATTGGTCACCATAGTCTGCCAATCGGGCTGACCGCCTTCCTCTCGAATAGTCGAGAGCTTTGACATCGCTGAATAGGATGATGGCGCATACTCGCCCAGTGCACGAATGCGTTCCGCAAGCTCATCCACGGCCGTCCACATTTCGGTATATTGCTCCATGAAAAGGGCGTGGAGTTGTTGGAAATGGGGCCCTTCGACATTCCAGTGATAGCCATGTGTCTTTAGGTAAAGCGAATAGGTATTGGCCAATAGCTCTTGCAGCGCGCCAGCTGACCGTGCGCGGTCCTCGTTCGAAATGCCGATATCAATATCCATCGTGTCCTCCTTAGGGTTGCGATTGGGATATAGGCATTCCTGCGCGAAGTTTTAGGGGAGGGGCGAAGCAATCATGTGATCACTGTGATCGGTATTTGTGTCGAGCTCATGTTGAGGGGAAACAACGATTATCAGCGGTATCTCCCTCGATTCCGAACTGCTTGACGTCTCACATTCACTAGTGACCCTGCTTCCTTGATAGCTCCCGCATTGCATCGTCCAGACCATCCAGCGTCAGGCCGTACATGCGGTCGCTGAGCACTTCCTTGATCATCTTGGTCGATTGCGAATAACCCCATTGCTTTTCCGGCACGGGGTTGAGCCACACGGTCGCAGGGTATGTATTGGTCACGCGTTGCAACCACACGGCACCAGCCTCTTCATTCATATGCTCGACCGAGCCGCCCGGATGGGTGATTTCATAGGGGCTCATCGCGGCGTCACCTACGAAGATCACTTTGTAGTCGTGACCATATTTGTGGAGTACGTCCCATGTTTTGGTGCGTTCCTGCCAGCGGCGCTTGTTGTCCTTCCAAACCCCTTCGTAGAGGCAATTGTGGAAGTAGAAGAACTCCATATTCTTGAATTCTGTTGTAGCTGCGCTGAACAATTCTTCGCACAATTTGATGAACGGGTCCATCGAACCGCCCACGTCGAGAAATAGCAGCAATTTCACCGCGTTGCGGCGTTCAGGGCGCATATGAATATCGAGCCAGCCTTGCTTAGCCGTGCCGTCGATCGTCGCATCAATATCAAGTTGATCGGGATTGCCTTCGCGCGCAAAACGCCTGAGCCGCCTTAGGGCCATCTTGATATTGCGTGTCCCCAATTCCTTAGTATTATCAAGGTTTTGGAACTCACGCTTCTCCCAAACTTTAATAGCGCGCTTGTGCTTGCTCTCGCCGCCGATCCGCACGCCTTCCGGGTTGTAGCCCGAATGTCCAAAGGGCGAGGTACCGCCCGTGCCAATCCATTTGTTGCCGCCCTCGTGCCGCTTTTCCTGTTCCTCAAGCCGTTTTTTGAGGGTGTCCATGATCTCATCCCAATCGCCAAGCGATTTGATCGCCTCCATGTCCTCTTCGGACATGAATTTCTCAGCCACGGCTTTGAGCCATTCCTCAGGGATTTCGACCGGGTTTTGACCGTAATCGGTAAGAAGGCCCTTGAATACCTTGTTGAAGACCTGATCGAACCGGTCGAGCATGCCTTCGTCTTTCACGAAAGTGGCGCGCGATAGGTAGTAAAACGCCTCGGGAGATTGCTCGATCACGTCTTTCTCAAGCGCCTCAAGAAGCGTGAGGTGTTCTTTAAAGCTCGCGCCAATGCCCGCTTCGCGCAGCTCATCCATGAAATCGTAAAACATACCTCAAGCGTTAGCGCGCCTATCGACGCATTACCAGATGCCGAGGGCAAACCTGGCAATTTTAAGAAATCGCTAACCATAATGAGCTACGTCCAAAGGTGAGAGAGACATAAGGGACGCGAACACGGATGAAACCGTTTGACATCAATTCAAGCGATGCAACTGCATTGGACAATTTGCCCAAATATTGCGGTGAAGTCACCATTGGGTGCTCGGACGTCGCTGGCATTGTCGAAGCGGTCATGCGTTCTTCAAAAAGCTTGCGAGCAGAACATGATGCTCTGGGCAAAACCGTGGCCGAACTCGAAGCGGATCAGAGCCGTGTCTCGGAGGCAAGTGAGGAAGCGCGGCAGCTCTCTGCAAAAGCCATCGCCCAGTTGGGTGAGGGAACCGCTCTTATCAACAATTCGCTCGGCGAGATCCAAAACCTGCTTGAGCTGGTGAATACGCTATCGCGCCATATCACCGGTTTTGCGACGGCGATGGAGCAAGTCCGCCGCAGCTCGCACGATATCGCCGAAATTGCGGACACCACGAACATTCTCGCGCTGAATGCGACGATTGAAGCGATGCGGGCGGGGGAAGCCGGCCGCACGTTTGCTGTCGTCGCCGGGGAAGTTAAATCGCTTGCCAATGAAACGCGCAAAGCCACGCAAGAGATTGCAAAGACGGTTGATGTGCTGGGCACAGAGGCGAGCAATGTCATCGAGCAAATTGAGCAAGGCACGGACGCGAGCGAAAAAGCATCGAATTCCGTTTCGCATATCGAGCGGACTATCACTCAAGTGGTCGACTTGGTTCAGCAGGTTGATAGGCGTAATGACCACATTACTCAGGCTAACGCTACAATTACCAAGCATGTCAGCGGGGTGCAGAAAGTCATTCTCGACTTTGGCGAGGCAACCGAAGAAAATGAGGGCCAGCTCGCCGAAGCACAGCAGGATTTAACCGGCGTAGAGATGACTGCGTGCGATATGTTTGACAGCCTGGTCAAGTCGGGAGCCAGCCCTGAGGACAGCAGTTTTGTTGCTCTAGCACAGGAGTATGCAGCGAAGGTTCGGGAACGCATTGAACACGCCATAGCCGATGGGGAAACAACTAAAGAGGCTCTTTTTGACACTGACTACGTCGAAGTAGAAGGAACCAATCCACCGCTCTACCGCACATGCATCTCTGATTGGGCAGACACGCATTGGCGCCCCCTTCTAGATGAACTGAAATCGAGAGATTCACGGATCATGGCGGCGGCCTGCACCAATATGGAGGGCTTTCTTCCAACCCATCTGACTGAATTCTCTAAAGCCCCAACAGGCGACGAGGCGTACGATACCGATCACTGCCGCAATGGGCGCATGTTCTGGCATGCCGTTGATGCCAAGGCTAAGGAAAGCACTGAACCCTATCTGATGGCGGTCTATCGGGCTGACATGAAGAATGACACCTACATAGTTGTTCGAAATATCTTCGTTCCGCTGCTTGTAAATGGTCGGCGTTGGGGCGACTTTGAGCTAGCTTATCAGTTGGACTGATCTGCCGGTGCTGTGTCCGATGAAACAATCACGGGTGCACTCTTGTCGCCCAGTGCTCTTTCTAGCAACACCAGCGGCTCCTCATTGAAAATCGCATTGGCGGCCTCTGCAGGATGGGGTAGGGATAGGAACGGCTCGAAATGGCGAATGTGTGTCGCTGTAGTATAGCTAAGCGAAAAATGCATGGGCACGGCTCGATCGCCGTCTTGCTCTGTTAGCATGCTATCAAGCGAAATCGCGGGGGCTGCGAGAGCTGAAGTGCCTGAATCTCCAAAAGCAATGATGTAGCGATCTTGCTTGCCAAGCGGACGATAGACGCTGCCTTCACTTCCGCCTTTGCCTTCTCGGCAATAGACTGTCTTTATGCGTGAACCTATTTCAAAGGTCTTGCCGTCAAGCGTCCTCGCCAGGTCCGCCGCCGCCGGGAGGTCCTCTGGCGTCATCCTTTTGGCGGTTCGAAATTTCATGGTGTCGAGGCACGCTTCAATCAGATAGCTTTCTTTCTGGCTGTAACCCTTCAGCTTTGGAAGCATCCCCAATACTTCACGCAGCAGAGCCTCAGTTCCATCTGGGTCAAGACCGCGCGAGCTCAATCGCGCTTTCACTAACCATTCACCCGCGCCGTAAATTGCAATGCCCGTACTGCGAAATTCTCCGCTGGTTGCAAGCACGCTAAGCAGACCGCTCTCGATCTCGCTGCCGACAGGGGCAAAGGATGCGCTGCGTTTGCCTTGCACGCCCTCTGAACCGAACATCGTGTCATTCGCGCCAAGGTGGACAAGCGAACGGTCGTGCCAAATGGCCGCATCGCCGGGACCTGCTCGAAAAATATAGAGCGATAGGATGTTGCCCGAACTATCTTTGTAATTCGCAGAGATATCGGTTTCGCGCTCTTGGAATTGCACTACTTCCGCGCGTTCGAAATTGCCAATTCTCGCCGGGAATTGCATTGCCGTCCATTGATGCTGCCAATCTGCATTAGCATCGATAGCAAGGGTTTCGCGTTCGGCTAATGCTGGCGATATTGAAAAGGTCGCAGCAGCAATCCACGCGCCTATCTTTAAGTGCGCGCTCAACTCGGGTTGCGGCGCGCCATAAAGGCAAGGCGCTCGAACATCATCACATCCTGCTCATTCTTGAGCAGTGCGCCATGAAGCGGCGGGATCGCCTTGGATGGATCGCGATCCTGCAGCACCTCAAGCGGCATGTCTTCGTTCAACAGTAGCTTTAGCCAATCTAGAAGCTCGCTGGTCGATGGCTTTTTCTTCAAGCCCGGCACTTCACGCAATTCGTAAAAGATATCCATCGCCTTGGTCACCAGCGTCTTTTGGATATCGGGGAAGTGCACATCGACAATATCACGCATCGTGTCGCGATCAGGGAACTTGATGTAATGGAAGAAACAGCGGCGCAGGAACGCATCCGGCAGTTCTTTTTCATTGTTCGAAGTGATGATCACAATCGGGCGTTCTTTTGCGCTGATCGTCTCATGCGTCTCATACACGTCAAAGCTCATCCGATCGAGCTCTTGCAGAAGATCGTTAGGAAATTCGATGTCGGCTTTATCAATTTCGTCGATCAGAAGAACGGGCAGCTGCTCAGACGTGAAGGCCTCCCACAGCTTGCCCTTCTTGATGTAATTGGCGATGTCGTGAACACGCTCATCTCCTAGCTGGCCATCACGAAGACGCGCAACCGCATCATATTCGTAAAGGCCTTGCTGCGCTTTCGTGGTCGATTTGATATTCCACTCAATCATCGGGGCTTTCATGGCTTCGGCAATCTCATGGGCCAAAACCGTTTTGCCTGTCCCCGGCTCTCCCTTAACCAGCAAAGGGCGGCGCAAAGTCACCGCAGCGTTCACCGCCACTTTCAGATCATCTGTCGCTATGTAATTTGAAGTGCCGTCAAAACGCTGTGTCATGGGTTGTCCTATGAAACTCAAAAGTTGTGTGAGGGGTTAGGGCCGCTAGCGAAGCTGTGCAAGTCTGCAATGCGGTGGCCGCTTGGTTGCTAATATTTTTGAGGAGGGCGGGTAAGCCTATTGCTCAGCAGGCGAGAGTAAGAGCAAGCGCTGGGCCAGCAATTCAAAAGCGGTTTCAACCAGTACGGCATCGGGATTGGTCCAGCTCATCGCCAAGACATGCGGCGTGGCTGACTTATCATACAGCAGCCATGTAAAATTGAGCACGCCGGGTTCTGACCCGCCTTTGTAATAGACGCGGGGGTACGTATCGTATGCGCTATCAGGGACAGAGGGATTAACCGACATAATCTTCATCTGCATGCCCTCGCCGCCCTTAGGCAGGCGGTCCATCATTCGCCGCAAATCCTGCGCACTGGCAAACCATTCAAGGTCCAGCGCGTA
Source organism: uncultured Porphyrobacter sp. (assembly GCA_964485135.1). Classification (GTDB taxonomy): domain Bacteria; phylum Pseudomonadota; class Alphaproteobacteria; order Sphingomonadales; family Sphingomonadaceae; genus Erythrobacter. Next base: position 2,894 of record CAZAIG010000105.1, on the reverse strand, counting down.
GGGGCCATTTGCGAAGGCTGCGTCAATTGTTTGGGGAGTGGCTTTATCGTCTTTGATGGATTCGAGAATGGCATATTTGCCCTGGGTATCGGCAGCGCGGTAGCGATTGAGCAACTCGTCCCCGGCAGCTTTCATCGTGAACAATTGCTTGGTTTGAAGGAAGGGAACGTTGAGATCAGGCTGCGTATGCCCGCTCGCGCGCATTTCGCGGATCACTGCCTCTTGCCCCAAATAGTCAAGCAAGCTGTCAGTGGCAGTGTTGTCACTGATCGCGATCATCATCGTCGCCATGGTTTGCAGGGTAACGGGCGCAGGATCGGGCCAATCCTGCATCATCCCGCTGGGAAAGCTGCGCGTAGTGATCGGGATCACATCGTCCCAATTGGCACCGCCCGATTGGATTTTGCGGGTGAGCGCGCTCAAAATGTACACTTTGAATGCAGAGCCAATGGCCATTTGTTTATCGGCATTGAGGGCGAGACGAGGGTTGTTGCCATCGAGCGGCCCGAAATAGACGCCAACTTCGCCGGGAAGAGCCTCAAGCTCGGCTTTGATTTTGGCGATGCTATCATCAATCGGTTCGAATTTTTGCAGGAGAAGGCCGCCGATTTTGTGCGGTTCTTCTGGATCTACGGCTATCCCGCCAGTGCCAATCGCGCGTTCAAAACGGATGGCGATCTCTCCGCCAAATTGCGCTTTTGGCGTTAGCCTTTCCAGCCCGATGACCGGTCCAAATTGCGCAGTGAGTGTCGTGGTTAGACCGCTCAGTTGATCCGCAGGAACGGCCTTTAAAAACGTCGGTGAGAAGATATCTTGAGCCGCCACTTCGCCTTTAAACAGACGGATAACCTCCTCTGCGCGTTCTTTCAGCGCTGGATCAGCTTCAACATCAGGCGCGCTCTGGACCGCATTGAGCGGTGTGTCTTGGGCGTAAGCCAGCGAAGGAGTGAGGGCGAGAGTGGACGCCAAGGCAAGCAGGGGTGCTGCAAAGATAGGTTTTAGCATGCGAAGAAGGGTAGCATCTACCCGAAGCCGGTCAAGCAGATGCGCTTTCGACCATAGCCAGCCCCAACAAAACGGCGAATGCGAGTTGAAAGGTCAGCATCATGATGGTCGCTATCTTCCACCCCTTGCCAGCGTCTGTCATACCGCGCCGCCAGGTCCACTTCGCAATCAAGCCCGTGATTAGAGCGCAAAACGCGATGGCAAGATAATAATGAAGGCTCGAACCAATCTTAAAGCAAACGATCAACGCAAAGAATTGCACCAACCAGGCAGAAAAGAACCAGACAATCGGAACTGGCCGGTAAGCGGCATCGGGAATATCCCAATCGGGCAATGCGCAATCTGCCCGTGACAAGCGCCTGTCGAAATAGGCTGTGTCGCTTTCATCAATCTCGCGGCCGTTCGGAAGATGGCTTGCCTGGAGCATTAAGTCCTCAAGGTCTTCTTCCTTATCAGGCATCGATCAGATCACGGTCCACCTCGCCTGCGCGGTTCTGGATAAAGTTGAAGCGGTGTTCTGGATTGCGGCCCATCAACCGGTCGACAAGGTCTTTCACAACCGCGCGATCTTCAAACTCAGCGGGGAGGGTGATGCGGATCAGGCTGCGACTATCGGGGTCCATCGTGGTTTCACGAAGCTGCTGCGGGTTCATCTCGCCAAGCCCTTTAAACCGGCCCACCTCAACCTTTTTGCCCTTAAACACTGTCGCTTCTAGCTTGGCGCGATGTTCATCATCGGCGGCATAGCGGCTCTCTTTACCAGCAGTCAGCTTATAAAGCGGCGGCTGAGCGAGATAGAGATGCCCGCGCCGCACAATCTCTGCCATTTCCTGAAAGAAAAACGTCATCAAAAGCGTCGCGATATGTGCGCCGTCCACGTCTGCATCAGTCATAATTATGATGCGGCCGTAGCGCAGATTTTCAGGGTCGCAATCTTTGCGCATCCCGCAGCCCATAGCGAGCGCAAGATCGGCAATTTCGGCATTGGCGCGGATTTTGTCAGCGCTGGCAGAGGCCACGTTCAAAATCTTACCGCGAATGGGCAGGATCGCTTGCGTTTTGCGGTTGCGTGCCTGTTTCGCACTGCCGCCCGCTGAATCGCCTTCTACGATGAATAGCTCAGTCTCACCTTCTCCGTCCCCGCTGCAATCAGTCAGTTTGCCCGGTAGTCGCAATTTCTTCGCATTGGTGGCAGACTTACGCTTAATCTCGCGCTCTTGCTTGCGGCGGAGGCGCTCATCCATCCGCTCCATAACCTGGCCAAGCAAGGCCTTGCCGCGATCCATATTATCGGTGAGGAACAGGTCGAATTGATCGCGCACAGCGTTTTCGACCAGACGAGCAGCCTCTGGCGAGGTGAGCCGATCCTTGGTTTGCGATTGGAACTGCGGATCGCGGATAAACACGGACAGCATAACTTCACCGCCGGTCATCACATCATCGGCTGTGATATCCTTTGCCTTTTTCGTACCGGTTAGCTCACCAAATGCGCGCAGACCCTTGGTCAATGCAGCGCGCAAACCTTGTTCGTGCGTACCGCCATCGGGCGTCGGCACGGTGTTGCAATACCAGCTGGTCGAACCATCGGAATAGAGCGGCCACGCAATCGCCCATTCAACGCGGCCTTTTTCCTCCGGGAACTCCTGATTTCCGGTAAATGGCTGGGCGGTTACGCATTCGCGCGGGCCGATTTGTTCCGCGAGGTGATCGGCCAAACCGCCGGGGAATTTGAACACTGCCTCCGCTGGAATTTCTTCAGAAGCCAGCGTTTCATCACATTTCCAACGGATTTCCACGCCAGCAAACAGATAGGCTTTTGACCGCGCGAGTTTGAACAGGCGCGCTGGCTTAAACTGTCGATCTCCGAAAATCTCCTCGTCCGGCGTAAA
>CAZAIG010000104.1:0-8620 GCA_964485135.1 uncultured Porphyrobacter sp. | reverse complement strand
CCGCTCAGTTCAAACCTCATAATTCTCAATCGGCTTCAGGCCGCCATAGCTCTCCACCAAGGGCTCATGCCCCAGCTCTGGAAAGTCGAGCGGCGGCGGGTCAATATGCGTATCGGGTACGCGGTCGAGCAGGTCGCGCACCAGCGTCAGCCGCCCGCGCTTCTGATCGTTGAAATCCACCAAAGTCCATGGCGCATGATCGGTATGCGTTGCCGCCAGCATTGCCTCGCGCGCGTCCGTATAGGCTTGATATTGCTCGCGCGCGGCCAAGTCGATAGGCGAGAGTTTCCAGCGCTTGAGCGGGTCTTCCAATCGCTCGCGCAGGCGCTCTTCTTGGCTCTCCTGATCGGTGGTGAGCCAATATTTGAACAGCAGAATACCGTCATCCACCAGTTGCTTTTCGAATGCGGGCGCGGCTTCCAGAAATGCGTCCACTTGGGCCTCAGAAGCAAAGCCCATGACCTTTTCAACGCCCGCTCGATTATACCAGCTGCGATCAAACAGGACGATCTCGCCCGCCGTTGGCAAATGCTTGATATAACGCTGGAAATACCACTGCGTTTGCTCTTCTTCGGTCGGCTTACCCAGCGCCACAATCCGGCATTGGCGCGGGTTCAACCGGCCGGAGACAGCGCGGATCGCGCCGCCCTTGCCCGCCGTGTCGCGCCCCTCGAACAGCACGACAATCCGCTGCCCCGTCGTCTTGGCCCAGCGCGCCATGCTGACCAGTTCCAGCTCAAGCGGATCCATCGCTTTTTCATATTGCTTGCGTTTCAACGTGCCCAAGACCAACTCCTTAATTGCGCGCGCGAATGGCCAGTGATACAGTTTCAAATGAAACCATGGCTACGCAGACTGACATCTTAGACGATTTTTCGCAGCTTCCCACCTTGCCGGACGATGTTTTCACTGCGCCTTTGCAAAAACCCGATGGGTTGGGCGATGATTGGATTGAGCCAAAGCAGGCTGATTACGGCTCGGAGGATCACGCGATCTGGGATGATCTCTTCGCGCGCCAGATGGACATTTTGCCGGGCCGTGCGGCCAGCGCGTTTATGGCGGGGCTGGAGAAACTTGATCTGTCGCGTGGCGGCGTTCCCGAATTTGCACGCCTTTCCAGTGAGTTGGGCGCTTTAACAGGGTGGAACGTGGTGCCTGTGCCCATGCTGATCCCCGATCATGTGTTCTTCTGGCATCTGGCCAATCGGCGTTTCCCTGCTGGCAATTTCATCCGCACGCGCGAGACGTTCGATTACATCCAAGAGCCCGATGTGTTCCACGATGTGTTTGGCCATGTGCCGATGCTGACCGATCCGACTTTTGCCGATTATATGCAGGAATATGGCCGCGCGGGTTGGAAAGCCATGCGGTATAACCGGCTGAAAGCTTTGGGCGCGCTCTATTGGTACACGGTCGAATTTGGCCTGATCGAAGAAGCCCCCGGCGACATTCGCGCCTATGGCGCAGGGATTTTGTCTGGCCCTTCGGAAGCCAAATTCGCGGTTGAAGCGCAAAGCCCCAATCGGATCATGCTCAATGTGGATCGCGTCATGCGGACCGATTATGTCATCAGCGATTTGCAGCCGACTTATTTCGTGATCGAGAGCTTTCAGGATTTGTTCCGGCAAACGGTCGAGCGCGATTTTGACCGGCTGTATCGAAACCTTCCCGCAGCTTTCACCTATGCCAATTCAGCCGTGATCGATGTCGATTATGTGGTGCATCGCGGGACACAGGAATATCTCTTGAGAGGTGGCCGGGGAAGCGGTGCATCTCCGATTTAGCTGCGCCATCTCGCCTTATCTACGGGTCATCTATGGGTGGTCTCTGAAAGAAAATTTCCTAAGTTTTGACAGATTTTCGGCCACTTTAGTGGCCGCAAGTCCAACCGGACGCCCGCAGCGATGCGGCCTCTAGGCCGTATGAGCGAGGATAGCAAAGCGAGCGGAGGCGAGCGCCGGCGCTTGAGGCTAAAACCAATAAAAGAGCGCGATCCCCATCGCCACCCGATAGAGCACAAAGACCATCATCGAGGCTTTTTTGAGGAAGTTCATCAGGAAAGCCATGGTCGCAAAGGCGGCTACAAATGTCAGCACGCCAGCGACAAGCGCATCCCACGCCAGCGCGGTTCCCGCTTCGAAAATCTCCGGCACAATCAACACGCCTGCACCCGCAACGGCGGGGATGGAGAGGAGGAAAGAGAAGCGCGCGGCCTCTACCCGAGTGTAGCCAAGGAAGCGCGCCGCCGTCATCGTAACGCCTGAGCGCGACGTGCCCGGAATAATCGCTAGCGCTTGCGCGAGGCCGACGATCAAGCCATCGCGCCACGTCATCTGCTCAAAGCTCTTCACTTCCTTGCCGACCCAATCCGCAATGCCCAGCAGAATGCCGTAAAAGATCAGATTGAACGCGATGAGATCGGTAAAGCGGATCGAGCTCATCAGATCATCATCGACAATTTCCACCCCGAACCAGTCGGTCGCAATGCCGTTGAACAGGCCCATTTTGATCGAGAGGCCAAAGACAACGGCGGGGATCGTGCCGAGCACAATCCACCAGAACAAGCTGCGTTCTGCCGGAGCATTGGGAGCGCTTGCGCCGATCCCGATGCTGGCAAAGCCGCCGCGCGCCAAAACCAACACATCTTTGAAGAAATAGACGACAATCGCGAGCAACGACCCAACATGCACCGCCACATCAATCAGCGGGCCTTGGTCGGAAAAATCCGTCAGATAGGGGATCAGTATCAAATGCCCTGACGAGGATATCGGCAGAAACTCGGTGATCCCTTGGACGACCGCAATGATCAAGAGCTGCAAGAAAGTCATGCTTTGCGCTCTGCGTTGGAAGCGCCAACTAAGTCAACATCAGAGTGCGTTACCTAGCCGGTCGCGAAGCGGCCGCAAGGGCGACTGCCCGCCCGCAGCGATGCGACCTTTAGGTCGCGTGAGCGAGGAAGTCGCGCCTGCGCCAGAGAATTCCAGCGCAGGTGCGCAAAACAAAAGGTCTACCAGATCCGCACGCGTTCCTCTGGAGGAAGATACATCGCATGATCCTCGGTCACGCCAAAGGCTTCATACCAGGCGTCCATGTTCCGCACGGGGCCGTTAACGCGGTATTCTTCGGGTGAGTGAACGCCGGTTTTCAAACGCAAACGGTAGTTTTCCTCGCGCTGTGCAGAACGCCAAACTTGCGCCCAGCCAAGGAAGAACCGCTGATCACCAGTAAGCCCGTCAATCACTGGCACATCCATATCCTTGGTCGCGATTTTGTATGCGCGGTAAGCGAGGCTCAACCCACCCACATCGCCAATATTCTCACCCAAGGTCAGGCGGCCATTGACGCAGGTTTCCCCTTCATCAAACGGGCAGAAGGCCGAATATTGCGCAACCAGCTTATCGCCGCGCTCATCAAAAGCGGCGCGATCTTCATCCGTCCACCAATTGCGCAATTTACCTTTGTAGTCGGATTTCGAGCCTTGATCGTCAAAGCCGTGGCCAATCTCATGACCGATCACACCGCCAATCGCGCCGTAATTAACAGCGATGTCTGCGTTCACACCAAAGAAGGGCTGTTGCAAAATCCCGGCAGGGAACACAATTTCGTTCTTGGTCGCATTGTAATAGGCATTCACCGTCTGGGGCAGCATGAACCATTCGGTGCGGTCAATCGGCTTACCCAGCTTGGAGATATTGTCCTTCATACTCCAAGCGCTGGCGGCGATAGAATTGGCAAGCGGATTGTCAGGGGTAACGTCAAGCCCTTCGTAAGTTTCAAGGTTGTCACGGTAGCCAATCTTAGGATCGAAGCTGTTCAGCTTGGCGCGCGCTTCTTCCTTGGTTGCATCGCTCATCCAACTGATTTCATCGATCGATTGACCCATAGCAATCCGCAAATTGGCGACCAGCTCGTCCATCGCCGCTTTGTTTTCAGAGGGGAAATAGCGCTCGACATAGCTTTTGCCGACCAGCTCGCCCAAGGCGCCTTCGGTCGCGGAAATCGCGCGTTTCCAGCGCGGCCGCTGCTCTGGCGTTCCGCGCAGTTTCTTGCTGTAAAATTCAAACGAAGCCTTATCGAACCGGCTCGGCAGAACGGAGGAATGATCGGACAGAAATTCTTTGATCGACCATGCTTGCAGCGTGGTTAAAGGGGTTGTGCGCAATACCTCAAACATGCCGGGCAGGCCCGTGCCGATTTTGCCACGCGTTTCTTCATCGAGGCCCAATTCCTTGGCCCGCTCATCAGACGGCGGCATTGTGGTCACTACGTAGAACGGCGATTTGTCGAGACCGGTTTTGGCCATGATGTCATCGAAAGGAACATCGCCCGCAAGCGCGTTCATCTCTTCCTTCGACACTTTGTTGTAAGTGAGATCGCGATTGCGGCTAACGGTGCGGTCCCAAATGACTTGGCGCGCTAGCCGGTTTTCGAAAGCGTAAACGGCCGTGGTCGCAGCGGCCGGATCGTCATATCCGGCCTCTTTAAATAGGAATGTGAGATAGTCTTTGTAGAGCCGCTGGATCTCCAGCCCTTTTTCGCTGGTGTCGGTGTAATAATCGCGGTCTGGAAGCCCCAATCCGCCAATCCCGACATAGGAGACATACCGGTCAGGCTGCTTTGCATCGACCGTGACAAATCCGCCAACGGGCGAGGCATAGCCCGGCTCTGCCCAAAGCTGGGTAAGCTCGGTCAAGCTGCTCGCGCCCGCCAGCCGATTGAGGTGCGGTTGTGCATGGGTCAATCCGGCTGCATCAATCGCATCGGTGTCAAGAAACGCCTTAAACGCATTCACGATTCGCGCTTCATCGCCGCTCAGCTCAGCAGGGTCTTTTGCGGTCAATTCATCGACCAGTGCTTTCACATCACGCGTCGATTTTTCAGAGAGCAAAGTGAATGCGCCGAACCGGCTAAATTCAGGCGGTAATGGGTTCGCCTCTAACCATTTGTTATTGGCATAAGCGAAAAAGTCATCGCCCGGACGCATATCGGGGGACAGCAATTCGGGATCAAATCCCCACTCTCCAAAATTCATCGTCGGCGTCGCAATCTCGGCGTCTTTGTCAGTTCCCGCTTTCGCGGCATCGCTCGCGCTTTCTTCGACGAGCCGTTCAATACCGCCGTGCGCGCTGTGACCGTCATCGTTATGTTCACCAGCCAGCGCAGGACTTGCCATGGCAAGCGCAATCGCGCTGGCACCGATAAAGCCGGAAATACCGTGTTTCATTGTAATCCCCAATTATAGCGGCGCTCTGTTCCAGCGAACCACACTGGTTTGCACCTGACCTTGTTCGATAAATTCGTTACTGTGGATGGCACTAACCGGTTTTAGATGAACCTGTGTGTTATTGGTCGGTCAACAACGTCGCTAGTCGAAAATTAACCGTGCTTTCGCCGTTAAGCTGTTGGCATCAGAAGCCAAGCCTAAGAATGCACGCTATCGCCAGTGAATTGCAGCCGCGCAAGATGCGCATACATTCCATCAGCCCGCGTCAGCTCTTCATGCGTACCTTGCTCAGCGATGCGCCCTTCGTCGAGCACGATAATCCGGTCCGCTTGGCGCACAGTGGCCAGACGGTGGGCGATCACCAAAGTTGTGCGTTCCAGCATCAAGCGATCGAGCGCATCCTGCACCAGCCGCTCGCTTTCGGCATCCAGAGCGCTTGTTGCCTCATCCAGCAGCAGGATCGGCGCATCGCGAAGCAGTGCGCGCGCAATCGCCAGACGCTGCTGCTGCCCGCCCGATAGCCGCGTGCCGCTTTCACCCAGAAACGTGTCGAGACCTTGCGGCAGTTCTTCCAAAAAGCCTGCGGCATTGGCAGCGCGCGCGGCTTCCCAAACATCTGCATCGCTTGCATCCATCCGGCCATAGCGCAGATTGTCGCGCGCGTTCGCACTGAATAAGACACCGTCTTGCGGCACGAAGGCGATGCGGCTGCGGATCTCAGCGGGATCAGCCTTAGTCAGCGGCACTCCGTCGAGGCGAATAGTGCCCGCCTGCGGATCATAGAACCGCTCAACCAGCTGGAACAAAGTGGATTTACCCGCTCCCGATGGGCCGACGATGGCGACGGTTTCGCCCGGCTCCACCTCTAACGTGAAATCGGACAAAGCAGCCGTTTCAGGGCGGGTCGGATAGCGGAAAGTAACATTGCGGAACGACAGCCCGCCGCGCGGCGGCGTGGGCAAGCGCTCGGGCCGATCCGGCGCTTTGATTTCGGCGCGCGCTTGCAGCAATTCACTCAATCGGCTGGCGGCCCCGGCCCCGCGCAGCAGATCACCATACACTTCGGTAAGCGCGCCAAACGCGCCAGCGATCAAGCCGCCGGTTAGCACGAACATCGTAATCTCGCCGCCGGTCATCGCTCCGCTGCTCACTGCCAACGCGCCGCGCCACATCAGCAGGACGATGGAGCCAAAAATGAGCAAGATAATGATCGATGTCATCGCCGCCCGGATCAGAATGCGCTTTTTCGCCGTTTCGAAAGTCTGCTCCACAGCCTCTCCGAAACGCGCGGCTTCACGGCCTTCTTGGTTGAAACTTTGCACCACTTTCATGGCTGAGAGCACTTCTGTCACCATAGCGCCGACGCTGGCCACCCGGTCCTGACTCGTGCGTGAGACACCGCGCAATCGCCGCCCAAACAGGGTGATGGGAAGAATGATCAGTGGGATAACCAGCACCAACCCCAAAGTCAGCTGCGGCTGGATAACGAAGAGTACAATCGTTCCCCCAATAGCCATCAGCGTGTTGCGCAAGGCGACCGAGACGGTTGTGCCCACGACTTGCTCGATTATCGCAGTGTCCGACGTCATCCGGCTGGAAATTTCTTTCGGACTGTTTTCCTCGTAAAATCCGGGAGCCAGCCGCAGCAGATTTTCATGCACGTCCCGGCGGATATCAGCGACCACGCGCTCACCAATCCAGCTGACGAAATAGAACCGCAGCGCAGTCGTAACGCCCAACACCGCGACGATCATCAGCAAATATCGGAACCAGCGGCCAATCTCCTCTGGCGTACCGCCCGCGGCAAAGCCCTCATCCACGACCTGCATCAAGCCCGCAGGGATCGCCAGCGTCGCTGCTGCCGACATCAACAGAGCGGTAAAGGCGAGCGCGATTTGCAGCGGATATTTTGCCGCCGCTGCATAGATCATCTTCAGTGGGCCAAGGCTGCGCGCCTTAGGCGGCTCATTCTTCGCCGCATCCGTTTGAGTTTCACGATCCGTCTCAGCCGAACCTGTGTCCGGTCCTTCCGCCAAAACGGCACGCTCATCTATGCCAGAAAGTGCATTGCTATCGCGGGTTGGAGTGTCTGGCTGGTCCATTGAACCCATCAGTTAGCGATGAAGTGGGCGAATTTCACGCGCTAAATCCCAAATTGCGACAGGAAACTTAACATCCACCAAGAAATTGTGCATTGCACAATAACGCCAGAGGGTGCAGATGTGTGGGCGAAGTAAGGGAATCCTGAGGACTCATGCCTTGGCCCACAAAGGAAACACATTGCTGTATCACGCACATGAAATGCAAAAAGCATGGCTGACGCATGTCAGCTCGTTGGCCTCTATCGGCGCAGAAATGCTGACCAATCCGATCAATCCGTTGGGTTATACCGGGCTCGGGCCCATGGCGGCCTCAGCATTGGAAGTGTTTGCCCACGCCACGGCCAGCTATGGCAAGCCTGCCTTTGGCATTGAGCAGATTGAGACGGGCGGCAAAACCTATCCCGTGATCGAAAGCACAGTCGTGAACCGCCCCTTTGGTGATTTGAAGCGGTTCCGTCTTGATGGTATCGACACAGAAGGCGGCACGGGCAGACCCAAAATGCTGATCGTCGCTCCAATGAGCGGGCATTTTGCCACTCTGCTGCGCGGCACGGTTGAGCGGATGCTGGAATCTTGCGAGGTTTACATCACCGATTGGGCCGATGCGAAGACAGTTCCCTTGCACGAAGGGCAATTCGATCTTGATGATTATATCGACTATCTGATCGATTTTCTCGACTACATACGGGAAAGCCAAGACGGTGAGCGCGCGCATATGATGGCAGTGTGCCAGCCGTCAGTCCCTGCCTTTGCCGCGACGGCTTTGATGAATGCCAGCAAGCATCCCGCGCGGCCCAAAACCCTCACCATGATGGGCGGGCCGATTGACACGCGCGAAAGCCCCACCACGGTCAATGATATGGCGATGGATCGTCCAATCGAGTGGTTTCAGCAGACCGTGATCGCCACCGTCCCGATGAACCATCGCGGGGCTGGGCGCAAAGTCTATCCCGGGTTTATGCAGCTCGCCAGCTTTATGAGCATGAACCTCGGCAGCCACATGATGAGCCATTATGAGATGTTCAAGCACCTCAATGCGGGCGATGAAGACAGCGCTCAGGCGACCAAGGATTTCTACGACGAATATCGCAGTGTGTGCGATATGACGGCTGAGTTCTATCTCCAGACAGTCGAGGAAGTGTTTCAGAAACACTCCATCCCCAATGGCGAGTTCCGTCACAAGGGCGAGCTGGTGGATTTGACTGCGATTGAGGACACAGCTTTGCTCGCTGTCGAGGGCGAGCGCGACGATATTTCGGGGCTGGGCCAGACCAAGGCAGCGCTCGATCTAGCG